>CAIZWU010000019.1 GCA_903936775.1 uncultured bacterium | reverse complement strand
TCCACCTAGGCGGACTCAAACCAGTTTTTGAAAAAATCTGGTAGGCTGAGTCGACTGCTTGGGCATCGGGAAACCGCCGGTGGTTTTTTATTTTCCGGGAGGGCCATGGGGAGGATTGATGGATAGCTTTCTCCTGGGCGGTCAGTTCAGCGCAGGCCGGCCCGCCTGTCAGGGATCCGGGTTACTTCGGTGCGTTATAACGGCCCCCCCTGAAGTGGTGGTTTTGACAGATTTTCTTAGTTTAGGTCACCTTACTTTTTACATATGATAAAAATCGGGGTGTGCTGGGGCCATGAGTGTAGCCGTGATCATTGAATTGACTGCCATTGGAGCGCCTCAAGCTGGAAAGCCTCACCAAGGGCCGCTCCAGTTCCCTGCGGACCCAGGAGCGGGCGGCCATCAATCTATTGGCCGCGGATGGTCTGTAGAATCAGGAACCCGCGGCAAGGCTGGGCCAGGACAAGATGGAGGTGGGGCGGTGACGCCAGCGTTATGCCAAAGGCAGGTTGCCGGCGATCCTCAAGGACAAGTCCCGGCCCGGCCGGATCTTCGAAAGCGGCGATGCCTTCCTTGAAGCCCTCGACCCTCCTTCCACGCTCCGCCTGCCGGACTGTCTGATGCTGGACCTCCACATGACGGGGCGCAATGGCTTGGGGATCTGCGCGGCCTTGCAAAGCACGCAAGGGCACCTGCCCCTCATCCTCATTGCTGGCAAGGAGGAGCCCGGCACCGCCGGACAGGTGCGGGCGTCCGGCGCAGCGCGTTCTTGACCAAACCCTCGACGAATCCGAATGGCTTGCCGCCGTGTGCGGCATGCTGTCTTTTCCGTCTGCCCCTGCCATCTTCGGGAAATGAAACATACCGCAGCTTTTTCCGGAGGCAGCATGTGGTGGGGCAATCCCGTCAGCAAAAAAGCTATTGGACCTTAAAGGTCTAATAGCGGGACGGGTGGAGTTCCTGCTGTCAATATAAGCAACGATCCGCGGCGGTGAAGTAAAATCATATTGGCAAATCGGCCGGCCGCCTCTAGGCTAGACATTGCCGCGCTATTTCAGAGTTTAAAACGCTATCTTATGAAAACCACGATACTCGTCCTTCTGACTGGACTATCCGCCGCGACATTCAGCCTGCCGGCGGGTGCTCAAAGCCAAACGGGAGCGGGAGATCAACTCAATCGCACCTCACTGCCCATTCCTGAACCACCGGTCGCGCCGATCACCACGCTGGACGCCCGCGATGCGAAGGCGCCGCCGCGTTTCGAGGTGAAGGCGCCGCAGGGCGCCCCGAACGTGGTGATCGTGCTGATCGACGACATCGGCTTCGGCGCGAGCAGCGCGTTTGGCGGGCCATGCCGGATGCCTAATCTCGACCGGATGGCGGGCAACGGGCTGCGCTATAATCGCTTTCACACCACCGCGCTGTGCAGCCCCACGCGCACCGCGCTCCTCACCGGCCACAACCACCACGCCAACAACGCAGGTGCCATCATGGAGATGGCCACGGCCTTTCCGGGGAATACCGGCATCCGGCCGCGCGAAATCACGCCGCTCGCGCAAATCCTCCGGCAGAATGGATTCAGCACCGCGGCCTTTGGCAAATACCACGAGACACCGCCGTGGGAAGTCTCCGCCTCCGGGCCTTACGACCGCTGGCCCACCGGGTCGGGCTTCGACAAATTCTACGGATTCATCGGAGGCGAAACGAACCAGTGGGCGCCCGCGATCTTCGATGGGGTGACCCGCGTCGAGCACAAGCAGTCGACGGATTATCACTTCACCGTGGACATGACCGACCAGGCAATCCGCTGGGTGAGCGCGCAGCAGTCGCTCACGCCGGACAAGCCATTCTACATGTATTTCGCTCCAGGCGCCACGCACGCGCCGCATCACGCGCCGAAGGAATGGATCGCCAAATACAAAGGCCAGTTCGCCGGTGGCTGGGACAAGCTGCGTGAGGAAACCTTCGGGCGGCAGAAAAAGATGGGCATCATTCCCGCCAATACGAAGCTCACCGACCGCCCGAAGGAAATCCCTGCGTGGGCCGACATGAGCGCGGAACAGCGGCGGCTTTTCGAGCGCCAGATGGAAACCTTCGCAGGATTTGCCGAGCACACGGACCACGAGGTCGGCCGCCTCGTCACCCAGCTCGAAGCCATCGGTGCGCTCGACAACACCCTCTTCTTCTACATCGTGGGCGACAACGGCGCGAGCGCCGAGGGCGGTCCTGAAGGCACCTACAATGAAATGATGGCTCTCAATGGCATCATCGGCAAAGCCGACCAGATGATGTCGCACATCGACACGTGGGGCGACCCCACTACCTTCCCGCACTACGCCATCGGCTGGGCGTGGGCCACCAACACTCCCTTCCAGTGGACCAAGCAGGTTGCCTCCCACTTCGGCGGCACTCGCAATGGCATGGTGATGCATTGGCCCAAGGGCATCAAGGCGAAGGGTGAAATCCGCAGCCAATTTCACCACGTCATTGATGTCGCCCCGACCGCGCTCGAAGCCACGAGGATCCCGCAACCCAAGACCGTTGATGGCATCGCCCAGCGCCCCATGGACGGAGTCTCCATGCTCTACTCCGCCGACGCCCCGAAGGCCGCCGACCAGCGCACCACGCAGTATTTCGAGATGTTCGGCAACCGGGGCATCTATCACGAAGGCTGGGTCGCTTGTACCCGGCACTCAATCCCTTGGGACGTGACCGCCAAGTCCCCCGCCCTGAAGGACGACGTGTGGGAGCTTTACAAAGTGGACGACGACTTCAGTGAGGCCGAGAACCTCGCTGCCAAGAACCCCGCCAAGCTCAAGGAACTCCAAGCCGTGTTCGACAAGGAAGCCGTGCGCAATCATGTCTTTCCCATTGATGACCGCCGCGCCGAGCGCTTCAACCCAGCCATCGCCGGGCGGCCCGACCTCCTCGGCGGGCGCAAGTCACTCACCGTCTATCCCGGCATGACCGGCATGTTGGAAAACGCCTTCATCAACATCAAAGGTGTGCACCACACCATTACCGCCGAGATCGAAGTGCCCGACGACAAAACCAGCGGAGTCATCATCGCCCAGGCCGGCTACTTCGGTGGTTGGACGCTCTACATGAAAGAGGGCAAGCCGCGCCACGAATACAACTTCTTCGCCCTCGAACGCACCAACATCGGCGCCGGGAGCGCCGCGCTCGCGCCCGGCAAACACACCATAAGCTACGAGTTTATCCCCGATGATAGGAAGCCAGGCGCCGGCGGCAAATCCATCCTCAGCGTCGATGGCAACAAAGTCGCTGAAGGTCAAATCCCCAGGACCCAGCCCTTCATGTTCTCCGCCGACGAAGGCACGGACGTGGGCATCGATGGCGAGACCAACGTATCCACCGACTACCAGCCGGGGCCTCCCAGCACCTTCACCGGCAAGATCATCAAGGTGACGGTGGAACAGAAGTGAGGTGGACCCCGGAAACCGGGCCACCGGCTAAGCTATGGTTGGGCTGGACCTGGGCGCACGAAACTGCGAACCCAGTACTTCCCCAATGAAAGCTCAATCAAAGAGACATGAAGCCCGATATAAAGCCCGTGTGGAGGTGGAAGCGCGGCCTCCGGAGTGGATGAGGCCAGCCTCTGGAAGGTGTGCGATCCGCTGGATGCCAGGATCGGGAAGCTGATAGTCGAACTCGACTGGCTGCGAAAAAAGTCCAAACAACCCGATCTGTGAGGAAAAGACGCGGGTTGCTGGAAGAGGATCATCCTCAAATCAGTCAGCAGCGGCAGGCCGTGCGGTCCTTGTCCGCTTTTCAACCGGTGCCGGAGCGGGAGTATGGGATCCTGATCAACCGCAAGCGGGTGCGCTGGTTACGGCAGGCGATGGGGCTTGGAAGCGATCTGGTGCCTCCCCCGGTCCACGATCCCCGCCCGGAGCCACCGCAGTTATGCCTATCCGTCGCGGGATTTGAGGGTCGACCGCGCCAATCAGGTGTAGTGCACCGATATTTGCCGCCATTCTCGTGATAGTCTGGCTGGCTGCCCGCGGCTCTTGCCTGCCGATGCCGGTGGGTCATGTTTATTTGTGTGCCGTGATGGATTGGCGCACCCATAAAGTGTTGTGCTGCATGGAAGCAGCGCTATGCCTGAACGCCCTGCATAAGGCGCTATCCCTGACTGGGACAAAGCCGGGGAATTTCAATTGCCTCCGCAGCGCCGCCCTTGGGAGTCTGACTCCCTGCGCATATTAAGACCTGAGCGTGGCGGTGGCGTTGACGGACACCCGGAAGGTAATGGTCGCAGCCTGACGAATTAAAGCCAACTTAAAATCCGCCCCTGCGGACACGATTTTGGGGGCTCTCCGCTGCAGGCTGCGCACGGTCCTGCCTGCGCTCCAGCTTCCCGGAATCGGCCCATCCCCTGCACCAAACTTGACATCGCGGGCAGGCAGGTTACTAGGGTGCTCATAGGGCAATGCCGCTGAGCTTACCCAGTTGGTGGCCGGACTTTGGGGTCCACCTCATTTGCCGGACTTAAATAATAATCCAACCAACCATCCCCCCACTCAATTCCATGTTCAAACTCCCACTCCTCGCTATCAGCACTGCACTGCTTTTTTCAAGCTGCGCGACACGTTACGCCATTTTGCCTCCGGACGCCGGGGTTTCACCGGACGCTGATGCGCTCTTGAAAACCATGTCCACCCGTCTGGCTTCCACCAAGCAATTCCGCTTCACAGCCACCCGCACCATGCCAAAGGCGCTCGCGGAGAAAATGAATCAACCTGCCGAAGCCGGGATCGGGGTGGTGGTGGCCAGACCCAACAAGCTGGCGGTCACGGTCACCGGAAAAGGTGCCCCACGCGAAATGATTTTCGATGGGCGCACCTTCACCGTGGTGGACGGACTCAATAACTTTTATTCCAAGGCGCCGCTCCCAGGAACCCTCGACAGGGTTCCCGGGCATTTGGCACAGGTCTATGGCTTCCAGCCACCGCTGGCCGAGTTCATCGTGAGCGATCCCTACAGCGGCATCAAAGAACGCGTGGAATCCGTGTCCTACCTTGGCAAGGGCTCGGTCAACGAGGGAGGGAAAACGGTTCCGTGCCAGCGGATCGGTCTCCAAGGCGGGCTCGCCGATGCGGAACTCTGGCTCGCAGTCACAGACTCCCTGCCCCGCCGTCTGAAGCTCACCACAACAAAAACCGCAGGCAGCCGAGTGATCATGGATGTGGACTTCCTCACCTGGGATCTGCAGGCGCAGGTCAGTGACTCCGCCTTCCGCTATCAGCCGTCCGCCGGGTCCGAGGAAACCCCCATGATCAGTCTTTCCGAAGCCCGCGCCGCACAAAACTGATCCAACCCATCGCACCCCTTTCCTTGCTCAATCTTATGAAAGCCAATCTCACTCTATTCAATAAAACAAAACGCAGGTTCACACCCCTGACGGCTCTTATCCTCGGCAGCACCCTCTGCCTCACCGCTGGCGTCGTCTCCGCACGGGATCTTGGCCGCGGGGTCGGTGCTCCCGGCCCGGGTGTCGGGGGGTATGGTGGCGTCGGTGTCGGCCGTCCTGCTGTGGGCGTCAGACCCGGCGTGGGTGTGGGTGCTCCCGGAGTGGGAGTCAGACCCGGCGTGGGTGTGGGGGCTCCTGGCGTGGGAGTGCTGCCGAGAGGCTACTACGCCGCTGTGCCTGCCGGATACAGGACCGTCCGTTATGCGGGCTACTCCTGCCGGTATGTCGGAGGCATCTACTATCGGCCCGCTACTTATCAGGGACAAACGGTTTGGATTGTCGTGCCATAGCGAAGGGTTTCCAGCAGCATTCAGTTGAACCCGCTGGCAGTGCGTCTTTTAGAGCGTCAGGATGAGCCGATCCGAGCCTGAAAGGGTCGCACTATCAGCGGGTTTTTTGCCACCCCACCCGGAGCGATGGAAATTGCTTTTGTCCCACCATGAAAGGACTGGACTAAGCCGGAGTCCGTATCACCAACTCATTCTTCAAACCACCGCAACCTGGTATGCCAGATCAGCCTTCAGGGCTTACCCAATTAATCGTCAGGTTTTCCAGGATGGAATCTTCCGGTTTTCACAAAAGCGGGGAATTTGCAGGGAAAAGTGGGTGCCGGCAGATCCGTCCGATGAGCGGTTTTCCTGATCTGACCGACCCGCTGCCCCTCCTGCCGGCTCCGGGCCCCGCCAGCCCGGCACTGCTTTCTTGACGGAATTGGGCTACCGTTACCTCGACTAGGCCCACGACGGTTTTGTCTTCGACGCGGCACCAAGGGGCTGTTCCTGGGAGCTGCTTTCAAGTTTTAGTCATCACGCCGGTTGGCGGATGCAAGGTTCTTCAGTCCCGCCGGTAACGTACCGCGCTGGACCATCTCATTGAAGGGCGCTCA
Source organism: uncultured bacterium (assembly GCA_903936775.1). Lineage (GTDB taxonomy): Bacteria > Verrucomicrobiota > Verrucomicrobiia > Verrucomicrobiales > V1-33 > CAIZWU01. The sequence continues at coordinate 17,382 of CAIZWU010000019.1, read as the reverse complement.
ATGAGGAGGTGCAGTCCCCAGGACAGGGTGAGGGAAATCGCAAACAGGCCCAGCACGGCCAGGGTATCCTGCCACGGTCCGCGGGGCATCCGGGTCAGCGGAGGCATGAGCAGGCCGGCGACGACGAGGTGGAATAGATAAAATGGATAGGATACCGTCCCCAGCCATTCCAGCGCCCGGTGATGCAGGGGCACGCTGGTGATGGCCACGGCGGTGCAAAGTCCCGTCAAGGCCTGCGGCCAGCCCATTACCTGCCAGGTGACCAGTCCGCAGGCGAGGAGTGATAGGGTATGGGCCGCCGGTCCGATACGTCCGTTCAGGCGTTGGCACGTCAGGATTCCCATGGCGAAGAGTGCCGAGAACATTTGCACCGTGCGGAATTGGTCCGCCAACAGGGGCAGCAGGATCAGGGCAGCCATACAGGCCCACCGGATTTTGGCATGGCGGTGCTGGAGGAGGGGGAAGAACAGGCCGATGGCGAGGTAGTACTGGGCTTCCAGGGCCAGGGTCCAATAAATCTCCATCAGCCACGGGCGGTGCAGGGCGTCATTCAGATAGAAAAAATGAGGCCACCAGTCGGCCCACGTCCGGGCCGCCATGGTGCCGGCGCTGTGGAAGAGAAAGGGCAACAGCATCGCGCCGACGGAAACCAGATAGAGGGGATGGAGCCGCAAGACCCGTTTCCAGAGAAACCGGCCATAATCCCGCAGCCGGTAACCGCCGCGCGCCATGGTCCAGGGCAGGATGAATCCGCTGATCACAAAAAACACGTAGACCCCGAGCCAGCCGTGGGTGCCCAGCCATTTCAGGGGCATGTCCGCCGGAAAACCTTCGTTGAAGTCCCCATTCCGGGTGAAGTGGAACAGGCCCACCCACAACGCCGCGAGGCCCCGCAGGGCATCCAGCACCGCCAGACGCGGTCGGGGAACAGGGCAGGGGGCGGACATGGGCGTGCAGAATGCCGGACTCCCCGCACTTGCCAAGCGACTTCCTTTTCGAGGCAGGGCGGCGCCGGATTTAAAAAAGGCCACCGGTCCAGCTTGCCATACCGCTTCTCTTTACACCATACTCCCCACCGACATGAGCCATCCTACCTTCTCCCGCCGTGCTTTCCTCGGCACCACTGCCTTCGCTGCCGCCAGCCTCCACCACCGGCTGGAAGCTGCGGATCTCGCGACCGGCCTCAAAGGCCGCATCAATCACTCCGCCTGCAAATGGTGTTATGACAAGATCCCGCTCGAGGACCTCTGCCGGGCCGGCAAGGAAATGGGGCTGACCTCCATCGACCTGGTGGACCCGCCTGATTTTGAAATCATGAAAAAGTATGGTCTGACCACCGCGATGGTCAGCTTTCCCAGCTTGGAGGTGAATGGGAAAAAAATCGGAAGTATTCCCCATGGCTTCAACCGGCTGGAGAACCACGAAACCCTGATCAAGCTGTATGAGCCGCTCTTCAAACAGACCGCCGCCTTCGGGGCGAAACAGGTGATCTGCTTCTCCGGCAACCGCGACGGGATGGACCCGGAAACGGGGCTCAAAAATTGCGCGGAAGGGCTGAAAAAACTGATGCCGCTGGCGGAAAAGCACGGCATCACCCTCGTGATGGAATTGCTCAACAGCCGGGTGAATCACGCCGACTACATGTGTGATACCAGCGCGTGGGGCATCCAGCTTTGCGAAGCCGTCGGCTCGGAGCGCTTCAAACTGCTTTTCGACATTTACCACATGCAGATCATGGAAGGAGACATCATCGCCACCATCCAAAAGAACCACCGCTACTTCTCCCACTATCACACCGGGGGCGTCCCCGGGCGGCATGAGATCGACGAAACCCAGGAGCTGAACTATCCCGCCATCATGCGGGCCATCGTGGACACCGGCTACAAAGGCTGGGTGGCTCAGGAATTTATCCCGGCCAAACCGGACAAACTGGTCTCCCTCAAACAGGCGGTCGGCATCTGCGACGTCTGAGGAGGGAGGCGTGAATTGGAACAGAAGGTTACCAAGGGCTGAGGGGGATTTGCTGGAGGAATGGCTTCCTGTGGTTCGTGTCCTGGGATTCAAATGGTTTTCCGGGCCCGACGGTAAACTTCCCGGCTGCTTTCCCTCCTTTTCAGTTGCCCGGAGGGACCGGAGCGGCATTTTGGCCGACTTTATGGCCACCATTATTGAAATGCCGAAGCTGAGCGACACCATGACCGAGGGCACCCTCGTGAAATGGTTGAAGAAAGAAGGCGATCAGATCGCCAACGGCGATGTGCTCGCAGAGATTGAGACCGACAAGGCCACCATGGAAATGGCTGCTTTCGATGAAGGCATCCTCGGGAAAATTTATGTGACTGCCGGCAGCAAGGCGCTTCTCGGAGCCGCCCTCGGGGTGATCGTGGATCCTGGTGAAGCCATCCCAGAGGCTCCTGCGGCCGCTGCCCCCAAAGCGGGCGCCGCCGCTGGACCCGCTCCCGCCGGTGCTGCCAAATCCGGCAGCGCTGCCCGTACGGCGGCGTCCAAGTCCTCCGCCCTGGCGACCGCCAATGGCAAAATCAAAGCTTCCCCCCTGGCTCGTCGGATTGCCGCCGAGCGTGGGATTGATCTGCGCGGCCTCGAAGGTTCCGGCCCCGGCGGCCGCATTGTCCGCGTGGATGTGGAGACCGCTCCGGTTTCTGCTCCCGGCGGTGCTGCCAAGCCCGTGCAGACCATCCGTCCTGTGGCTGGTCCTGATGATACCCGCATCCCGCTGACCGGCATGCGCACCATTATCGCCGAGCGCCTCTTCTATTCCAAAACGCAGATCCCCCACTTCTATCTTAATATCGAAGTGGATGCCGGCCCCATCCTCGCCCTGCGCGCCCAGATCAATGCCGGAGCCGAAAAAACCGGCGGCAACAAATACACCGTTAACGATTTTATCCTCAAAGCCGTGGCGGGTGCGGCCGCTCAGGTCCCGGCGGTCAATGCCAGCTTCGATGGCGACAGCATCATCCAGTTTGCCAAGGTCAACCTCAGCGTCGCCATTGCCGTCGAGGACGGACTGGTTACTCCGGTGATCCGCGATGCCGCGAAAAAGTCCATGCTGGAACTCAGCAGCAGCGTCAAAGACCTCGCGGCCAAGGCCAAGAACAAAAAACTCAGCCCTGACGAATTTGCTGGCGGCACCATCACCGTCTCCAACCTCGGGGCCTACGGCATTGATAATTTCGACGCCATTATCAACCCGCCCCAGGCGGCGATTCTTTCCATCGGCGCCGCGAAGAAAGTGCCCGTGGTCAACGCCAAGGGGGAAATCACGGTTGGTGACCGCATGTGGGTTGGCATGAGCTGCGACCACCGCGTGGTGGACGGGGCCGTCGGGGCCACCTACCTCGCCGCCTTGAAAAAACTGCTGGAAAACCCAGCCCTGATGCTGGTCTAGCCACGGACTTGGCAGATTCCCGGCCGGGAAACTCTTTTCCCGCCAGGGGGAGCTTCCGGTAGGGGCGGCGGCGGTGGACGTCGAGGAGGCGGGCCGCTTCGGGGGTGTCAGGCATGGGCCGGGATCAGCCCGATACCTGAGCACTCCCCATACCACCGGGGATGCGGCTATGCGCCCCGCCGGGGGGGGGCTAAGCGGTGACGGGCAGCGGTGGCGGGGCGATGCGCTGGCTGAGAGCCCGGCGGAACATGAGGGCTTCGAGGATGTTCTCGGAGGTCAGGAGACCGATCAGGCGGCCCTCTCCCAGCACGGGCAGGAGCGGAAGGTGGGAGGATCTCAAGGTCTGCAGGGCCGCGTCGAGGTCATCCTCCGGGCCGCAGTGCAGGGCGTCGATCCGCATGAAGTTGGCCACTGGTTGCAGGGGATTGCCGGCCTCCAAGGCGGTGACCACATCCTGGCGGGTGACGATGCCGACGTATTCGCCGTCAGACACCACGGGAAAGTCGGCCTGCCAGCCCTGGAGGATGAGTTGGACGGTGTTTTGGGCGGTGTCGTCTGGAGTCAGGCGGCGGTAATCGGTGACCATGGCATCGCGCACCCGCAGTCCGGAGAGCAGGGAGCTTTCCTCGGCATCTTCGGCTTCATTGGAAGCTCCGATCCAGACAAAGAAGGCGATGAAGAGCAGCATGAAGTGGCCGTAGAGGAGGCCCAGCAGGACAAAAATCACGGCCATCCCCTGACCGATATTGGCGGCGGTGCGGGTGGCCTTGGCGAACGGCATCCTCATGGCCAGCGCCGCGCGGAGCACGCGGCCGCCGTCCATAGGAAAGGCCGGCAGCATGTTGAATACAATCATTACCAGATTCATCCTCAGTAGATTCCAGAGAATGCCGCCTTCCAGCAGATTGGCGGGTTGGCGGGGAATGGGATCGCCCCGGAAGAGGAGGATGATACCGATGACGGCGGCGATGACCACATTCACCGCGGGACCGGCGACGGCGACGAGCAGTTCCTGCTTTGGATTGGACGGCATGCGCTCCAACCGGGCCACTCCCCCGATGGGCAGAAGCGTGATATCGGCCGTGCCGATACCATATCGCCGGGCGGTGAGGGCATGGCCATACTCATGAAGCAGGACGCAACTGAAGAGCGAGACGATCAGAAAAAGAATGGATAGGGCGGCGCCAACCCCCATGGCGGCATAAGTCGCGTAGCCGACCCAGGAGAGAAAGAGCAGGAAAGTGACGTGCAGGTAGACGTCGATTCCCCAGAGGCGACCAAGTTTGAGAGACCATTTCATAGTGAACAATACCGAACCAGAGCGGCAGGGAAAGGCCGCTTCGTCCATCGATTTGGGCACGGGGCCGGGAGCGGGTGGTCAGGAAGGAAGGAAGGAACGGGGCGGTTTTTCCACAACTCCGCGGGGGAGTGAAAACCGTTATTCCGCCGAGACCACTTCGGGTTCCACCTGTCCGCGCGATTGCAGCCAGCGTGCGATGAGGTCGCAGAGCAGAGCCCACGCGGTGCCGGCGCACCATCCGGCGAGGACGTCCGAGGGATAATGCACCCCCAGATAGACGCGGCTGAGTCCCACGAGGAAGGCGATCAGGGCGGCGGCGCTGAGAAAGAAAATTTTCAGCCGGTGGTCGCGGTAATGCCGGGCCAGCAGGGTCCCGAGGGTCAGGTAGGTGACGGCCGATAACATGGAGTGTCCGCTGGGGAAACTGGTGCTGCTTTCGTGGGTCAGGTGGGGCACGATTTCCGGACGGGGGCGCTGGAAGCCGGATTTCAGCACCCCGGCGAGCAGGAGTCCCCCGGCCACGGAGGCCACCACCAGCAGGGCGATCCGGCCTTTGCGTTCGAGGAGCAGAAAACCAATCACGCTGACCGTCAGCAGGGTGAGCACGGCGGCGCCGCCGAGCGCGGTGAGGTCCTTCATGACCTGCGGGAGCCAGACGGGGCCGAGCGGGATGGTGGGTTGACCGGGTTCGCGCAGGGCGAGGAGAAACCACTCGTCAAACTTGGGGCGTCCGCCTTCCAGCACCATGGTGGTCAACTCCATGAAACCCCAGACGCTGCCCACGATGACCAGCAGGCTGATCAGCACCGCGGCTTCCAGCAGGCTGGCCCGCACAAGGCGTTGGCGCACGGAGGCCCAACCACTGCTCAAGGACTGTCGATTGAAATTCATGTGGGAGATCAGCGGGCATCCCGATGCCGCCAGGAAAGGAATGGGGACGGAAGACCAGTGGACTGAAGCCGGTCTGCGGAGGGCCGCAAGCGGATGCCTGAATTGTCAGGCCCCGCGGTCCTGGAGGCGGCGCACCTGATTTTTGATGCGGTGGGCGCCGGAAGCCTGGGGAAAATTCACATCCTCTGCCCCGCCGGAGGCCGAGGAAAAACTGAGATCCCCCACGCCCAGCAAGCCGGAAAATCCTGTTTTCCGGACATTGATGGCGCGGATGTCCGGGATGCGGATTTCCTGCGAGCTTTTGGAAATGAGGCCGCGCTGTACTTCCACCCGGCGTGTGGTGACCCGGTATTCCACCGACGACCGCCGCAGCAGGGTGAGGGCCAGCCAGAGCCCCCCGGACAACCAGCCGGCCGCCAGCCACCAGCCTCCGTTTTCCCAGCGGCCCGCATACCAGGCGCCTGCCATCAGCCCGAGGGAGCCGACCACACTGCGCCAATACATCAGGAGGCTGGGATGGCCGGCATAGATGAGGCGCACGGGCTGGGGAGCCGGCACTGCGGCCACGGGGGCGGATTCCGGCAGCGGGGCCGGCACCCAGCGGTTGGGCGGGGCCGGGCGCGGGGAAAGGTCCGGCCCACCGCCCGGTTCATCCGCCGCCGCCGCATCTTCCGGTTCTTCTGACGCCACGGCAGGATCCGGGGCAGGGGGGATGATTCTGAATAAATCCCGGATCCGGCAGCGCCGCCGCGTGGCCATGTCCTCACAAATGGTGCCTGCTCCGATTTCATCGGCATCCACCATGTCCAGCAGGTCCTCTTCGGTGTAAGGGCCGTCCACCCTGCCGTCCGGTAAATTGATCAGGTATTCCGCGCTCACGGCATGGGGGAGTCGGGGGCTTCAGGCACGGGAGGCAGCAGGTCCTCGCGTTGGAGAAAAAGTTTCAGGTTCAGCCGGCCCAGCTCCTCGGCAGTCATGCGCAGGAGCAGGGTCAGGAAAGGAGTCAGGCGGTCGGTCTCGGCGAGAGCACTGTGCACCAGGCTGGCGATGATCTGCGGGTCGGCGGCATCCGGCGGAAAGATGTTGGTGGCGCGGAAGAGCACCCGGCCCGCATCGTAGTCGAATTCAAAGGCCCCGAGGGTCAGTTCCAGGTTGGTGCGCATCAGCATTTCACTGACCAGCCCGGCCCGGCTGTCGGGGACGTTGTGGCCGAGGGTGGTACCGACGCAGATGGCCTGCACTTCGGCGAAGGCCTGGACGTGCACCCGGATGCGGGTGTGGTGGGCTTCGAAGTCCGCTTCCATCACCTCACGGCCGGGGACGCGGCGTCCGGCCCATTTCATCCGGGCAAAGGTTTCCTCCACGGCGGTGAACAGGCGGGAAGTGGCAGGGGGGGCAGTTTTCATGAAAGTCCGACCATCCATAACCGTCCATGAGCCCGGGGCAAATAAAATGCTGGCCCCCGCCGCCCTCTGCGTTCACCTTGGCTACCCCCTTTCCCATGTCCGATTCCGCCCCTGCCCTCCGGTCTGTCCCCCGCCTTTCACTGACCGTGGTGCTCCCGTGGACCCTGCTCGTGGGGGGACTGCTGGGACTGGCCTGGCTGCTCCGCTGCGCCCGTCAGGAAACCACGGCCCTCCGGGCGGAGCTCACGGCTCTCCGGGTGGTGCAGCGGGTCGCGGATTCAAGGGAACAGGCCGCCTTCGACGCTCTCCGGCGGGTGGCGCGCCTCGAGGAAACCCTGCGCCTGATGCAGCACCCGTCCGCCCCGGTGGAAGCCCCGGACGCGGCCCGCACCGTTGAATTGGAACGGGTCATCCTCTTCCTCCGCGGGGAGATCAAGGCGGCCCATGAAACCATCGAACGGCTCAAACAGGAAGAGCCGTCCCCGCCTCTCCAATAATCCGGGCAAGGGATCACTCACTCAGGCCCCGGGCCGAGGCGTAGACTTCCCCGTCATCACTTTCAAAAGAGATCATCATGGGGTGACAGCAGACCTCACAATCGTAATCCCACTCACACGGGGTCTCGTGCGGGGCAGGGGGCATCACTTCGAATTCCTCGAAGCAACTCGGACAGGTCACGGGGATCGGGTCGTTCATGGAGGCAGGCGTTATATTCAAAAACCCAGGATATGATGAGCCGTCTGATGGGTCAATTGCACGGCTGGCAGCGGAGGCAGATCCCGGGAGGGCAACTGGGGGAGACGCCGGGCCAGTTCCGCAGTGCAGGCAGCCTGGAACCGGGTCCAGCGGTCCCACTCCAGCTCCGGGGCTTGTTTCACCTGACGGAGCAGACTCAGCCATTCCGTCAGGGCGCGCTCCAAGTCTCCCGTGCCCACCGGCGCGTCCGGGGCGCCGTGCAGCGATGAACCGGTCAGCATTTCCGCGGTGCCTTCCCCATACCCGCAGGGCAGGCCGGCCTCCAGATACCCGGAGTAATTGGCCGCGCCATAGACCTGGAGGCAGACCGAAGCCAGCCGCCCGCTGCCGCCTTCCGGATCCGTCCCGGAAAAACGGTGCCCGCCCCGCAGGTTCGCCAGATGCACCGCCAGTTCATCCAGGGGATAACTTTCATCTTCGAGGGCCGCGGCGATGGCGAGGCCTTCGCCGCCCTGGAAACAGGAGAAAACCAAGCCCCGCCGCGTGGGGGTGCCATCGGCTTCGATCAGTCCCAGCTTCCGCCAGGCATACACTGCGGTCTGGCTGTCCGCCTTTTGACTGCTGCCCGACGCATCCGTAAAATCGCCTTCCTGTGGCAGGGCCACCGTGCGCTCTTCCGGCGCGATCAGCGGCACTCCATGACTGTCCCGATAGACCGGCCAGGACACCTGGGAAAAATCCAACTGCACGGACAGAATATCCTGCCGCTGCACCAGTCCGGTCACCCGGCCTCCCAGCAGATGCGGCGCCAGCACCGGCAGCACCAGTGCTTCCAGTTCATCCATGGAGTAGCTCTCTCCGGGCGGTTGGCCGGTCAGGGTCCGTGCCTGTTTTGTCAGGAAATACCGCCGGGGCTCCTTCTCCATAGCCAGCGCCAGTTCCCGGCCATAGCCGCCCGGCCCTGGCTTCAGTTTGCACACCCGTCCAATCAGGAAGGAGGCATTCACGAAATACCACACTTCCAGAGCCCGCTCGAGGTGGGTCTCAAAGTGCATCCAGACGTCTTTCAGCGCAGCCTCTCCCAAACGGTCGCGCCGCTTCTCTTCCCATTCCCCCTTGGAATTGAAAACCTCCAGCCGGGTCGGCCCGAGACCGAACAGGGTATGCTGGTCCGGCCGGGCGGTTTCCGCGAGGGCCCGTCCGGGCCGGGGCCCCGGCCGCAGGTCCTCCACCGCCACCGGATTCGCGGGGGCCTCTCCCTCGAATCCGAGCACCACCCGCTGCCGGGAAAACAAAGCCTGACAGAATTGCTCTGCCGCTGCAAAAGGCGGTTGCCCGGCCCTGGCGGCCTGGTTCATCACCCGCAGCAGGGAGGGCCAGTCCACCTGATTCGACCGCTTCAGATGCCGCGGACTCCCGTCCATCAGCCGCGGGCTGCGGTTGCTGGTAATCACATAACCGGTTTCATCCATCCCCCGCCGCCCCGCCCGGCCGAACATCTGCAGCAGTTCATCCGGGGCAATATCACGTTCCATTTGTCCGTCAAAATAACGCGTATCCGAAACCATCACCGAGCGCATCGAAAAATTGACCCCCGCCGCCAGGCCCATCGTCGCCACCACCACCCGCAGCTGTCCGGCCTTGGCCAGGGGTTCAATGATTCCCGCCCTTTGTTGATAGGACAGTCCGCTGTGGTGATACGCCACCCGCGCCGCCACCATCGCTGAAAACTCCTTTCCCAGCACCTGCTCCTGCTCCCGGGTCAGGTTCAGCCGGTCCGGTACCGGCAAGGCCCCGGCAATTTGCCGCGCAATCTTTTCCGCATCCCGCCGGTGCGGAGCGAAGATCAGCAATGGTCCCAACCCGCTCAGCAGCACCTCCGCCGCCAGTCGCGGCCAATACCCTGTCAATGGTTTGGGCGCCCGCCGTTCCAGCAGTTCCACCGGCATCTCCTCCAGCGGGACCGGCCGGTCGCGCGTCCGCACCACTTCCGGGGTCCGCCCCAGCCGGGCCAGCCATGCCGCCACATCCCTGGCGTTGGCCACACTGCCGCTCAGCAGCAGCAGCCGCGTTTCCAGAGGGGCCAGCGCGATCACCATCTCATAGGCCATCCCACGCACCGGATCCGCCAGCATCTGGTATTCATCCACCACCAGCAGCTTCGGCCCGTCTCCGCGCAGGAGCCGCTCCCGTTGCGTTTCCAGCGTGGCCACGATGACCGGTGCATTGGCCTGCTCTGAAATTTCGCCCGTCACAATGCCCACCCGCCACCCCTTGCGCTGCCACTCCAGCCGCTTGTCGTTCGCGAGAGCCCGGGTCGGCACCGTGTAAACCACCTGCCCCTTGAAATGCCCGCTCTCCACCAATAGCTCAAAAATCCACGTTTTCCCCGCCCCCGTCGGAGCATCCACGATCACATCCCGCCCGGCCTTGATGCCGCGCACCGCCTCCTGCTGCCAGAGATCCGGCAGCTGCATCTGTAGGGAAAATCCATTCACCCGTCCTGCATGGGGCAAGATGCGCCCCATGGCAACGGCACTGCGATTCTGTTTGCCGCATCGGGGTGCATTCCGCCCATGCTGTTGTTCTGCCAGTCCAGACGCGGTTGAGGGTTGCCGTTGTCGTGGGCGCCAGGCAGGAGGTCATTTCGAGGTTCACCCGGGGCTGTGATTCCAAGGGACTGGGCACCGCCGCCCTGTGGGGGCATCCGGCGGGCGACACTGCACTGCACAGGTGGTCTGATGCTCCAGGGTCGCTGGGAAATCCGGGAGGCTCCCCGCCCACCCCTGGCGGTGGGAGGCGGGGCTATTTCCGGGATTTGTCAGGCTTGGGCGGGGCGGGTGGCACGGGGCGGGGATCTTTCAGGATGAGGGCCTGGAGGTGTTTGACGGCGGCTTCGAGCTGGGCGTCCGAGCCGTCGAAGGTGGTGCGGGGGGCGTTGTCCACCACGACGTCAGGATCGACGCCGTGGCCTTCGATGAGCCACTGGCCTTCCGGCCCGTAGACGCCGGCCTCGGCGGCGGAACACATGCCATTGTCCACCAGCCAGCGCTGGGCGCTGAGCCAGATCTCCCCGCCCCAGGTGCGGGTGCCGATGACCTTGCCGATCTCCAGCCGTTTGACGCCCTCCGAAAAGGCCTCACCATCGCTGGCGGTGCGCTCATTGCACAGCACCACGACATGGCCGCGGAAGGCATACTGCATGTTCCAGTAGGGATTTCCGGTGCGGCGCGACCAGTAGAACCAGGCTTTGCGGAGGAGTTTTTCGAGGATCCAGGAGTCGATGTTGCCGCCGCGGTTGTGGCGGACATCGATGATCAATCCCTGACGCTGGAAGACGGGATAAAAATCGCGGGCCCAGTCGGCGATGTCCTCGCTGCCCATGGCGCGGAGGTGGAGATAACCGATCTGGCCCTGGCCGAGTTCCTCGGTTTTCAGGCGGCGGGTGTATTCCCATTCGGCATAACGCAGTTCCCGGGCGGCGTCGGGGCCGAGGGGTTTCACCAGCACCTGCCGGACGGCGGCTCCGGCGGCGGCGGGTTTTACTTCCAGGAGGACTTGGCGTCCGGCCTGTTGGCGCAGAAGCACGGCGGGATGGGGCACGGTGGACAGCGGAGTGCCATTGATGCTGAGTATCACCTCCCCTTCCTGGACACCGGCGCCGGGTTGGGACAGGGGGCTGAGGGCGGCTGGGTAGTCGGGATCGGCCTGGAAAATATGGTCCACCCGCCAGCCGCCGGAGGCGGTATCGCGCGCCAGCCGGGCGCCGAGCGAGGAGGGGGCGATTTTGTCAGGACCTTCCCGGATTTCCCCGTGCCGCACGTAGGTGTGGAGGGCGCTCAGTTCGCCGGACATCTCGTGCAGCACCTCGCTCAACTCCTCGCGGTCGGTCACGCGGTCGACCAGGGGGGCGTATTTTTGGCGGATGGCCAGCCAATCGACGCCATGCAGTTTGGCATCGTAAAAATGATCCCGCAGCATGCGCCAGGCTTCCTGATAGATCTGCCGCCACTCCTCGCGGGGGCTGATGGAAAACGACCAGCGGTCGAGCGGCACGGCTTTCTCCAACTTGGCGGGGGCATCGCCCCCGGCGGGCACCACATAAAAACTGTCGTCCTTCCGCAGCAGCATTTTCTTGCGGTTGGCGGAAAGCTCCCACGATTTCACTTCTTCCATGAACACCTTGGCCTTCGGGTCCTGGGGCGTGATTTCCAAGCGCATCAGTTTTGGTTTCACCTCAAAGCCGGGGGCGCGGGCTGTGAAGAAGAGATGTTTGGCGGCGGCGGTGAGACCGGAGTAATTCCCCGCCGGCACCGGCAGCTCCCATAGGCGGGCCATCAAGCCATCGGTCTCAATCACCACGGGGGCCGGAGCCGCTTTTTCCTTGGGGGCGGATGGCTTGGGTTTGGTTTCTTCCTTTTGGTCTGCTTCCTCTTTTTTGTCCGGGGACTTTTCCTTTTGATCCGGCGCTGGATTCAATTCATCCGGCGGCTCGAAGGGGGAGCGCAGCCCCTTCCGCAGGGCCAGGGCATACAGTTTGGTGTTCTCCGTGAAATAGGGCTCCGGCTGGCGGTCGCCCCAGGGACTGGCCACCAGCGACCGGAGTTGCCGCTCGCTGCAGAAATAAAGCCACTGGCCATCCTCCGACCATGCAGGCGCGGAGCTGTTCACGCGGTCGGTGGTGGCGGTGAGGAGGGTTCCGTCGGCCACGCGGCAGAGTTTGATCTGACGGTAGGTATTGGCGAGGGTTTCCACATAGGCGAGCCATTGGCTGTCCGGCGACCACGTCAGGTCCGCAAATTCATCCTCGAGGCTGGTGGCGATCAGTTTCGACTGGGCACTGTTCAGATCCCGGACCCACAGCTGCCGGTTCTTGTCCTGCCACGCGACCCATCGGCCATCCGGAGCAGCCACGGGGTCCATCCGGAATACGCCGCCGTCCCGGGTGAGGACCTCGGAAGCCCCAAGTCCATTGGCGGGGAGTTTCGCTAATTCGATTTCGCCCGTTTCATCGGTCAGGGCGAGCAGGTTTTTGCCTTCCCCGAGGAACGCCGCCTCACGATAGCGCACCCCTTCCCGGCGTGGCACATTGACGAGGCGGCCCCCGCCTTCCACCGGCACCGTGAACACCTCCCCGCGCGCCGTCAGGGCGAGGCGGTCGCCGTCCGCGGAGAGATGCACACTGGTCAGGAATTCCATCGGCTTGTCCACCCAGCGCTCCCGGGTGTGATCGAAGTCGGAGCCCAAGGTGATAGGGATCGCCGTATCCACTTTTCCCTCAAGTGTCAGTAACCGGAGGTCCGCGCCCTGCTGATAGACGATCCGCCCGCGGTGGAGCCGTGCCCATTTCACATCAAACTCCGGATGTTGCGTCAACGGCTGGGCATCGGTCCCATCCGGCCGCATCGACCACAGATTTGCCACGCCGGAGCGATCGGTGATAAAATAGACGCGCCCCTGCCACCACATGGGGTTTTTGGAGGTGCCCTTGAAATCGGGTGTCAGGGCTACGGCCTCCGGCGCCCCCTCGTCGTAGCGCCAGAGATTCTGCGCGGTGCCACCCTGATAGCGTTTGGTGCTGCTCCCCTGGAAAGGCAGTCGCGTGAAAAAGAGCTGCCGGCCGGTGTCGTCGGTGGTGCCTTCGCTGGCTTGGGCGAGGGGGATCACGGTTTCTTCGCCGGAGCCCGGATCCACCGTGGCCAGCTGATCATTGGGCAGGGTCGAGAACGCCTTGGTGGTAAAGAGCACGCGTCCCTGCGGCGTCCATCCGGTGGGGAAGGAGCCCTCGCCATTCCATGTCAGGCGTTGGGGCAGGCCGCCTTCCAGCGGCATCACATACACCTCCGCCGGTCCTTCGTATTCGGCGGAGAAGGCCACACTCTGGCCATCCGGCGAGAGGGCGGCAAACGACTCCGTCCCCGGATGCGAGGTCAGGCGCTGCGCGATCCCTCCCGTCACCGGCACCTTCCAAAGATCGCCTTCCGCGGTGAAAACTACGGTATCCCCAAACAGGGCCGGGAAGCGGTAAAACCCCGGCCCCGCCCCGGCCGCGGCAACACAGGACCAACAAATGACCGCGACGGCAGGAAACAGCTTCATGCCCCGAACCTCAGCGGAAACCGGCCGTTTCAGCAAGAGGAGTTGCCGGGGAAATCACGGGGGCGTGGGTTTACCGTTTGCCTTGGAAACTGAAGGGGAAAACCACCGGTTTCACGGAGAGTACAGTTAGTCAGAGCTTTAGGTCAATGGGTCGCTTTATCACGGCGGCGGAGGCCAGTTGAAGATTCAAGCCGTTCATCATCTTTGCTCTCCGGGAATTCTGCAGTTTCTATTTTCCTGTCCAGGCTCACGGGATGTAAACCCGGTAGAAGCGGCGGCCGGCCACGGTGGCGGAGAGGTCGATGGTGAGGGTTCCAAAGGAAACGGGGCCGATCACGGCGTTGGTCTCGTCGGTCCAGGTGCCGGTTTTGAGTTCGTTCGAGGTTTGCAGGCGGTACTCGGCATTGCCGTAGGAGGTGGAGACGGTGAACTGGATCAGGCCTTCCGGGGTCACGGTCATTCCCGTGATGTCGAGGGTGGGTTCCGGTTTGGGCTGGGAGAGATAGAGTGCTGCCGCCTCATCCGTGCTGAGGGCGCGCTCCCAGGTGTTGACCTCATCGACGCTGCCATTGAACCAATGGCTGGGAGCCGCCCGGGCGATGGCGCCGATGCTGAAATTACTCAAAGTGGAAGCGGGGCGGGCGTAGGTGACGGCGGCGTCGGGGAGGCCGTCCACAAAGAGCTGCATCTGGCCGCGGTAGTCGGTATAGATAACATGATGCCAGAAGCCATCGAAGACGGCGGCGTTGGAGGCCAGGTGATTCACCGGCACCGCACCGGTGTCGGAACGGATGAAGACATTCAGCTTGTCGGTGGCTCCGGCGATGTCGGTGCCGAGATTGAAGAGGGGATTGGTATTGATGAGCGAGGCCTCCGCGATGACGCGGCGGTCCAGTTGCCCGTTCGCACTGCCGCGCGCCCAGAAGGCGATGGTGAACTCCTCCCGGGTGCTCAGGGTGCTGTCGGTGCCGGTGCCGGACCAGGGGTGCACGAGGAAGTCGTCCACGCCATCGAAGCGGGCGGCGTTGTTTTTGATGCCGGCCTGCCAGGGCAGCTCCGGCGCGAAGTTGGTCAGGCTCAGATCATGACCGGAAAGGGAGTCCGGGGTGGTGGGGTCCCCGGCATCCAAGGCCCAGGCGGAGAGGCGGCCGGTGTCCAGATTGGTGATAGGACGGACGAGCAGGGTGGCGGGGGAGCTGGTGTCGCTGCCGGCGGAATTGGTCACGGTGCAGACGTAGCTGCCGGAGTCAGCGGCCTGGGCAGGATCCAGCAGGAGGGTGGCCCCGGTGCCGGTGGGGACAGGGTCGCCATTCCGCGTCCACTGATAGGTGAAGGGGGCGGTGCCGGTGGCCTGGATGGATAGGCTGGCGGCGCGGCCGGCCCAGAGGGTGAGGGAGACCGGCTGCACCGTGACATCCGGCGCCACGGCACTGACCGGCGCAGGCACGCCGGTGCTCATGAGGGCCTGGATTTCCGTCCAGGTGAGGGCCCGGTTCCACACTGCGACATCGTCCATGGTGCTGCGGCACCAATGGGAGGGCGCGAGGCGCTTGATCCCTCCGATGGAGGTTTGATTCAGCGTGAAGGTGAGGGCGGTGCGGTTATAAGTGTAATTCGTAGCGTCGAGGACACCATCCACATAGAGGCGTGCCTGGCCATTGCGGTCGGTCCACACCACGTGGTGCCAGGTGTCATCGAGGACGGCGGATTGGGAATCCAAGGCGACCGGGATGGCGTTGGAATCGCTGCGCACATACATGCGCAGATGGTTGGAGCCATCGGCGGCGGTGCCCATGGCAAAGAGCGGAGTATTGGTAGTGTCCGAGCCCTCGGCGAAGACGCGGAGATCCGCCTGGGTGGTGCCGTCGGCCTTGACCCAGAAGGCCACGGTGTATTCAGGATTCCCCGCGATGGGGAAACCAGTGGTGCGGTAGGCCATTTTGGTCAGTCCATCAAATTCCAGGCCGGTGCCGAACTTGCCCGGCACGAGACTGGTGAGGTCGAGATCGGTGCCGCTCAGGGGATGGCCGCCCCAGGGGTCCGGGGTGGTGGCAGGGATGGCGTTGACATCCAGCGACTCGAAGGGCCACCAGGACACGATATTGGTGGAGAGGGAGGGGATGGGATCAGCGGTGACCGCGATGGTCACCGGAGTGGAAACCAGGCTGCCGTTGATCAACACCGTATACTCACCCTGCTGGGCAGAAGTCACCGCAGGGATCACGTAGGTGCTTTCGGTGGCTCCGGGGATATCGGTGCCGTTGCGGCGCCATTGTGAGGACGTGACCTCGACTCCTTTGACGTCTACAGTGAACTGGAGGCGGTCGCCCTGCAGATGCGGGCCGGGCCGGTTCACGGTGGCGATCGGGGGGACCGGCGTGACCAGGCCGTTATCCTTTACCTGCTGGATTTCGGCCGGGGTGAGGATGCGGTTCCACACCGCGACGTCGTCGAGGGTGCCATTGAAAAAAGCCACCGCGCCGTTCAGTCGCTGGATCGCCCCCAGGCTGAGGGTGGTGAGCGTCATGACGGGCCGCGTATAGGTCAGGGTCGCCGTATCCTGCACTCCATCAACATAATATCTCACCACCCCATTGTCATCGGTCAGGGCCACATGATGCCATTGATCGTTCAGGGGTTCTCCCACGCTTTTAGCATGGTTCACGGTGGCAGCGCCGGCATCCGAGCGGATGTAGATGTCCAGCTTCCCGGTGCGGCCGCTCGCGGCGCTGTCCGTGCTCATATTGAACATCGGGCTGGTGGACACCATGCTGGCTTCGGAGAAAAACCGCTTATCCTGCTGTGCACTGCCGTTTCCTTTGACCCACAGACAGATGGTCTTCCTCACATTGTTCTGCAGGGGCAGTCCCGGATTGGCGCCGGTGGAGGTATCGGCAAACATCAACTGGTCGAGCCCATTAAAGCTCATGCCGTTCCCCCTCATGCCCGGCACCACATCGGCAGAACTCATGTTCACGAGGGTGAGGTCGGTGTGGAGCGGGGCTTTGTCGGGCGTGGTCAGGCCATCGACGGAGACTTCGTCCAAAGGCCAGTAGGACACGAGGCCGGCGCGGATATCCTGTGCCGCGGCGGGCAGCAGCATCGCGGAGAAGGCGAGAAAAAGGGTGGGGAATTTTTTCATTTCACGGGGGGAAATACCGGAAATACCCTTTCCAGGTCAAGGGTTTCCCGAGCAGATCCGCTCCGCGGCGGATACTCCATTCGGGTAACCCGGCACGGGGCGGATGCAGGCGGCAACGATAATCATCCGGAATCCTGACATAAAATGCGGGATTGTCCGTGCCCTGCGGCAGAAAATCGGCTTGGTGAGTCGGATTATGAGGAACTTTTTCCGACTGTTGCTCACTTTGGGGACCTGCTGCCCTTTCTGTCCAGGCCGCGGTGCTATCTCCTGACAACTTCAATAATGGCCAATCCCGCCAATTTTGACGGCGCTCCTTTGGCTGGTCGTTGGTCGGGTCCGGAAGCGGGGTCGAGGCACATTCACCGCCTCTGCCGGTGGAGTGGTCCGCCGCGTGGAGATTGCCTGCGCCTTCAGTTCCTTCGCCGACGGCTCCACC
>CAIZWU010000018.1 GCA_903936775.1 uncultured bacterium | reverse complement strand
TGACGGTTTCCAAGCTGACAAAGATGCTGGTGAGGTCGGTGGCGGAGGCCATCCACATCATGCCGGCGCAGATGAAAACAGGGAGGCAGAAAAACTCCCCCCAAGCCCCGCGTCCGCCGATCCGTGCGGTGAATTTTTCGAGGACCGGAATGTAGTCGAGCCCGAGAATGAGGACGAGAATGGTGCAGACGAGGGCGATGGCCTTGTAGGTCATCGCGAGGGAATCAGCAGCGTAAAACTGCCAGAAGGAGGAGGTGCCCGGCGTGGTATTGACGAAGAAAAGCGCGACGAGGACCGCCCCCAAGCCCGCGATGGCGAGCTGGCCGACGAAACGCTTGTCCCCGCCGGTGGCAAAGGCCTCCAGCATGAGCAGGACGAGGCCGAGGATCACGACCGCAACTTCCAGATAATAGGCCGGCATTTTCTAAAGGGTGGTCAAAAGTGGAAAACGGAGGAAACGGGCGGGGCGGTCAGTTCAGAGCCGCGAGCGCCTGGGCGAACGGGCGGATGGCCTTCATGAGCAGCTCGGGGACGAAGCCGGTCGTGAGCAGGGCGACGAGGAGGAGCAGGATGGGAAGGCGGGAGGCAAAGGAGAGGTCGGTGGCGGTGGTGCAGACTTCGGCCGGCTCCCCTTGAAAAACCTTGCGGAAGGCCCGCAGCATGTAGACGGCGCTGATAACCACGCCCCAGAGTGCGAGGATGGTGGTGATTTGCAGCGGGCCGAGGTGATCGGCCGGTTTTTCGGCGAAACCACCCAGGAAGACCATGATTTCCGCCGCAAAGTTGGCGAATCCAGGCAAGCCAATGCTGGCAAAAGCGGCCATGGCGAAACTGAGACCCAGGAAAGGCGCGAATTTAGCCAATCCTCCGAGCCGGGCGAGTTGCAGGGTGCCGGTTTTCTCCCGGACGTAAGAACAAAGTGCGAAGAGCAGCGCGATAGACACGCCATGGGCAAACATCAGGAAAACTGCCCCACTGTAGCCGACCGCCGTGCCACTGGCGATGCCGAGGAAGACGTAGCCCATGTGCATCACGGAGGAATTCCCCAGCGTGAAATCCAATTCCTTCTGGGCAATGGTGACGAGGCCGATGAAGAGGATGTTTCCGAGCAGGAGAACCAGCAGGAGATGCTGGATCCACTCAGCATGGAAACCGGCCGGCAGCATGGGAACCGCGACCCGCAGCAGTCCGTAGAGACCGAATTTCTTCAACACCCCGGCATGGAGCATGGCGGTCGGGGCCGGGGCGGAGGCATAAGCGGGAGCCGCCCAGGAGTGGAAAGGGAAAAGAGAGATCAGGACGCCAAAACCCAGCAGGATGGTCAGATAAATCGGCTCCTGGGTGGCCGGAGCAATCTTCGGAGCGAGCTGGCGGAGTTCCGCCATATCGAAGGTCGTGATGCCGGTGCCGCTGGCATTGATGACCAGCGCCGCCAGACCAGCAAGGAGGACGAGGCTTCCGAGGCCGAGGTAGATGGTGATTTTCCAAGCGGCATCCCGGTTATCCCCGGTGCCACGCATCCCGATCATGAGGAAGGTGGGGATGAGGGCCAGCTCGTGAAAGGCGTAGAAAAAGAACAGATCGGTGGCGACAAACGCGCCCATGGCTCCGGCGGCGATCAGCAGGCTGCTGCTGTAGTAGAGGGCTTCGCCTCCGGCTTTGACCGGCTTCATCAGCACGGCGGCGAGGGTGACGAGGCTGGTGAGCAGCACCATGATGAGGCTCATGCCGTCGGCCCCAACATTGAACCCGATTTTCGGGTTTTCCAAGACCACGCGGACGGCTTCAAACTGGAAGTTGGCCCCGTTGGCGTAATCGAACTTCAGGCAAATCCATGCGGTGATGGCCAAATTGACCGAAGCGGCCGCGAGGGCCGTGAGCCGGGCAGGAGCACCCGCCGCCATGGCCAGTGCGGCAGCAAGCGGGACGAAAATCAGCAGATCGAGCAGACTCAAGCAGGCGGGCGGTTGGGGATCAAACAAGCCCGGAAGCGGGCGGTTTCATATTCAGGCGGCGACGGGGAGCGGCAAGGGGATTTGTGAAAAATTTCACAAGCGTACGGACGCGGCGCGAAATGGACCTGCGAAAACGTGGCTCGACTGCCTAAAGTCGAGTGTTTGGTGCCGGGACTCGACTTTGGAAAGTCGAGCTACGATGTCTTCGGACAACACCCCTGCTCAATCCCTGAGCATTTCCATGATCCCGCAGAAGCCGGGCCGTGCGGAGACATCTGGCTGAATACAAAGCGCAGGCAAGGCGATGAGGGTGGCGGGCAAGCCAGCGCGATCCGCGCAACGGTCGAGAATTTCCTCCATAAGAATACCGAAGGCGCGGACTTCGATGCGTTCGATTTTGTCGGTAGTGCCCGGTGGATAGGGGGAAGCCGCGCCGAAGTCGCTCAGCAGCGCCCCACCGTCCGGGGAATGCAGCAAATTGTGCGCGTAGAGATCGCCGTGCAGGAATCCGAAGGAATGCACCTGCGCCGCCGCCGTGGCGAGGTTGGTGATTAGCCTGCGCGCCTGCCGGGTGGAGAACCGGGCATCAGGTGAGTAAATATCCCGGGTGCAGGACTCCAAACTGGGCGGACCGGCCAGCGGACGGTAGCCCGGGTCGAGCAACGGCATGACCATCCCCTCCATGTCGTCAGGATGTCCGGCGATCCTGCCAATGGCCCCGACACAGTACGGATGTCCGCCCACCACGAGGCAGGCCGCCAGTTCGCTGGCGGGCAAGCCATCGCTTGTCATCGCGCCTTTGAATAACTTCACCGCCACCTCACGCAGTGGCTGGCCGGCATCCGGCGCCCAAACCGCCTGATGGATCAGGCCCGAAGCGCCTTCCCCCAGCAGCGGCCCCATGGTTAGTTCACTCCACGGAATCTCCCGGATTGGCCTGCCAGGCGACAGGGAAATTTGGGTGCAGGGATTCCCCGCCACCGCCAGCCACGCCAGTGACGGCAGATCGCACAGCCACTCCGGAAAGGTTTCAAATTGATTCGCCGCGAGGCGCAGGAGTTCCAGGTTTTGGCAGTGGGCGAGTTCCGGAGGGAGGGAAGTCAGGCGGTTTCCCGACAGCATCAGTTTTTGCAGCCGGGTGCAGGTGCCGAGTTCCGGCGGAAGGGCGGCGAGTTGGTTATCCGACAGGATGAGCCAGCGCAATTGTGGCGGCAGCGCGGCGGGGGAGAGGGTTTCAATGTGGCAGGATTTGAATCCGACCATTTCCAGCAAGGGACATTGGCCGAGAATTTCCGGGACGTGGCGGAAGGGATTGCCGGAGCAGAAAAGGACGCGCAGTTTTTTCAATTCCGGCAGCCAGTCCGGCAACTCCGTCAGTCGGTTGTGGGAAAGATTCAGGATTTCCAGGGAATCCGCCAGTGCTAGGATTTCCGGCGGCAGCGCGGTGAGGCCGGCTGAGAAGTCGAAGCGCGTGGTGCCGCGAAGCGCACCGGAACGGAGTTGGGCAAGGATTTCAGCGGACATGGACTTGAACGCACCGGAGCGGCGGCGCAGCGGATGGCAAGGCGGAGTTCAGGGGAAGGGGAGTTCCTGTATTCAGTTCTGCGCCCCCCGTTTCCGGAACTCCGTTGGAGTTCGGTTGCTTGCGTTGCCGGAACCTGGGGTAGCGCCCTGCGGCGCAACCCCAGGCTGACATCCGCAACGCCTTTGGCGTAATGGGCGCTGGCAGGCATTTTTTGTCCCAACGGGACAAGGGATGTCAGCCCAGGGTTGCGCGCTACGCGCTACCCTGGGTAGCATGGCCATAGTAGCCGAACCGCAACGCGGTTCCGGAGAGCACCCGAAATCCCGCCCGCCAAGCCTGCCATCACCAGCCTCCCATGCCGCAATCCCTCTCCGCTGTTTTCGTGCATCTGATTTTCTCTACGAAAAACCGGGACCCACTGCTAACGCCGCGCCCGTTGGCCATGGATACGCATTCCTATCTGGCGGGCATCTCGTCGCGACCCGACTGCCATCCGGTCCTCATCAATGGCGTTGAAGATCACGTCCACCTCCTTGTCCAACTCTCCCGGACGGTCACTCAGGCGGACCTGGTGAAGGAACTCAAACGCGCCTCCACGCTTTGGCTTCGCGAACAATCACCCTCCACCGCAGCTTTCTCATGGCAGAGCGGATACGGTATCTTTTCGGTCAGCGTCTCGAATCTGGATCAGGTCTGTGCCTACATTTCCAGCCAGGAAGAACACCACCGGAAAGTCACCTTCCAGGAGGAATTGCGCCTCTTCCTGCAACGGCACCAATTGGAGTGGGAGGAAGACTATGTGTGGGATTGATTGAACCGGGAAGGATCCTGCTTTCCATGGCTCATCACGCGGAGCGATGATGGCTACCTTCCGGGGCGCCGAACCGTCGTCCGGTCATCAATATTTCCGTGACTTCGCATCGTGAGGCATGACACCGGGCCAGTAGGATTGCAGGAGGCGGAACATTTCGGGATCGACCCTGGAACCATCGGGACTGCACAGCCCAAGCTCTGAGTCCCCAAACTCGTTGATTGAATCTATCCGGGCACCCGCTTCAAGAAGCATTCGTGCGGTTTCAAAATGCCCGGCGCTTACGGCCTCATGGAGGGGAGTGAAACCCATGTCACCTTTGGAGTGGGGATCAGCATCCGCCTCAAGAAGGAGCTTCATGCAGTGGGTATTTCCGCGTCGCGCGACCTTGTTAAGCGGACGGTCTTCGTCCGCCCAAACCTGAGTTTCCACCGTGAGCGCCTTTTCGCCGGAAAAAGGATCCTCCCCTTCCTCGAAGTGCTCAATAATGTTATCGGAAAAGATGTCCTCCAGGAGTTGCCTCAAGGATACGCCATGATTCCCGCGGAATGGGTCGTATGGCAAATCGTTCTCCATCGTGGTGCTTGATCAGCCCATGACTGACGGTCGTTCTCACACATTGAACCGAAAGTCCACCACGTCGCCGTCCTGCATGGTGTATTCCTTGCCTTCGATGCGGACTTTGCCGGCTTCCTTGGCTTTGCTGTGGCTGCCGGCGGCGACGAGGTCGGCGTAGGCCACGATTTCGGCGGCGATGAAACCGCGCTCGAAATCGCTGTGGATCACGCCGGCGGCGGCGGGGGCCTTGTCGCCGATGCGGATGGTCCAGGCGCGGGTTTCCTTTTCGCCGGTGGTCAGGTAGGTGCGCAGGCCGAGGAGGTGATAGACGGAGCGGATCAGGTCGCTGCAGCCGCTGTTGGAAACGCCGAGGTCCTTCAGGTAATCGGCGGCTTCCTCGGGAGAAAGTTCGGTGAGTTCGGACTCGATGGCAGCGCTGATGACCACGGCTTCGGCGCTGTGGCTGGCTTTGACGTATTCCATGACCTTGCCGACGAAGGGGTGCGCGGCGGGGTCGCTCATGGCCTGGGCCAGTTCGGCTTCGCTGACGTTGCAGGCGAAGATGGTGGGTTTGTTGGAAAGGAGGAACAGGCCCTTGGCGAGCTTGCGTTCCTCATCGGTCAGGACGGCGGTGAGAGCGGGATTGCCGTCATTGAGATGGGGCAGGAGTTTCTGGCAGAGGGCCACCTCGGCCTGGGCTTCCTTGTCGCCGCCTTTGGCTTTCTTTTGACCGCGCTCGATGCGTCGCTCGACACTGGCAAGGTCGGCGAGGACGAGCTCGGTGTTGATGACTTCGATATCGCGCAGGGGATCCACGGACCCACTGACGTGGTGGACGTTTTCGTCCTCAAAACAACGCACCACCTGGATGATAGCGTCCACTTCACGGATGTGGCTGAGGAATTGGTTCCCCAGGCCTTCGCCGCTGGCCGCACCTTTCACCAGGCCAGCGATATCGACAAATTCGATGGCGGCAGGGATGATCTTTTTGGTGTGGGAAATCTTCGCCAGCACGTCCAGCCGCTCATCCGGCACCACGACCACGCCCTGATTGGGCTCGATGGTGCAAAAGGGGTAGTTCGCCGCCTCCGCCTTCCGGGAGCGGGTGACTGCGTTGAACATAGTGGATTTGCCCACATTGGGGAGACCGACGATTCCTGCCTGTAACATAAGGCGCGGAGCTTAGCGGGGAAATTCCCCGCCGCCATGGAAAATGCGCGGAGGTTTTGAGGGGGTCCCAATGCACAAAAAACCCCTCAGCTCCGGAGAGATGAGGGGTTTGAAATGGTTGCGGAAGCTGGATTTGAACCAGCGACCTTCAGGTTATGAGCCTGACGAGCTACCGGACTGCTCTATCCCGCACTCCCAGACTAAGAGCAAATGAGGGAGGTGCAACTGGATTTTAGGGGTTTCGCCGATGGGCAGACAGGCGGCCGATCAGGCGGGTTGAATGAGGAATTGCAGCTTGAGAAAGTCGGCGCTTGGCTCCGGTCATGCCGTCTCCCCGCCGCGTAAAACTCCCTGCCGCCCTTGCCATTGTTGTGGGTACCATGATCGGCACCGGCATTTACGGGAGCCTGGGATATCAGGTCGCGGCGGTTCCTTCAGCCTTTCCGGTTTTGTTGCTGTGGGTGCTGGGGGGAGTGCTGGCGGCGTGCGGCGCGGTGAATTACGCGGAATTGACGGCAGCCCTGCCCCGTTCGGGCGGGGAATATCATTTGCTCGGCCGGGTGTTCCATCCGGCGGTGGGCTTTTTGAGCGGATGGACTTCGCTCACCGTTGGATTTCCTGCCCCCATCGCGGTCAGCGGGGCCTTTTTTGCCAATTATGCGGCTAGTGCCACCGGGTGGGAATTCTTCGGATCGGCCCAGGTTACCTATTATCTGTGGGCGGTGGGGATAATTGTCACGATGACGGCGCTGCATTTGATTTCCGTGCAGGCCAGCGGACGGGTTCAAACCGGGCTGACTCTGATCAAAGTCCTGCTGGTAGCTGGACTGGCGCTCTCCGGGTTTTTGGTGAAGGACCCGGCAGCCCTGTCGTTCCTGCCGCAGCCCGGGGACGGAGCCCTGATGGCCCAGCCCGCCTTTCCCATCAGTCTTATTTTTGTCCTGTATGCCTACAGCGGATGGAATGCCGCCTGTTACATCGCCGGGGAGGTGGAAAATCCGGCCTACACCGTGCCCCGCGCCCTGCTTGGCGGGACGGTGGTGGTCACCGTATTGTATGTCGCCCTGAATGCGGCCTTTCTGCACAGCACGCCTTTGGCGGCGCTGAGTGGGCAGGCGGATGTCGGATTTGTGGCCGCGCAGCATATTTTCGGAGAAAATGGGGCCAGACTGGTGGCCGGATTGATTGCCGCAGGATTGGCCTCCTCGCTGAGCGGTCTGCTCTGGGCCGGGCCCCGGGTGGCCCAGGCGATGGGACAGGATCACGAACTGCTCGCCCCCCTGGCGCTGACCACCGTGCGGGGCGTGCCGTGGGCCGCGACCCTGTTCCAGGGCGGCTTCGCCATCGTGCTGCTGCTGCTGGCCGATGTCCCGCAGATCCTGGCCGCCACCGAATTCTCCCTGCAACTGGTCTTGATGCTGACCGTCTGGGGAGTGGTGCATCTACGGTGGCGCGAACCTGACCTGCCCCGTCCATACCAAGCTTGGGGTTATCCATGGACCGCCCTGCTGTTCCTCACCGCGATGGTTTACGTCCTGAGTTATCTTCTGCAGAACCGGCGGCAGGAATCCCTTTGGGGATTGACCAATGCACTGGCCGCCCTCGGGGTCTATGCGGCGGCGGCCACCTGGCGCGCGCGCCGTCGCACCGCAAATCGGTAACCCGTGCTTTTCTGCTTGTGGGACCGTGGGCAAGTGGCCATTCTTCGCCCCCACAGCCCGGAACCCCCGTGCCGGCTTCTCCTGATTACAAAACAATTCAAAAACGGAAACCATCCAAAATATTATGAGCGAAGAAGGAATTACACCAAACGCGAAGAGGCTCCTCTGGGCCGGCTTCATGGCCATCCTGGCCGCCGGCGTCGGCTTTGCGCTGCGCGGGGGCATCTTTGATAACTGGGGCAAGGAGTATGGCTTCACCGCCGCCCAGCTCGGCGCCATCGGGGGTGCAGGCTTCTCCGGTTTCTGTTTCGGCATCATCGTTGGGGGCGTCATTGTGGATAAAATTGGCTACGGAAAATTGGTTTTCGTGGCCGTCCTCTGCCACATCCTCTCCGCCTTCGTCACTTTCGGGGCCAGCACCCCGGACAACGCCTACAACATGCTCTTCTGGGGCATGTTCATTTTCGCTTATGCGAATGGCACCCTCGAAGCCGTGGCCAATCCTCTGGTGGCGACTCTCTTCCCCGAAAAACGCACCCACTATTTGAACATTCTGCATGCCTCCTGGCCGGCAGGGATGGTTCTTGGCACGATCGCCGGTTGGATCCTTGACGACAAAATGGGGGTCTCATGGAAGATTCAACTCGCCCTCTACCTCGTGCCCACCGTTCTTTACGCCGTGATGTTCATGGGCCAAAAGTTCCCGAAATCCGAAGCCGCCGCCAAGGGCACCAGCTTTGTCGAAATGCTCAAACCCGTCGGTATCCTCGGCGCCCTCGTCGCCTGTTACCTGCTGTCCCTCTTCTTCGGAGACATCTTCAAAGGAGTCTCCCCTGACAGCGCGAAGACCATCGGTTATGGTATCGGTGGCGCCCTGCTCATCGCCGTTGCCATCTTCACCAAAGGATCGCTCGGCTCCCTGCTCCTGTTTGTGCTCTTCGTCACCCACGCCATCGTGGGTTCCGTCGAACTCGGCACCGACAGTTGGATTCAAAATATCACGGGCAACCTCTTCACCTCCGAACAGGGTAAATACCTGTTCATCTGGACGTCCGCCATCATGTTCGGTCTGCGCTTCTGCGCCCACTGGATTGAGACCACCCTCAAGCTCTCCCCAATCGGATTGCTCCTGGTCTGTTCCATCATTGCCTGCATCGGCTTGACTCTCGCCAGCGGCATGGAGTCCTTTGGGATGGCCCTGATCGCTCTCGGCATCTATGCCATCGGCAAGACCTTCTTCTGGCCAACCATGCTGGCGGTGGTCGGCGACCGCTTCCCACACACGGGCGCTGTCGCCATGTCCATCATGGGCGGCATTGGCATGTTGTCCTCCGGGATGATCGGGGCGCCGGGTCTCGGCTACGGCAAGGACCGCTTCGCCGGCGAAGCACTCAAGGAATCCAACCCGGCCGTCTACGAGGAATACAAGGCCACCAAGGCCAGCACGTTCCTCAACCTCGATGCCACCTCCGTGATCGGCCTTGATGGAACCAAGCTCGGTGAAGCCAAGGACGCCAAGGAACGCACCGAAGCCCAGAAGGCCGTGGTGCTGGCTGACCAGGCAGGGGACCGCAAGACGCTGAAGACCGATGCCTATCTGCCTGCGATCATGGCAGTGATTTATCTGCTCCTCATGCTCTACTTCAAGGGCATCGGCGGTTACCGTCACCTTAAACTGGATGAAGTGAAGGCTTAAGCTGCTTCAGTCCCTTCAACGTCCAACCCAGCGGCCTCCCTTGGAAAAGGGAGGCCGCTTTTTTGTGTCCCCAAGTGGTCCGCGCATGGGAACAGGACCCTGCCAAACCTGAGGTGAACCCGACCGGGTGGGCGGAGCAGCCTTGGATAAGACTCCCGGCAAAATTGCCTGGGCCAGTCAGTCAAAGCCAGACCCCCATCACCTGATCGCGGCCGTCATCGGCAACGCATCGCAGATAACCATCCCGGCTCACCGTGCAGTGGCTATTTTGCAGCAATCCTTAAAGGCTGCGCCGCTGGTCATCCAGATCCGACATCCGCGTGATGCGGGCGTTGGCGATGGCATCGCTTTTCCGGTAGTCCATCATCTTCAGAAAGGTACGGGCTTCCTCCACCGCGTCACTGCCGGTCAGCAGCAGAGTCGCCGCGCCCACCTGCGTGCCCGGCACTTCCCCCAGCGGCCGGGGGTCTGCCAACTTCAGAAGCAGGCGGGGGTTGAACCAGAAGAACGTCATCTGGAGCACCACACTCTCCACATTGGTGTAGTCCACTTCAATCAACCGCATGTCATCACCAGTGCGCTTGAAGGTGCGGTCCCGGAAGCGCCAGTAAAATTGCAGGCATGCTTCCGCAGCGACCAGTTTGCCTTCCACATGTTCGCGGCCGAGGGCATCACGGGCTGGGATCTCAAACGAAAGCGCGGTGAAATCGGTAATCATGGAATGAGTTGTCAGAGTTAGGAACACCCGGAGTTTAGCGGCCACCTGCCGCGCGCGCAAGAGACGCCCACCACCGGGCGGGGACGAGTCCATCCCCCGCCAAAGTCCAGCCTAGCGGTGAAAAATGCCCCACCAGCGACCGCGAATAATCCGCCAGGAAACCAACCAGATGGCAAAACCGACCACGAAAAGCTCCTCTAACAACTAAAATATACTGATGTCCTTAATATTTTGTTGACCCGATTACTAGAGTGGTAGTAGCAGTCTGCCGAAGGCCCGCCCACCCCTCCTGCGGAAACACTCCGCAGAATTTTCTAGCATGAAAACAGCGCATCCATCGAATCTCGAATTTCAAGTGCTCTCCATCCTGTGGGCCAGCACCGGTTCGACGGTTCATGAAGTATGGAACCAGCTGCCCGATGGCAAACCCCGCGCCTACACCACAGTGCTGGCGGTACTGCAGAAACTGGAGCAGAAAGGGCACGTCAGGAAAAAATATCAGTGAAGGTCGAACATCTATTTTGCCAAAAAAACGAGAGGCGTGACGGTCGGCCGTTACCTCCATGATCTCGTCAACCAGGTCTTCCACGGGCGGCCTGCAGACCTGATCGCACAAATTCTCTCCAGGGTCACGTTGACCCCGGGGGAAGCCAAAGCCGTGGCCGGCATGCTCCGGGTCCCCCAGGGGAGTCAGGCTGTCAGCGCCACACAACAAAACCAAACCACCATGGCCGTTAAAAAGAAAGCCGCAGCCAAGAAAGCTGCCCCTGCCAAAAAAGCAGCCCCTGCTAAAAAAGCTGCCCCTGCTAAAAAGGCGCCCGTCAAGAAGGCTCCAGCCAAAAAGGCCGCTCCTGCCAAAAAAGCGGCTCCTGCCAAGAAGGCCGCTCCTGCCAAGAAGGCCGCTCCTGCCAAGAAGGCCGCTCCTGCTAAAAAAGCACCCGCCAAGAAGGCTCCTGACAAACAGGCCGCTAAGAAGGCTGCCAAGAAGTAACTAGTGACCGCAAGGCGCCCCCGGGCGTCCAGCTTCACTCACGCAGTCAGCCCGGCGCGGGGTTGACCTGCTATTCCAAGCGCAGGCTCCGGCTCGTCCGGCGCCGCACAAAAAACCCGGAAGGCACCGCCTTCCGGGTTTTTTGCACGCGGGTCCGGAATCCTTCCGTCACGCGGCACCATCATTCCTCCGCAAAGGAGTATCCTCCGGCTTCCAACCACCCTGCCTTGCCGACCGCTCACATTACCCACTCCATCTGATCGATGGCGACGCTGTGCCATGGATGCTTTTTCTCGAGCGAGGCGATCACGGCGCCATCGCTCCGTTCCTCCACCTGCAGCACCGTGTAGCGGGTGTGGCGGTCCTGGAGATAGCGACCGGCGGTTGGCTCATCGATGAAAACTTCAGTCGCCAGTTGCAGTGGAGTGCTGCTGCCCTGCACCTCGTCCCTTGAGTGCACCCGGTAATAGACTTTGACCTGGTGAATTTTCATCGTTGTAAGGCGGATGATGCTTCGTTTTCCCAGTTTCAAGTTACAATGCATTCTGTGACGCGCACCAATTTTTCCAGTGCCGGTTTTGTCACCTGTCCGCCGTCCGGCTCCCCATTTCAGCCCCTGCCCAGCGCCCTCAAGCCCGTCCGGATGGTGACGGACTCGCGGTGGACTTGGTCACCGGGGCAGTGGTCGGCTGACCTGACTTGATGGCCGCAATCACGACGGCGCAGGCGAAAAACTCCCGCAGCAGATCATGGCTGCGGCGGGTGGAACGGGCGCTACTGGTTTTCATATTTTTTTAATTTGTATCAGGAATTCTCAATTTTGAAAAGCATTGACTATGCCGCTTGAAGAGTTTTTTCCATGGAACCGGCAGCGGAGAGCCTGTAGAAGACGTCATGACTACCGATTCCCTTCTGCCTTCGCCCTTTTTCCAAGCCGATGGCCGCACGATTATCGTTCCGGTCGATCACGGCACTGCCATTCCCGTGCCCGGCCTCGAAGACATGGCTGCGGTGATCGAATCCCTCAGCGCGTATGCCGATGGATTTGTGGTGAATTACGGGGTCGCCCGCGCCTTCCAGCCTCAATTGGCCGGTAAAGCCGTCTGTCTGCGGGCCGATGTTTACAAACCTGCGCTACCGGGCCATAGCGACCTGGGCGCCTATATGACGTATGGGGCGACGGAGGCCGATGCCGTGGGGGCGCATGCCGTCATGAGCATGCTTTACCCTCACCACGCGAACGAAGCGCAGATGTTCCGGGAGAATGCGGCGCTGCTCAGCGAATGCCATGCCGCAGGCTTTCCCGTGATCATCGAATCCCTGCCCTATAGCCTCGGGCAATCCGCCCACTACACGCCGGAACACATTGGATTCGCGGTGCGCGCGGCAGCCGAACTGGGGGCGGATGTGGTCAAGACTGCCTGGCCGGGCGACGCCGCCGCCTTTGGAAAGATTGTTGAGGCCAGCTTTGTCCCCGTCATTGTGCTCGGCGGAGCGGCCAGCGATGAGGCTGGAATTCTCACCATGGTGGAGCAGTCCATCAAAGCTGGTGGGGCTGGCATCGCCATCGGCCGCAATGTCTGGCAACAACCAGATCCTCTGCTCACCTTGAAACGCCTGCATGCCATCGTCCATAGGGGCGCCACGGCGGCGGACGCGTTGGGCCTGCGGTAATCAGCCATCTGCGACGCGCGTCCTGGGTTGTTCCCCAGGAGGAACGCCCCGGGGTCCCGGCTGCGGCATTTGCCCGGAAAGTGCGGGCTGGTCTTATTTTGCGGCCGGCTCAGGGGGCACATCGGCCACGGTCATAAAGCCCATGAACATTTCATCCCAGCTTTGCAGCCCCCATTTGATGGTCTTGGCGGGGTCTGGGTTATTCGGATTTTTGGAGGAGTTGTCATGGCCCCCGGTGCAGAGCATCCATGTGCCGGCCGGGACCCGCTTCGGTTCCGCGAGGCGGTAACTGGTCTGCCAATTGAAGTCATATTGAGGCACCGACAGCAGGGTCTCGCGGCGGCCGTCCGGATAGAGCAGCTGGAATTTGAACCATGAGCCCCGCAAATGCATGTGCGGGCTCAGATCATAGATGAGGGCATCCTTTTTAAAGCAGTAGTGGCAGAAGTGGCGGGCATCCGGTGCGCCCGGTGGGATCTCAAAGTCCCGGGTTTCGCAAGCACGCACTTCCAGCCGCCGTTCCGGCTTTTCCTTCGCCAGATATAGCCCCATTTCACTCTGGTCGGTCTGGGCCTCGCCATTGGTGGTGTAATGCACCTCGAAATTGAATTTGGCCCCCTTGGGCACAAACATGCCGGTGCCCGTTGGCATCTCGCTGGGCATCAGGCCGGGCACCCAGGTGGTGAACAGGTAAGCTTCCTTCGGCGCCTCCTGGTATCCTGCAGGATACTTCACCCGGACGATGATGTGGTGTACCACCTTGGGATTGTCAGGGCGGCAGACCGCCGCACGCAGCCAAGCGTCCTCAGGCATGACAAAATCGCTGTCGAGATAGCGGTATTTCAAGGTGCCGGTGACGGGAATCTCCTGCCGCTGCGGCAGGGCCACCACGTGGTCCGGCTGGCCGAGCGCCCACACGGGAGCGGGCGGTATCGGGGTGGCGAGCGGGTCCGGGCCTTCCTCCTGCGGGCATCCCTGCGCGATCCAGTCCAGCAGGGTGTGGGTTTCGGCCGGACTCAGGGTGCGGTCATTGGCAAATTTCCCATGATGGCTATCCGCATGCCACGGCGGCATCCGCCGGTCGAGCAGCACCTCCTCAATCATGGCCGACCAGCCTTTTACCTTCTTTCCGCTCGACATGGCAAAGGGTCCGATCTGCCCCGGGCTGTGGCAGGACACGCAGTGCTTCTGCAGGATCGGAACGACCGCAGTCAGATACGAAACCGGTTCTTTCGCAGGTTGATGTTCAAACGCGATGCGGCAGCCATGCACGGGAGCCTGCGGCGTGGTAACCGGTTTTCCCTCAAGGAACTCGCTGATCGCATTGACCAGATATTTTTGGGTCGGCTCGGGTTTCTGGGAGCCTTCAGTCATCTGATCATCCACCGATCCGCGATAAACCACGGTCATGTTTTTCGGATCGATGGCGATAGCCTCGCAGGTTCGGTTCACTCCGTAATGCCTTGCCACCAGTTGACGCTCATCACGCAGCACCGGCAGCGAACCCACCGCGGCTTTCAGCACCTCCAGGCGCAGGGACTCCGCATCCCCTGCCGCCGCATCCGGGACCAGAGCATTCTTCCGGGACCTCACCAGCAATTCAATCACCGCATCGCTGGGATCTTCCTGCGGACAAGCATTCACCAGCCAGATCTCAACCCCCTGGCCACTGGTCTCCTTCTGCAGCGCCCGCAGTTTAGGCACCAGCTGGCGAGCGATGGGGCAGCCGAAGCTGGTGAAAAAGAGGACGACCAGTTTGGCGTTGCTGCGCCGGAGTTCGTAGTGCTTTCCCTGGTAGTCCAGCAGGCTGAAATTCACCGCCTCTTCCATTTTGGCCGTAACCCGCGGCGGCTCCCGCTCCGGAACGGGATCGGCTGCCCAGCCCGGAAGAGCCAAGGTCAGCGACAAGACCGCGCAGCTGAAGATTCGCAGGAAAACGGATGGAACTGACATGGGGAACTGGATAAGCAGAAAGCGGCTGGTTGTCAGGGGAAAAATCCAGCGGTCGCGCAGCGGCATGGGTTCATCCCAGGGGGTGCTGCTTTTTCCGTGGCACGGGACGGGCGGGGCGTGTAGGACGGGGCGCGGATGGGGAAGTAGTCCCTGCCGCCCTATAATTTCATTTGCAGCAATGGCCGGATTTTTTGTCAGTTTTGAAGGCGGGGAGGGTTGCGGGAAGTCCACGCAGATCGGGCTGCTGATGGCCTATTGGCAGCAGGCGGGGCGGGATGTCCTCCATGTCAGAGAGCCGGGCGGGACGGCGATTGGGGAGGTGATCCGGCATCTGCTGAAATACCACCCGGAGAATGGGGCGATGACGAGGGAGGCCGAACTGCTGCTGTTCGCGGCGAGCCGGGCGCAGTTGGTCAGGGAAAAGATCCAGCCTTTTCTCGCCGGTGGCGGGATCGTGGTAGCGGACCGGTTTTTGGATTCCACGACCGTATATCAGGGAAATGGCCGCGAGCTGCCGGCGGAGTTGGTGCGGGCAGTCAATGATTTCGCGGCGGGCGGATGCCGGCCGGAGGTGACCTTCCTGCTCGACCTGGATGCCGCGACGGGCCTGACCCGGGCCCGGGCGCGCCATGCCGGGCGGCGGGACCGGATGGAGCAGGCGGAGGAGTCGTTTTACAACAGCGTGCGGCAGGGGTATCTGGACCTCGCCCGGCGGGAACCGGAGCGATTTTGTATCCTGGATGCGGCGTTGCCGCCGGAAGCACTGCATGCGCAGATTGTGAAAACCCTCATGGAACGCGGAAATGGCCTTTGCTCCTGATAAAGCTCTCGCCCTGGTGCGGTCAGCCCATGAAAATGGGCGGCTGGCGCATGCCCTTTTGGTCAGCGGACCAGAGATGGCCGATCTGCATCGGCTGGCGGTCGATTTGGCCTGTCTGGTGAATGGCTGGACCGGGGCGGAATCCCTGGATGATCTGAGGAAACACGGCGCCATGGTGCTGGAACCGGAATCGAAAATCCGCCGCATTAAGATCGATCCGGTGCGCGAAGTGATCCGCCATGTGCAATTTTCCACCGCCGTTGGTGGACTGAAGATCATCATCCTGAGCGAAGCGGATCGGATGACCGTGGAAGCCACCAATGCCTTTCTTAAAACCCTGGAAGAACCACCGCCCGACACGCTGATTCTGCTGCTGACGCGGGCTCCGGAGCAACTGTTGGATACGGTGCGCTCGCGCTGCCTGCAATTGCCCCTCTTCCGCCCCCAGGCGGGGGGGATCACTCTGACGCCGCCACAGTTGGAACTCGTCGATGCGCTCGCGGCCTACTTCAGCGCCGGGAAACCCAATCCCACCCGGGCGATGGGGTTGCTGGGTGATTTCCAGCGGATCATGACCGGGCTCCGCGAGGAAATTGAGCAGGACCACAAGGAGAGTATGAAGGCGGAAACCGAACGCTACGGCCGCAGTACGGATGGCATTTGGCTGAAGGACCGAAAGGACTATTACGATGATTTGACGGAGGGCGCCTGTGCGGAACAGCGCAACGCCCTCGTGGGGGTTCTGTTCACCTGGCTCGGGGAATTGCTGCGCCGCCGCCACGGTCTGACCATCCTGGACCTGCCGGGCTATGCGGCGGTAACGGAGCGGGTGGCCGCTACCCTCAGTGATGAAGAGTTGCATCTGCGCCTGAAAGCGGTCGATGACTTGCGGCGCAATCTGGCCACCAATGTCCGCGAAGTGCTGGCCTTGGAGGTCGGCTTTTTGCATGCTTTTGGTTAAGTCGAGGCGCCACCTCGCGGTGGGAACGGGTTTCTGCAGGTGGAGAAGAACCCTAAATTATAATATTTATAATGAACTTGAAAATTACAGCTGATCCCTTAGCTTTAATATTCAAGATATGTCTTCTTTCCCTCCCGACCTCCCTGAAGCCTTGGCTGGCCCGGTGTGCCGCCGGGGCAGCGCGTGGGTGGCGGCGGGAGTGACCGCTTTGGTCCTGTGGGCTGGAACAACATCCACCGAGGCCGAAACTCCCCCCGTCCTCCGGATCAGCTATTTGGCCGAACTGCCGGTCTCATGGCGGACCGGACTGGCGGATCCCATCTATAATATTGCCCGCAGTCTCAACAGCTCGTTTACAGGGCCGGGGGATCCCGGATCGCCCTCGCCCAGCGGGAATTTACTGGGAGCGGAATCCTGGGGGGAACTCTCCGACACCATCCAATCGGGAGGCGCCGAGTTGTTCCCTCTGCACGGCTTCGAATTGGTGGAACGCGCCCGGGAATTGAACCTCAAGCCCCTCCTCCTCGCGACCCGCAGCGGACGCTGGGAAAGCCGCTTTGTGCTGCTGGTCTCCAATACCTCGGGCATCCAGAACCTGCGGGATCTGCAAAACCGCACCCTGCTGGTCCATCGCGACGGTTGCGGCAACCTCGTGGATTATTGGCTGGATGCCGCCATCGCGGCCGGCACCGGGATGCAGCGCCAGAGTTTTGCCCGCTGCCAGACCGTGACCCAGGCCCGGGAAGCGGTGTTACCCGTGTTTTTCGGGGAAGCCGATGCCTGCGTGGTTTCCGTGGCCGCCTATCAAGCGGTGGTGGCGCAGAATCCGGTGCAGATCCCGGTCCGGCTGACGACCCTGGCAAAGTCCAAAGAGCTGCCAGGCCAGGTGGTGGCCTGCCGCCTCAACCTCCCACTGGAGATCCAACGCCGCGTCATTGAACAGGCGCGCCGCCTGAGCTGGGAATTTGGAGAGGAACCCGGTGCACTCATCCCGGTGGAGGAAGTGGCATTCGACAATATGCGGGCCCTGCTGGCCGAACGGGGCAACCCACAGACCGGACCGGTAGCCATGGCGGTCCCGGCATCCGCCAAGCTTCAAAGTTCCGCGCCGGGCCGGCCGGCCTCACCTCCATGATTCACGAGACCCAGCCCAAACGCTCCAGTATTCTGCGGCGGGTCACCCTGATGGCCTGGCTGGTCGCGGTGCTCAGCGTCGGCGTGTTTGCCGTGATCATGACGCTCCAGCGCCAGTATTCCGTGCAGACGGAATTGGAAGGCGAGGCCCGCTCGCTCGCCCAAGCCATCGAACATGACATCGGACGCGACGTCACCGCCAAACGCCTCAGCGCGGTGGTCGATCATTGCCTCTCCACCCTGCAGCAGGAAAAAAATGTCGTCTACCTGGTGGTGACCCTCAAGAATGGCGACTCCCTCGTCCACACCCCCAACCCCAACGGCCCGGATCACTGGCAACGCATCGCTCTGAAGGGCAAGGTGTGGTATCCTGGCCCGGAAGACGAAAATCGCGGCAGCATCCTCAAAAGCCCGTTCTATCTGCAGGACAAATGTCTCCACTACAGCCATCCGGGCACCATGGGAGGCAGCCAGTGGGGCTGGATCCATCTCGGTCTGTCGCTGGACCGTTATCAGGACAGTATCACCGCCATTTACCGGAATACCGGGATGGCCGGGGCCGTGGTATTGATCATTGGTGCCCTCGTCGCCTACTTCCTGGCCCGCAATCTGATCAAACCGCTGCGGGCCCTCCAGACGTTTGCCCACCGGGTAGCCGGCGGGGCCCTCAATGCCCGCGCCAATATCGACGCCGGTGGCGAAATCGGGGATCTCGCCGATTCCTTCAACCGCATGGTCGAATCTCTTGAACAGCACCAGGTCAAGCTCCGCGAATCCATCAAAAGCACCGCCTCCCTCCGTGAAAAGGAAATCCTCCTGCGCGAAATCCACCACCGGGTAAAAAACAACATGCAGATCCTCACCAGTCTGCTCCGCCTCCAGACCCGCCAGACCGACAGCCTGCCCTTGCGCCAGGTGCTCCAGGAATCAGAGGCCCGGATCCGCTCCATGGGCCTGCTCCATGAGAAGCTCTATCAATCGGAAAGTGTCACCACCATCGACATGCAGGGCTACCTCCGCACCCTCACCGCCGAACTTATCCGCACCAATACCCCTGCTGGCACCCACCGTGAGGTGAAGCTTGATGTGGGGGAGGTGAACCTCGGCCTTGATACCGCCCTTCCCTGTGGACTCATCATCACAGAACTCGTCACCAATGCCCTCAAATACGCCTTCCCCAACCGGCCCCACGGCACCATCTACATCAGCCTCCATGAGGCTCCGGGCGACGAGAATTTCGCTTTGACCGTCTGGGACGACGGGATCGGCATCGACAATTCATTCGATGTCACCAAGGCCACCTCCCTCGGCATGCGGCTGGTGAAAATGCTCATCGACCAGCTCAACGGCAAGCTCGCCTTCGACGGCGCCGCCGGCACGAAGATCGAAATCCAATTCAAGGAAAGCCAATACAAGATGCGCCTCTGACCCCCTGCCCTTTTCCATCCCTTGCCTCGTCCATTCCTCCTCACCTCCTCTGAATGAACCGCCGCATCCTCGTCGTCGATGACGAAGCCATTGTTGCCCACGATATTTCCGAATGCCTCTCGCATCTCGGGTGCGAAATCGTCGGCACTGCCCTGAGCGGGCCGGATGCCATTGAAAAGGCCGGCCGGTTCCGCCCGGACCTGATCATGATGGATATCGTGCTCCAAGGTCCCATGGATGGCGTGGAAGCCGCCACCCATATCCGCGAGCACTACGATATTCCCTGCGTTTTCCTGTCCGCCTACTCCGATCCCGCCGTCCTTGCCCGCGCCAAAATCGCCTCCCCGGCCGGCTATCTCGTCAAACCCTTCGAAGAAGCAGGTCTCCGTTCCGCCGTCGAAATTGCCCTCTACAAAGTCGACCTCGAACGCGCCCTCCGGGAGAGCAAGGAGTGGTTCATGACCATGCTCCTCTCCATCGGCGACGGAGTCATCGCCACCACTGCGGAAGGCCGGGTGCGCTTCATGAATCCCCTCGCCGAAGTCCTGACCGGATGGCACAGCAGCGACGCTTCCTGCCGTGATATTGAGGACGTCTTCCCCATTTTCAGCGAGACCAGCCGGCTTCCGATGGACAATCCGGTGCGCCCTGCCCTGTTGGAGAGCCGTCTCGTCACCTGCCCCCAGGATACGTTATTGCAACGCCGGGATGGCACCTGCCTGCCGATCGACAGCTCCGCCACCCCTATCCGCAGCAGCCGTGGGGAGACGGCGGGAGCCGTGCTTATTTTCCGCGATATCACGGAGCGCCGCCTCGTCGAAACCGAGGTCCAGCGCTATCAAAATCACCTCGAGGAATTGGTCACCGAACGCACCATGGAAATCCAGCACACCAACCGGCGCCTGCTGGCCGAGGTGGAGGAACGCCGGCGCGCCGATGAAGCCCTCGCCCGCCGCCTCACCATGGAAAGCCTCGTCGCCCGCCATTCCGCAGCGTTCCTCGGCCATCGCCCGGATGAGGCGGCCACCCCTTTGCCGGAGGCGCTGAAGGCGATCGTCGATTTCCTCAAACTGGGCCGGGCGTATCTGCTGCAGTTCAGCGCTGACGGCAGCACGGTCAGTTGCACCGACGAATCCTGCGCTGACGGCGTGGCCCCGGCGAAATCGTGTTTCCTGCAAGTCCCCGCCGCGGCCCTGCCCGCCGCGGCCACCCACCCGGGCGGCCGGGGTCTCTTCATCGCCTCCAGCGCAACGGAATTCCCTGCTCTTGCCCAGTCGCGCGGCAGCTACGCCACCCTGCTGCTCAGCCTCCAGGACGGTCACGTCTGCACCGGCTACCTCGGGATTGATGCCACCGCCGGCCCGCGTGAATGGACCGCCGATGACGTCACCCTCCTCACCATGTTTGGGGATCTCATCCTCACCGCCCTCGGACGCTGGCGGGCCGAGCAGGAAAAGTCCACCCTGCAAACCCAACTCCAGCAATCCCTCAAAATGGAGGCCGTGGGCAAGCTTTCCGGCGGCATCGCCCATGATTTCAACAACATGCTGCTGCCCATCATCGGCTATAGTGACATGATCCTGGCCCGGCTGGACCCTGCTGATCCCTCTGTGGTTGAACTTACAGAAATCCACCGCGCCGCCAACCAGGCTGCGGCCCTGACCCGCCAGCTCCTCGCATTTTCCCGGAAACAGGTCGTCAAAAAAACCACCTTCGATCTCAATAATCATCTCCGGGAGATGACCCGCATGCTCAGCCGCATCATCGGGGAGGACATCGAGCTCCGCATGTCCCTCTGCCCGGGCACCCTCACCCTCCATGCGGACTCCGGGCAGGTGGAGCAGATCATCATGAATCTCTGCGTCAATGCCCGCGACGCCATGCCGCATGGCGGGATAATCGTGGTTTCCACCGAAGCCCGAAATGCCGCCGAAAGCCCCCTCCCGCTCATCAGCAGCAACGCTACGGCAGGACGTTATGCCGCCATCACCGTCAAGGATTCCGGGGGCGGCATCCCGCAGGCCATCCAGGACCAGATCTTCGAACCATTTTTCACCACCAAAGGCCAGGAAGGCACCGGCCTTGGGCTCTCCGTCATCTACGGCATCGTCCAGGACCATCAGGGCGGCATCCGTCTGGAGTCCACCCCGGAGCAAGGCACCACCTTCCGCATTTTCCTCCCGGCCACGGCGGCGGAACCCACTGCCCCGGTCCCGGAAGCCACCCGTCCTGACAAAATGCAATCCCTGCCCCGGGGAACCGGCCAGCACGTTCTGCTGGTGGAGGATGAAGCCGCAGTCAACCGCCTCGTCCGCACCGCCCTGACTCAGAATGGCTACACCGTCACCACCGCCTTCTGTGTCAAGGAAGCCCTCGCCCTGTTCGACGAGGCGGAAGGAAATTTCGACATGATCTTCTCCGATGCCGTACTTCCTGACGGGAATGGGGTGCAGCTGCTGGACATTTTCCTCTCAAGAAATCCCACCCTCCGCGCCCTGCTTTCCAGCGGCTATACCGACCGGGATTCTCTCATGCAGATGGCCCGCCAGCGCCGCATTTCCTTCCTGCCCAAGCCCTACACCCTGCCGACCTTGTTCCACACCGTGGCTGATGTCATGAAGGACCAGAACACCCACCTCCTGCTCTGAGTTCCCTGCGGGCAGCCCCACCTCAGGGTTGAGCCCAGCCTTCCGCCAACCGGAAGTATTGGCGCCCGGACATGGGCTCCTTGAAAAACAGGGTCTCTCCAGCCAACTGCCCGCCCACGGTGACGTCCGCCCAGAGCTGCAGGTCAGCGCTGCTCTCCAGATGCCACGCGCCTGTCAGACGCGGCCATTGCACGGTGAAGTCAGGGAAGGCGGCCACAAAACCCAGCGACGGAGGGGTGCCCGGTCCTGCACTATAGCTGTCATACGTCACATTCACCGCTCCGGTGCCGGAAGCATCGTAGGCAAAGAGACCGCAAAAGCCGGACGCGTAAGTGCTGTCAGCCGTTGCTATTACCACCAGCGGCAGCAGCGGCTCCGCCAGATCAAAAACCGCCGCTGTCAGTTGCTCCCCCTCGCCACAGAAAACAAAGCGGAACGAATTCCCCGGCGGCAGATTCAGGGCGACCCTGGCCAGATTGGTCGGGGCTTCCCCATCCAGCCGGTTGATTTCGAGGTCGTGGTCATCCGGCTGGTAGTTCAGGGAATAACCGTCGATCGCTCCGGGGCCTGGATTGGACTGCAGCCGGGCCAGCACCCCGATGGCCTGATCCAGCGCCCCATTCCACGAGACCAGATCCACCACCACCACGAAGCTCCCGTAAACCCGGTCGGCCCGGTAGCTGGCCACCCGCGCCGGGCCCAACTGCGCCGCCGGAGTGGGCTCACACTGCAACTGGTAAAGCCCGGACTGCACCTGATAGGACGCGTACGGCGAATTCAATGCCAGCCCGATGGGATCCAGCCGGGTCCATCCATGGTCATTCCCCTCGCTGAAATCATCCGTCTGCCCCGGGCTGGACAGGATCATGAACTGCCAACACAAGAGAAACCACAGATAGCGGGATGACATGTTGAGATTTTTACGACATTACGGCCCCCGCCTGCAATCCAAATCCAGTGCCGGAAAAGATTGGCGCATCCCCCGGTTTCACGCCACCGTCGTCACATGCCGCGCCCTGCTTTGCTCCTCCTGGCCTGTCTCTGCCTTCCCTGCGGACCAACCGTGGCTGGAGACACCGCGTGGATGCTCCATCTTGACCGTCCCGCCGCGGTGGGAGACCGCTGCACGGTCTCGGCCACCGGCAAGCAAAACCGCCGTGTCGAAACCACCTCCACCTCCCAGCCCAGGGAAATCGCCACGGAAAACCTTGAAGTCACCTACGAGGCCCTCCATGAGGTGCGCGCCATCGATTCCCATGGGCATCCTTCGGAAATGCTGATCCGGATTGACCGCCTTTCCACCGATGACGGCTCCGGCCCGCAGGAGCAATTCCCCGCCGGCACCCTCATCAAGGCCACCGCCAGTGGCAACGAAACCCGGTATTTCCATGGACGCGATGAGCTTGAAGGCACCCTGAGCGATGCCTTGAACCTTGCGGGCACCAAGCTCCCCTCCCCTCTGGAGCCCTCCGAAGACGCCGTGTTTCTCAATCACGTCTTACGACACCCCGGGCAGAGCTGGACCGCCGACCCCAAGCGCCTCGCCGATGCCATCGAGGCCACCAGCCCTTTTGTCATCGATCCTGTCACCTCCACCGGCGAAATCCGTTTTGAGGAGCCCGTCACCGAAAAGAACATCCCCGCCCTCGCCACCACCACCACCTTCCGTATCAACCCGGTTTCGCTTGGAAAATCCGGCCTTGGCCAGGCGCTCACGGAAAGCTCCGTCACCTCCACCACCCTCCGGCTCTTCCCCATCGATCCTTCGCTTCCTGTGGTCAAGGAAACCGTCGACACTTCCATGAAGCTCATCCAGCGCACCAGCACCGGCCCCAAACCCACCGGGACGGAAACCACCTTTCAGCGCCAAGTTACCCGCCATTGCCTGCCGGTGCCTCAAGGCTAGGGGCCGGAGCACCAGATGACCCCGAGGCGGACCCGGCCGGTCGTTTTTTAACGGCGATGCCCCATCTGTCTCACAATCGAGTCCACATCAAAGACACACCCGCCCCAGGTCCCGCCGCTGGCGTCCTGCAGCGCGGCCCACAAGCGCGTGTCATCCGGCAGTTCAGGATGGGGGGCCAGCGTCTCCTGGCTGTTCCGGCCTGACAAAATCACCGCCCCTTCCTCCGGCGTCACCCGCTCTTCCGCGGATCCGATAAAATCCACCGTGCCACTCAGTTGGTTCAGGTCGATTTCAATCCGCAACCGGTCACCCTCCCGCAGTTTGCCCAGCGGCCCGCCGGCCAGTGCTTCCGGTCCGACATGCCCGATGCAGGCGCCGGTGCTCACCCCGGAGAACCGCGCATCCGTGATCAATGCCACCTCCTTGCCGAACGGCAGGAACTTCAGGGCCGAGGTAAGTTGATAGGTTTCCTCCATGCCCGTCCCCATCGGTCCGCAGCCCGCCAGCACCATGACTTGTCCGGCTTTGATCGAGCCGTCCTTGATCGCCGCCATCGCCTGCTTCTCGCTGGTGAAAAACCGCACCGGCCCCTCGAACCGGTAAACCCGGTCCGCATCCACCACCCGCGGATCAATCGCCCCGCTTTTGATGATCGCGCCTTCCGGGCAAACGTTTCCGGTCAGGAAGGTCACCGTGCTCCCCATCCCCGCCGCCGCCGCGGCGGCCGGAGTCAGGATCACCTGATCCGGATTCACCCCATCCTTTTCAAACAACAAATCCCGGAAGCGCCTCCGCCGCTCACTGGTTTCCCAAGCCCGCAACACCTCCTCCAGCGTCACTCCCGCCACCGTCCGCACGGACAAATCCAACAGCCCCAGCTCCCGCAGATGCAACATCACCTCGGGCACGCCACCGGCCAGGTAAACCATCACCGTGGGATGATGCACCGGACCATTGGGCAGCACACTCACGAGGCGCGGAGTCGCCCGGTTCACCGCCGTCCAATCCGCCACCACCGGGCGCCGTAATCCTGCCGCATGGGCAATTGCCGGAATGTGCAGCAACAAATTGGTCGAGCCCCCAAACGCCGCGTGCACCACCATCGCATTCCGGATCGCCGCATCCGTCAGGATATCCCGGCTCCGGGTCCCCGCCGCCTCCATGGCCACCAACGCCCGTGCCGATTCCCTCGCCAATTCCAGCCACACCGCCTCGCCGCTCGGAGCCAGCGCACTGTGCGGCACACTCAATCCCAACGCCTCTCCGACCACCTGACTGGTCGCCGCCGTTCCCAAAAACTGACATCCTCCCCCCGGCGACGCACAGGCCCGGCACCCCGCCTCCGCTGCTTCCTGGAGCGAGATCATCCCATGCGAATACCGCGCGCCCAAGGTCTGCACCGCGCCGGCATCCTCCCCGGTTTCCGGCGGCAGGGTGACCCCGCCCGGCACCAACACCACCGGCAAATCCTTCATCCCCGCCAGCGCCATCATCATCGCCGGCAATCCTTTGTCGCAGGTCGCCACGCCCATCACCCCAGACCGCTGCGGCAGACTCCGGATCAGCCGCCGGAACACCTGCGCCGCATCATTCCGGTAGGGCAGGCTATCAAACATCCCCGTCGTCCCCTGGGTCCGTCCATCGCAGGGGTCTGACACATAGGCCGCAAACGGCAGCCCTTTCAGCCGCCGCAGCTCCTCCGCCCCCGCCCGCACCTGCTGGGCGATTTCCCAATGCCCGGTGTGATACCCCAGCGCCACCGGCTGCCCCGCCTCATCGCGCATCCCGCCCTGGGTGCTCAGAATCAGCCACTGTTTCCGCCCCAGCTCCTCTGCCTTCCACCCCATCCCCGCATTCTGCGACAAGCCGAACAAATGCCCGCTCGGCCACTCCCGCAGCATCCGGTCCGTCACCGGCAACTCCCCCGCCGGCCCCGCCGCTTTGGTGCGCAGATCGTAACAGGATTCAGGGGTTTCAAATAAATTCATGGGGGAATCAGAACAGATGGACACGGAGGTCAGCAAGAGAAAGTGTCCCAGTTGTCCTTATCCCGCCACCGCATCACAAACCCGCGCCGCCGCATCCACCGGAGCCAACTTCCGCATGGCCTCGCCCAGCCGTTTCCGTTCCGCTTCATTGGCCAGCAAACCGGTCAGCAGATCACCCAGCTTCCCGCCGCCCAGTTCCGCTTCCTCCACCGCCAGGGCGGCCCCCGCCTTGGTGAAGACTTCGGCGTTGCGCCGTTGGTGGTCATCGGCCGCCGTCGGATAAGGCACCAGAATCACCGGCAGGCCGAAGGCAGACAATTCGCTCAGACTGGATGCCCCGCTCCGCGACACCGCCACCTCCGCCGCGGCGTAGGCCATTCCCATATCCTGACAAAATGGCACCACCGCAGACCCTACCGGCGAGGCCGCATACGCCGTTTTCAGGCCTTCATATTCACCCGGCCCCGTGATGTGCAGCACCTGCACACCGCGGGCCGCCAGGAGGGGCAGCGCTTCCACCATGGCTCGGTTCACCCCGCGGGCACCTTGACTGCCGCCCATCACCAGCACGGTTGGTTTGGATCCGGACAAGCCGAAAAACTTCAGCGCCTCCGCCCGGTCCGGTTTGCTCAGGAGAGCGGTCCGCAGCGGCGTGCCGGTCACTCTCGTTTTGCCCGCCGGGAAAAAACGGGCGCAGGCTTCCAGTCCCAACAGCACTCCAGTGCAAAACCTCGCCGTCAGTTTGTTGGCTTTGCCGGGCACCGCATTCGATTCATGAACAAACGTCCGCAGCCCCAGTCCTTTCCCCGCCCACACCGGCGGCAGGGAGGTGAATCCCCCCATGCCCAGGACGGCATCCGCCTTGAACTCCGTCAACAATTTCCGGCAATGCTGCCGGGTCCGCCACACCCGCCAGAGAAATCCTGGCATCTTCAGCGACAGCACTTTCGGCATCGCTACCGCCGGCACTTTTTCAAACCTCAGGTCCTCATGACCCTGCACCGCCAAGGCATCGATCTGCTTTTCGGAAATCAATAACATCGTTTCCCAGCCCCGCCGTTCCGCTTCCTGCGCCACCGCGATCCCCGGGAACAAATGCCCCCCGGTCCCGCCACAGGCAATCACCAAACGTCGCACCGGTTTCCTGGAAACATCACTCATAATCAAAAAGAAAGAGACCAAATTGCCTCCCGCCTCCCAACCGGCAACCCCGGACTTGCCGCCACCGCTGGGATGGCCACAAAAAAAGCCCCGCTGGTTGGCACCGGCGGGGCTTCTGAAAAGGAATGCTGGCTGGGGGAACGGTTAGTTCGCGCGGCCAAGATAGGAGCCGTCTTCCGTTTTGACGCTGATCTTTTCGCCGGGGTTGATGAAAAGAGGCACCCCGACCCGCAGGCCGGTTTCCATGATGGCGTCCTTGTAAACGTTGTTGGCGGAATCGCCCTTCACGCCCTCAGGCGCTTCTGCGACCACCATGATCATGGAGGCGGGCAGCTCAATCGTGGCCGGCACATCGTCCGTGAAAACGACCACGTATTTCTGACCTTCGATCAGGTAATCCTTCACTTCCTTGATCATTTCGTCGCTCAGCGCCACGTCATCATAGGTTTGCAAGTGCAGGAAGTGGTGGCCGCCGCTGTCCTTGTAGCTGTATTCGTAATCCTCTTT
Source organism: uncultured bacterium (assembly GCA_903936775.1). Lineage (GTDB taxonomy): Bacteria > Verrucomicrobiota > Verrucomicrobiia > Verrucomicrobiales > V1-33 > CAIZWU01. The sequence continues at coordinate 11,555 of CAIZWU010000018.1, read as the reverse complement.
GGTGAGGTTCACGCTGTCGAGCGACTCGTTGGACGTCATGCGCAGGTTGTGCACCCGGCCGGAGCCGATGCTTTTGATGGACATCTGGACGTAGGACGCCATGCGGGGGGGCGTTTTCAGTTCGGTGCCCGTGACGAGACAGACGTCGCCATTATAACGGACGGCGTGTCCTTTGCGAAGATTGATGACCGGAGTGGATGCCATAGGGCGGCTGAGATAGACCGGTTTTGAAACCATTGCCAACCCGGATTTCGGGAAAATCCAAGCCAAGGCTCCGGCAGCCTCCCAGGGCCGGTTTGGTTTAAAAGCTCGTGGATGATTCGCCGTTGGTGGCCCCATTCATCCTGGGAGTTTCGCGGTAATGGGCAAAGCGTACCCTGTAGTCATTGAGTAGTTTCTTCTTTAGCGACAGGTCCCTGCTGAATCTAACTCAACATGAACCCATTCACTCCATTCCCGTCGTAACCGCAACTTTTACAGGATAATGATTGCGCCGCCTCGCGAGGAAACCACTCAGGCTACTCCTGCGGCGAGCGAAGCCAATGAATCGATCCAAGGACTTTATGAGGGGTGCCTTTTCTTTCCCAAAGTATTGGGGTTGTCCAGGTTAAGAGAGAATGATCAAGGTCAGACTCCCGGCTTTGATGGTTTGCCTGCACCGCCTTCCGCTTTGTGCAGGGCGAGAGCGGCGAGGAACTGCGCCGGGGAGTAGATCAAAAGTGAGGACTCACGAAAATCCGCTTCATTCCGGGTCACGATGCAATCGGCACCTATGAGAGCGGCGGAATGATGCAGAACGGCATCCTCGAAATCCGAAAAGCGGTCGTGCAGCGCGGAATCGATCACGGACTGATTGACGGGCGCGACCGTGCAAATAGTGGTCAGGTCCTTGAGTCTCTCCACGGTTTCTCTGGCACCCAAGTGACGCCGGACAAGGTAGAAAACGGTCGTCACCGTCGTGGCGCAGACCGCAGCCACAAAATCACCCCGTTCCGCACGGTCAAGCACCAGGGATGAATCCGCGAAGAAGGGCTCGCGCCGGGTGAGGACATCCACGATGACATTGGTATCGATCAATACGTTCACGAGTGTTTGCGCTCCAAATGGTCGATGTAATCTTCAAGATCGGAATCAGTCTGCGGAATGCACCCTGCAAGTCGTCGGGTTCTCGGGGCGAGACGTTCGAGATCGGGTTCCGCAACCTCCCCGTTTGCGGCAAGTGAGGTAAAATAATCTGAAACCAGTTTGGAAACTGAAACCCGTCGTGCGGCCGCAATGCGCTTTGCGGCAGAAACCAATTCTTCAGGGACGTGAAGGGTTAATTTTGACATGACGTAGCGTTCATCAAAAAGACACGTCACACAATGGGTTATTCAGGACTGAGGTGGCTTTAAGGGGCTGTCTCCCGGATTCTGGCGGGGCAGGGATGTCGTAGAATGTCCGTGCGAAGGAACGGGAAAGGATGATTCCACTAAAATCCTATAGGGAATTAGGAGAATTCACTTGCCGCCCGTTTCCGAGGCAGTATGCTCGCCTCCCTTTCCCGCCATGTCCGCCATCCGATCCTATAATGTCAGCCTGCTCCAGCAATTGGAGTCCGAGGCCATCTATGTGCTCCGCGAGACCGCGGCCCAGTTCCGCAATCCTGCCCTGCTCTTTTCCGGCGGCAAGGATTCAATCGTAATGGCCTGGCTGGCCCGGAAGGCCTTCCACCCGGCCCGCCTGCCGTTCACCCTGCTCCACGTCGACACCGGGCACAATTTCCCGGAAACGCTGGTCTACCGCGATGAATTCGTGCAAACCATCGGCGCCAACCTCAAGGTCGCCAGCGTCCAGGACAGCATCGACCAAGGCCGCGTGGTCGAGGAAAAAGGCCACCGCGCCAGCCGGAACAAATTGCAGACGGTCACCCTGCTCGACGCTGTTTCCGACAACAAATTCGACGCCTGTCTCGGCGGAGGACGCCGCGATGAAGAAAAGGCCCGCGCCAAGGAGCGCTTCTTCAGCCATCGTAATGACTTCGGCCAATGGGACCCGAAAAACCAGCGCCCGGAACTCTGGAACCTATTCAATGGCCGCATGCATGAAGGCGAGCAATTCCGCGTCTTCCCGCTCTCCAACTGGACCGAGATGGACGTCTGGCTCTACATCCGTCAGGAAAACATCCCGCTCCCCAACATCTATTTCAGCCACCAGCGCCGCGTCTTCCAGCGCGACGGCTCGTGGCTCGATGCCGAAACCGGCTACGCCCAACCCCAGCCGGATGAGCCGATCCTGGAAAAGACGATGCGCTTCCGCACCATCGGTGACGTGACCTGCACCGGTGCCGTGGAATCCCCCGCCGCGACCCTGGATGACATCATCGCCGAAGTGGCCGCCGCCCGCCAAACCGAACGCGGCACCCGCGCCGACGACCAGCGCAGCGAAAGCGCCATGGAGGACCGGAAGAAAGAAGGATATTTTTGAGAGTCTTTCCCTGGTCCTCCCTCCCCTTATTTATTCAACCATTTTAGATTACCATGGACTTGCTCCGCTTCACCACTGCCGGCTCCGTCGATGACGGCAAATCCACTCTTATTGGACGTCTGCTTTACGACTCCAAATCCATCTTCGAGGACCAGCTCGCGGCGGTGGAACGCTTTTCCAAGAAACGGGGCGATGAGCACGTGGATCTAGCCCTGCTGACCGACGGCCTGCGGGCCGAGCGGGAACAGGGCATCACCATTGATGTGGCCTACCGCTACTTCGCGACGCCACGTCGGAAGTTCATCATCGCCGATACCCCGGGGCATATTCAATACACCCGGAACATGGTCACCGGCGCCAGCACCGCGAATCTGGCTATCATTCTGATTGATGCCCGCAAAGGGGTGATCGAGCAGACTTGCCGCCATGCCTTCCTCGCCAATCTGCTGCGTATCCAACATGTGGTGATTGCCATTAACAAGATGGACCTCGTGGACTATTCCGAGGCCAAGTTCGAGGAAATCAAAGAAGCCTTCCAATGCTTTGCCAGCCGCCTCGACAATCTGGTGGAAATGACCTTCATCCCCATCAGCGCGCTGAAGGGCGATAACGTGGTGGACAAGTCGGAAGCCATGCCGTGGTATCAGGGACCCACCCTGCTCTATCATCTGGAAACCGTCTACGTGGGCACCACCGAAAACCATGTCGAAGCCCGCTTCCCCGTGCAGTGGGTGATCCGGCCACAGAGCGATGAATGGCACGACTTCCGCGGGTTCAGCGGCCGCGTGGCCGGCGGTGTTTTCAAACCGGGCGATGCCGTCACCGTGCTCCCCAGCGGCTTCCAGTCCAAGATCAAGGAGATCCACACCGCCGATGGGCCGCTGGAGGAAGCCTATAGCCCGCTTTCCGTCACCCTGCTGCTGGAAGACGAAATCGACACCAGCCGCGGCGACATGATCGTCAAAGCCAACAACCCGCCGCAGGTCGGTCAGGATATCGAAGCGATGATCTGCTGGTTCGGGGAAAAACCCCTCAACCCACGTGGCCGCTTCATCCTCCGCCACACCAGCCGCGAGGTGCAGGCCGTCATCAAGGAAGTGAAATACAAGGTGAACATCAACACCCTGCACAAGATCGAGGACGACCTCGAGTTCCGCATGAACGACATCGGCCGCCTCTCGATCCGCACCAGCGCTCCGGTTATTTTCGACCCCTACTCGAAAAACCGTATCACCGGCAGCTTCATCCTGATCGACGCCGGCACCAACGAAACCGTCGCCGCCGGCATGATCCGGGGCTAAAGCAGAGGGCACGGGCCTCCGGCCCGTGTGTTTCTAAAATCGATCATGTCATCCTGCGTGGCTCGGCTGTTTCGCTTGAAACACGCAGGCCAGAGGCCTGTGCCTGCTTCCCATGGCGCAGCTCCGCTCCGCCGTGATGGAATCCGGTGGTTGGCCAGACGCGGCATTCCGTTAGCTTTAATGGCCCTCGTGGGCTTGTGCCTGTTGGGGCGGCTCACCGTGCGGGATGGATTTGCGGGGAATTCCTGACCTTTTCCGGGAACCCGCAGGTCCGGAGAAGCGCAGCCCGGAATCGACAGGGTCCTGCCAAGTTCCGCCGGAGGATATTTCCCCGCCTGGGCGGGCCCCTGTTCTGTGATCCGGGAAATCCCTGGTCCACCAATGGTCCGGCTCAAGGCGCAACTGCGGGCTTGATCAGCTGGAAGAAATTCCGCGAAGGATCCAGCAGTTGAGCAGTTTCCATCAGCTTCCACTGGCGGCCTCGGGCGGTTAAGACGTTGTCTGTCGGGATGTTTGTCCACGGGCTCAGGACGTCTTCCCCCAGAGAGGGACTTTGGCGGGGCAGATATCCGACCGCCGGCAGGGTCCACGTCAGCCAGAAGGGAGTATCCGGTCCGGTAACCTGGACCACGCCCGAGGCGTTGGAGGCGGACTTCTCCAAAGCCGGGTTGAAGGGAATCGTGGAAAAATCCTCGTCGAGGGGAGCGCCGGCTCCCGTGATTTTGATCCGAGAAAAGACGGCGCCGAGCCCTACATTGTCCGTGGTCTGGGGCACGGTGCCGAAATAGGCATACAGCGGTCCCCCGAAGAGCTGGGCCGTGGTTTCGTTGGGCAGACTACCACTGCTGGTCTGTCCATCCGGGGCGGTGATGGTCACATTGGTATTGCTGGTGAAGGTGATGCTCCAAGTGCCGCGGATGGTGGTGCTGTTCACATAGGCGAGGGTGCCGCCTTTTCCGGTGCCCACGGGTCCCGCCCCGGTGATCCCGTCGTAGAGATCTGCCGGGTTATCATTGTCCCAGTAGCCGTGACCGGCATACCCATTGCTGTTGGCCACATCGTTTTTGTAGGCAAACCGCATGTTGCCGGAACCGTCGGCATTATTGTTGATGAAAGCCAAGGCACACTTGGCCTGGGCCCAGTCGGGATAATTCATTCCGGCATCCAATCCGCTGCCCGGCACGAGATAGATCACCGTCTGGTAGCCCGCCTGGCTGGGATAGTCGGCAATGGTCAGGGCATACGTCACCGGTCCGGTGGCCCCGACCCAAGTGTATTCCGGCAGGCTGCTGCGCACCGTCTGCCGGTCATACTGCCCCCCGCCGGACGAGATCATATTCAGGCCCGGTTTGGCCGGCTCCACCGTCACGATGGGGGGCGGAGGCGGGGGCTCGGTGGACGGAATTGCAATCAGCTTGACGTTATCAATCCAGAACATCTGGGTGCCGGTCATACCGTCGCCCGCCCCGCCGGACCACTGCTTGAAGTGGAAATCCCGCAACTGGTTGAGCTTGGGATTATTCTGATTGACGGTCAGGACGATGTGCTGCCAGTCATTTTGCCCGACTGGGGTCTGCACCGTTCCGAAATACGCCTGAGACCAGTCATTGTGGCCGATTCCCACCTCCAGATTTCCATAGGTTCCAGAGGTTCCCTGGGCCACACTGCTGGCGGCGTATTTAAGGTCAAATTCCAGCCGCGCATACTGTGATCCATCAATCACCGCGCTGGGCAAAATTTGCCGACGGGCAGAAAACTGGTTTTCTCCGGCATACGCCGCAATATCATACTGCACGGTCACCTTGAGGGCTCCAGACGCGGCATCGCCATCGGCATCCTGGGTGGCATCATGTTCATAGGTCTGGACCGCATTTCCCCACCATCGGGCCGTGCCCGCTACGGCGGCAGGATCCGTGTAGTTATCGATCAGAATATCTTCGGCAGCCGGTATTGCGGGGACGGCGGCAGCGGCGGCCAGCACCAAGCAGGCCTTGGCAAGGGATGAATAGGCGGAGGCATTCACGGCGGGATGGGTAAGAGGGGATTCCAATGTCAGTTTTATCCTTATGGCGACCCCGGCCCGAGGCGTCAAGTCATCCAGATAATGAAGGACAACTTAATCGGGGCGGAGTTTCAGGAAAGCGATCATGGACGAAATCCAAAAAAGCCCCAGCGCGGCAGTGCCGCACCGGGGCCGTTTGCGCGCGAAAACCAAGCCCTGCTCCACGAAACGGCGCAGGGGAATCCCCCAGTCCATCTCCACTACCGATGGCGGCAGGTTCCGGGAACGGATTGGCGGTCAGAGTGAAATGGTCGATTTAGCAAGTGGCCGAAGTGAAGCCGGCCGGCAACGGGGTGGGGGTGGAGACTACTCTCAAACCAGCCCGCCGTCGGATTTGGTAAAACACCAACCCCAACCACCGCATCGATCTACATGGTCACACTATAAGTAATAATTCCGCCTTAACCTCGCCGCCTCCTGCTTCGCACCTTCCGCGTCAAGCTGGGCATTGCCTTCGAATGGCGCCGGAGCTCGGCCATGCCGGGGTTCAATAGTGATGGCGCAAATGGGCGATTTCGATGGAGTGTTCTGTTACCCGATAGATCATGCGGTGCTGGGAGTCGCTCCGCCGGGACCACCATCCGGCCAACTGATGTTTCAACGGCTCCGGTTTGCCGATCCCTTCATAGGGACTTCGCCGGACATCCTTGATGAGTTGGTTGATGCGCCGCAACATGGAGCGGTCCGTGTCCTGCCAAGACAAGTAATCCTCCCACGCTTCGTCGGCAAAAATGAGCGTGCGCTTCATGCCTCCAGATCAATCTCGCGTTCGACTCCTTTTCCGGCGTCGAGTTGGGAGACCGCGCTCATGATGCGTTTGGCATTCCGGGGATTATTCAGCAGGAAGGCCGTCTCCTGGAGTGCCTCGTAGTCGTCCAGAGAAAGCATCACCACCGCCTGGCTGCGGTTCCGGGTAATAATCACCGGATCGTGATCCTGACACACCCGGTCCATCGTCGAAGCCAAATTCTCCCGGGCAGCGGTATAAGTAATCGCGTTCATCTGGACAGCATCATGACCAGAAATCAGCGGCGGGCAACCTGATTTTCCCCGGCGAACTCCCGGATCTGATGGCTGGATGCACTGATTCCCCCTATCCTTGCGGAAGGCGGCGACCCTCAAGGAATCCAAGTCCCGCCGTATCCACGGGATGGAGCCCTTTTTCCTGCACCTGGATGGACAAGGCCCACCCCGGCAACCAAATTGCCAGCGCGGCACGCCCTCCTTGCATCCCCGCCCTCCCCGCGCCTGGATGGGCCCATGAAACTGATCACCTGGAACGTCAATGGCCTCCGCTCCGTCATGGGCAAGGGTTTCCCCGATTTTGTCAACGCCGAGCAACCTGACTTCCTGCTCCTCCAGGAAACCAAAGTCGACCCGGAGACCGTCGACTTCGGGTGGCTCCCCGGCTATCAACGGTTCTGGAACCGCGCCGCCAAACCCGGCTACAGCGGTACCGGCATCCTCACCAAACATGCGCCGCTCTCGGTACTGAACGGCATCGGCCTCCCGGAGCATGACAACGAAGGCCGCGTGGTCACCCTGGAATACCCGGGTTGTTATATCGTCTGCGTCTACACGCCCAACGCCCAGGCGGAACTGGCCCGCCTGCCCTACCGTCTTGCCTGGGATGCCGCTTTCCTCGCTTTTATCCAGACCCTGGAGCGGAACAAACCGGTGCTGGTGGCGGGCGACCTCAATGTGGCCCACCAGGAAATCGATCTGGCCAATCCCAAAACCAACCGCTGCAACCCCGGCTTTTCCGACCAGGAACGCGAAAGCTTCGGCAAAATCCTCGAAGCCGGCTTTCATGACGCCTTCCGCGAGTTCGATCCTTCACCGAAAAAATACTCATGGTGGAGTTACCGCGCCAATGCCCGCGCCAACAATGTGGGATGGCGGATCGATTACTGGTGCACGTCCCCGAGGATCCGCGCCGCCCTCACTGATTGCGTGATCCGTCAGGACATCCATGGCTCGGATCATTGTCCGGTGACGCTGGAGACGGATTCCCGGATTTTGTCAGGGGTTTGAGAGCTCCTGGAAACCGGTCATTGCATGGCCCGCAGCAGATGGGCGATCTCAGCATCGATCTCGGAGGCATCCACCACGAGGCGGGAAACTTCCTGTCGGACGATCTCGCGGAAGCGGGCCCGGAGGCGGCTGAGAGTGGTGCGGATATGGCCGGGCGTCATGCCATACCGGGCAACCAGTTCAGCCATGGCGCTCTCCCCCCCCTGGGGGTCCAGCAGCATCGGGCGCATCAGGGCGAACCGGTCCCCATGTCCCACTTTGTCCTGTTCGGCGGCGAGGGTGTCGAGGGCGATGCCAATGAGGATGTGGGCCCATTTGCGATCATAAGCTGCTTCCGGCGAATCGCCTGCGGTGCTGAGGTATTCCGCCTCACGGAGAGGAACTGGCCGGTTGGCACCGCCGCGCCTTTGGCTGGTGGCATGCCGGTGAGAGTCGATCATGAAAAACCGCAGGCTGGCCAGCAGATAGGATCGGAAGCGCCCCAGTCCCGGGTCGGCACTGCCGGGCAGATTTTTTTCGAGCAGGTGCCCGAAGAAAGCCTGGGTGATATCCTCGGCATCCTCATGGCTTTTGCCCGAACTGACGGCGTAGGCATAGAGGGGAGCCCAATAAGTGCGGCAGAGAGCCTCCAGGGCAGGGCGGCTTTCGGCGGGATTGGATTTGGCGGAATCGATGACGACAGTCCAGCACGTAGTGTAAAATTGAGGATTCATCGAGCGGGGGCAAAGGGTGACCACACCTTGGCCTGGATGGCAAGCCTGCAGACGGTGAGAGACTTTGACACGGGGCGGGGTTTCGGGCCATAATGAGCCTTTTTTCATGAGTTCCGCTGGCTCCCCTTCTTCCCAACTGACAGACCGGGCCGTCCAAGCCTTGCTGCAGGATGTCCTGGTGCCCTGCGAGGCCGGGCAGGATGCGCCGGGGGATGTTCTCGGTCCCTACCAATTGGTGGCCAAGCTGGGGGAGGGCGGTTTCGGCGTGGTTTGGCAAGCGCTGCAGTCCCGGCCGGTGGAACGGGAAGTGGCGCTCAAGATGATCAAACTGGGGATGGACAGCCGGGAGGTGCTGGCCCGCTTCGAGCAGGAGCGCCAGGTGCTGGCCGGCATGGAACACCCGAATATCGCCTCCATGCTGGATGCCGGCATGTCCGAGGACGGGCGTCCGTATTTTGTCATGGAACTGGTCAAGGGGGACCCCATCACCCTCTACTGCCAATTGCGCCACTTGCCGCTGCGGAATCGTCTGCTGCTTTTTATGGCCGTCTGCCGGGGAGTGCACCATGCCCACCAGAAGGGGGTGATCCACCGGGACTTGAAGCCGAACAATCTCCTCGTCACCGACGTGGACGGCGCGCCGGTGCCCAAGATCATCGACTTCGGCATCGCCAAAGCCATCACCACGCGGCGGCTCGCGGATTTTTCCATGATGACCCATGCCGGCATGGCGGTGGGAACACCGCTTTACATGTCGCCCGAGCAGGTTTCCGAGACCGGACAGGTGGATACGCGGAGCGATATCTATGCTCTGGGCGTGCTGCTGTATGAACTGCTGACGGGGCAGCCTCCTTTCGCGGTGATGACCCAGGCAGGAAAAAGCCAGGTGGAGTTGCGCCGCATGATTTGTGAAGTCAATCCACCACGGCCCTCCAGTCTGGCCAGGGAACACCCCGCCTCCGCGGGCTCCGGGAATGTTGAGGCCGCTGGGCTCCGGCTGCCGGCGGATCTGGACTGGATCGTTTTGCGGGCCTTGGAAAAGGACCCTGCCCGACGGTATCCCTCCGCCGCCGGATTTTGCGCGGATCTCCAGCGGTTTCTCGACCACAAACCTGTCACCGCCCGCCCGCCCTCAACGACTTATCTGACGGCACGCTGGATCCGCCGGAACCGGCTGGGCTTTGCCGCCGCCGTGGTGAGTGTCGCCGCCCTGATCGGCGGGGCGGTGGTCGCCAGCTGGCAAGCAGTGGAGGCGAAAAAGGCACAAATTGCCGCCGAAGACCAGACTGCGCGCGCGGTGCAAGCCGAGACCCGCGCCCGCCAGACCGCGGATTTCCTAACTGGCCTGCTGAACGATGCGGCCGAGGAAATCGACCGTGGGCGCAATCCGGAAGCGCTGCACCGGGCCCTCGACCGCAACGCCGGGCCGCTCCAGGAACTCGCCTTTGATCCGGAACTGCAGAGCATGCTCCTCCAAGAGGTTTCAGCCCTGTATTCCACCATGGGGGATTGGAAAAGCTCCCTCAATCTGATGGAAACCCGGGCCGCCGTGCTGGCCAGGGCGCAGGGACCAGCCAGTGCCGAGGCGATGGAAGCGGAGCTGAAATACTTGAAACTCCTGGCAGACCAGGGATCCCGCACCGAGGCCCCCCCACGGCTGGAGACCCTCCTGGAACGGGTCGAGTCCGTAGGAAGGCAGGGCAGCCCTTTCTGGTTTGAGGTGCAGCGGGAGCGGGTCCGGGTCCTGCTGAAGCTCGAAGCAGGCCGCAAGGCCCTGGCGCTTTCCAAAGAGACCATGGCCATGGCTGACCTTTTCAAACTAAATGGAAAAGACCTTTTCTATCAGCAGTTCTCTCACTCCGCCGCCCTTGCGGAGACGGGGGACACCCCAGCAGCGGAGCAGACGCTGCTGCAATGCCGGCGTTCCTCCAACGGACGGATCCACGCCGCCGTCTTCAACCGGCTGATCGAAATCCTGCAGCGCCAGGGTGATCATGCCCGGGCCGCCGGACTGCTCCGGGAGCGGATCGCCAGCAGTCGGAAAATGGCGCCAAGGGAGAACACGGACCCGGTTCCGTTACTCATCTCGTTGAGCAAATGCGAAAGTGATGCCGGGCAGCATGATTCCGCCATCGGCCACGCCCGGGAAGCCTTGGATCTTGTCCTCGCACGCGGAGTCCCCGGGGAGGGCAATCCCGACCGTTCCGATGCGGGTGATTGCCTGCGGGCCCTTGCCATGGCGGAAAGCGCTGCCGGGCGGCACGGGGAGGCCATCGGGCACGCCCGGGAAGCCCGGCGCCATGCCACAGCGCAGGGACAACATGCCATGCTTGTAAAGGCCATTACCTGCGAAGCCAGGGTCCACCAAGCGGCCGGGCAGCTGGAGCAATCCTATCAATGCTACCGGGAATGCCACGAACTGCGCGAGGAACGCCTTGCCAACTACCGGAGCCGGACCATCAACCTGGAACCCATGTGGCGCATCCGCATGAAGCAGCGCCGTTGGGAGGAAGCCATCGCCCTCATTTCCGAGATGTGGCCTCAACCGGAAATGGATGGCCCCACCGCCCGGACGGATCTCGACTATCTCGGCGGGGTCGCCGGATTCGGCTTGGAAACCTGGGCCGCCTGGCAGCTGGCCCAGCCAGAGGCCCAGCCGCCGGCGGCCCTGTCCCTATGGCAGGAGGCCGCCGCCGCCGCCGCCGCCCGCGCCCGGATGGACCCATGAAACTGATCCCCTGGAACGTCAATGGCCTCCACTCCGTCATGGGCAAGGATTTCCCTGATTTTGCCAACGCCGGGCAACCTGACTTCCTGCTGCTCCAGGAAACCAAAATCGACCCGGCCCGGATGGCAAGGCTGCAGACGGTGAGAGACTTTGACACGGGGCGGGGTTTCGGGCCATAATGAGCCTTTTTTCATGAGTTCCGCTGGCTCCCCTTCTTCCCAACTGACAGACCGGGCCGTCCAAGCCTTGCT
>CAIZWU010000017.1 GCA_903936775.1 uncultured bacterium | reverse complement strand
GGGCTTGAAGGACCAGAGGCCGAGGCGGAGACCGCCTTCCTGGGCGTGGTCCACGTGGCGGTGCCAGATCAGGGCATCGATGCCGTCCTGCCGGATCACTTTTTCCCAGACATAAGCAAAGCCGGCGGCTTGCAGTTGCTCGCCATCGGGCGTGTCGAGGCAGTGGAGGCCTTGCTCGCTGAGGATGATGCGGCGGGGCTGGCCCTGCCAGAGGAGTTCCGGCCGCTTTTGATATTGGCAGGCCACTTCGAGGTTCTTGAAGGTGATGTGCGGCGAGTCGTCAGTGGTCCAGGCTGCCTTGTCCAGCCAGGTGCGGGGATTGCCGAGATCGTCCGGATAGGGATGGTGGGCGACGTGCCATGCAAAGTCGCCCCGTTCGCGGGCGAGGCGGGCGAAATGCCCGAGGAAGGTGCGCGTGGGATAGGATTCCTGATCGCTGATGCCGGGCATGGAGGCGGTCCAGTGGTGGTCGAAGGACAGGTAACACCGGGCGTGGGTGGAGTGCTGGCGGATCACCTCGTGGGCGGCGCGGACCGCCTTTTCGTATTCGGAAGCGGCCTGGTCCACCGGCATGTTCCCGAGGTTGTACCACATCCACTGGGAGTTCACCTCGTTGCCGATGATGTAGCCCCAGACCCGGCCGTGGGGGCCGTCGGTGCTGTAGCGCTGGGCGAGAAAGGCGGTGAGGGCGCGGTAAAGGGCCAGGCCATCGGGGGTAGCGGTGTTGAAGGCGGAAATGGTATATTTTCCATCCGCCCGGGCCGCGGGGTGGAGCAGCAGGGCGTCCTTCGCCGGGTCCTTGGTCGGATAGGCCAGCAGGATCAGGTAAACCGCGACGCCTTTTCCGCTGAGGGGTGCAATCTGGCGGTCGAGGCTGCGGGCATATTCTTCATTGATAAACCAAGTGCGGCCTTCCCACTGGAACGGCACGGTTCCCGGGCCGGCGGCCATTTGGAACAGGGAACCATAGCTGACATTGATCCCGGCGTGATGGATGCCGAGCGCCAAGGCGTCATCCACCATCTGGACCTGGAGGCCCTTTTTGTCAGGGAACTTAGGGAAAGGAGCCGGGTCAGGGGCAGCCGTGGCGGAGGTAAAAGGAAGCAGGAGTGCGGCCAGCAACGCCGGGGAGACCCGGAGGAGGTTGGGGCGGGGGCGGAACGAGGGGAGGGAAGAACAGGTCATGGAGGGGCAAGGCACAACGCCCTCGCCGGCCTGGCCTTTTCATCGGGCCGGGAATCTGCCGGTCTCCGCAGCCTTGCCGCTGGGGTGGGGGGGAAAGGGGCAACGCTGCCGCGGGCTTATGGTTTGCCGCCTTTGACAAATTCCGGGCGGCTCAGTGCGCCGTCCTTGTCTGTATCGAAGAGGGCAAACCGCGCCGGGGCTTTGTCAGGGTCGGGTTGATCCTTGAGGAATTCCCCCGTCGTCAGCTTGCCGTCCGCGTCGGTATCGCGGCGGGTGAACATGGCGTCGCGATCCATTTTGGGGCCGGCGGACCGCTGGTCCGGCCGGGCGGCGGATTCCGGGCCGGCCGGGGCCCGCCACTGGGGTTTGGCTTCGGGATGGGTGGCGAGCAAGGCCCGGAGTTTGGCCACGGTTTCCGGTTGGGTGGCGGCGAGGTTTTTGGTCTCGAGGGGATCGTTGACGTAATCGTAGAGCTCCCACTCCGCGGTGTCAGGGGAAGCGCCGGGCACCTTCCATTCGACCAGGCGGTGGGTGGCGGTGCGGATGGCCCGGCCGAGGCGGGCGCCGCGGGGATAAACATGCAGGACGTGATCCTTCACGGAGGCGGTGGCATCGCGCAGCGCGGGCACGAGGGATTTGCCTTCCAACTTCAGCGGTCCGGCGGGGGCGGGCAGACCGGCCAGTTCCAGCAGGGTGGGGAAAAGATCGACGGTTTCCACCAGCGCCGGGCTGTGGGTGCCTGCCTTGGCGGTGCCGGGGGCGGCGATCACGAAGGGAATGCGGGTGGCCTGTTCGTAGTTGGTGTGTTTGCACCACATCGAGTGATCGCCGAGGTGCCAGCCGTGGTCGCCCCAGAGCACGATGATCGTCTTTTCAGTGAGGGCGAGCCGGTCCAGTTCATCCAATACTTTCCCCAGCTGGGCATCCATGTAACTGACGGCGGCGTGATAGCCGTGGATGAGGGTGCGCTGGAGATCCTCCGGCAGATCGCCCTGTTCCGGGATGCCGGCATATTGGCGGAGTTCGCCGCCGGATTGAGGGGCGTAGGACGGGGCGCCGTCCGGCGGAGTGCGGCGTTCCGGCAGGGGGAAAGCCGTGCGGTCGTAGAGGTCCCAGTATTTTTTCGGGGCGTTGAAGGGCAGGTGGGGCCGCACAAAACCGACCGCCAAAAAGAAAGGCACCTCCGGGGTGGTGCGGGTGGCCTGAAGGCGGCGGATCGCTTCCTCCGCGAGTTGCCCGTCCCCATAAGCGGTGTCCGGCACCCCGGCTGATTCAAAGGCCGCCCCGCGGGGGAGGCCCTGGGCGGATTTGTTGTTAAACAGGGCTTCCTCGCGGGTCAGGCCGCTGGCGGCCCGGCTTTCCGGCAAGGCGTAGTGGATCGATTTCGCCGGCCAGTGGGGCACGCTCCACGAGGCGGCATCCTCGCGGTTGCCATGGCCCACGTGCAGGATTTTCCCCATGCCCTCCGTTTTCCAGCCCTGCTGTTTGAAGTGCTGGGTCAGCGTGATGGCGTCGGGGACGGCTTTGCGGAAATGGGTGCCCAGATCATAGATGCCGAGGGTGGAGGGCCGGACTCCGGTCATGAGCGTGTTCCGGGACGGCGCGCAGACCGCCTGGTTGCAATAAGCCCGGTCAAAAACCACGCCCCGGGCGGCCAACCGGTCGATGTTGGGGGACTTGATGGTTTTGTCGCCATAACAACCCAGCAGGGGCTTCAGGTCATCGACACAAATCATCAGCACGTTGGGTTTGGCCACCGCAGGCGGGGCCACGCTGCCCAGCACCAGCAGGGCAAAAGTCAGAAAGGGAAACAAAGGACGCATGCTGCAATCTTCTAAGGGTTGCCGCCCGGTTGGACCAGCTGATTTCCATCCGTATCGGCGGAAATCCGGCACGGGATCTCCGGATCAATTCAGGATTTGGGCGGTTTTTCCCACCCCCCCTCGCTCCGGGAAAATCCGGTTGGAAAGCCTTTGACGGAGTCGCGCGACGGTTTACCCTCGCCGCCTATGCGCAAAATCCTCCTCTCCGCAGCCGGTCTCGCCATGGCTGGCGTCGCTGGTGCCCAAGATAAGGCCGCCCCGCCGGCCGACCCCGCCAGCTACATTATCGGCACAAACATCGCCAGTAACCTGAAAAGCCAGGGTATTGACATTAATCTCGATAGCCTCGTCGCCGGGCTGACCGACGTCCTGAAAGGCACCGGTTCGAAAATCGCCCCGGCGGAAGCCCAGGAGATTATGACCAAACTGCAGACCGAAATGCAGGCCAAGACCCAGGCCAAGGCTGGCGAAAGCGCCAAGAAAAATATCGAAGAAGGCAAAGCCTTCCTCGAAAAGAATGCCAAAGCTGAAGGCGTGAAAACCACTGCCAGCGGTCTCCAGTATTCCGTGATGAAGGAAGGCGCCGGCGAAAAGCCCAAGGCCACCGATACCGTGAAAGTCCACTACCATGGCACTTTGCTGGACGGAAAAGTCTTCGATAGCTCCGTGGATCGCAACGACCCCGCCACTTTCCCGCTCGATGGCGTGATCAAAGGCTGGACCGAAGGCCTCCAACTCATGACGGTTGGCTCCAAATACAAATTCGTGCTCCCTTCCGAACTCGCTTACGGCGAACGCGGCGCCGGTGGCGACATCGGGCCGAATGCCGTGCTCACCTTCGAAGTCGAACTCCTCGAAATCGTCAAAGGCGCCAAATAAGCGCGCGGCTCAAATCAATCCCAACCCAGCCGGTGCCCCGCAAGGAGCACCGGTTTTTTTGGCTCATCCGCCCTGGGGCGGTGGCCTATTGTTCCTGAAAACGCCTAGCTTCCAGATCTGCCCAGCACCAGTTCCCCGGCGAGGTTGATCGCCGCGATCATGCTGGCCGGGCTGGCGATCCCTTTCCCGGCAATATCAAATGCGGTGCCGTGATCCGGACTGGTCCGTACCACCGGCAGGCCCAGCGTCAGATTCACCGCCTCGTCAAAATCCAGCAGCTTCAGGGGAATCAATCCCTGGTCATGATACATGCACAGCACCGCGTCATACTGCCCGCGTGCCGCGTGGTAAAACAAAGTATCCGGAGGGAGCGGCCCATGGAACGAGGCTCCCTCCCCGGCCAGATTCAGCGCATCCACGGCGGGCTGGATGATGGTCATTTCCTCTGTTCCCATCCTCCCCCGCTCTCCGGCGTGAGGATTCAATCCCGCCACCGCGATTCTCGGAGAGGCCTTCCCACGTTGCCGGCAAAAGGCTGCCAGCAACTTCCCGTGCCGCACGATCTGCGCCGTGGTCAGCAGGTCCGGCACGTTGCGGAGCGGTTCATGGATCGTGACCAGGCCCACCGTGAGATGCGGGCCAGTCAGGCACATTTCATAGTCGCGACAATCAAAGCGCGCCGCGTAAAACTCGGTCTGGCCCGGGAAATCAAACCCATAACCCGCCAGATGGTCCTTGCTGACCGGGGCCGTCACCACGGCAGCAATCCCGCCCGACTTCAGCAGCGCTACCGACTCCTCCAGAGCCGTGATGGCAGCGCGGGCCGTGGCTTCGTCCGGTTGGCCCGGCACCGCCTCCAGGCAGGACCCGATCAGGCGGTATTCAAATCGTGCATTCAGCTTCCCACTGGCCAGCGCTGCCCGCGCCACTTCCGGCCCGATGCCTGCGGCGTCGCCCAAGGTGATCCCGATGACCGGTTTCGGCACGGGCTCAGTTGTTGGAATAACGGATCGTCGCCTTGCGCTTCAACTGGGTGATCCATTCCTCGTAGGCCTTTTTCTTTTTCTCCATCAACACCCGCTTTTCCAGTTCCGCCTGCACTTCCTCATCCGGCTTCATTTTGCCGGGGATTTTGGCTTCCACGTAGAAGATGTAAAAGCTGTCGTCGAACTCGATCACATCGCTGACTTTTTTTGCTTGCAGGCTGAAAACCATTTCGGCCATCCGCCGGGTCAGATCTTTTTTGGTGATAAGTCCCCAGTCGCCCCCGCTCCCTGATTTGCTGTCCTGGGAATAGGTTTTTGCCAAGGTGGAAAATTCATCGCCGCGCACCAGTTTGCTGCGGATCTCCTTCGCGAGCGCCTGCTGGGACTTGGAGGTGCTGCCGATTTCCTCGGTCACTTTGGGGATCGTGATGGACCAGAGTTTGATCTGATCCCCCTCCCGGAAGTCCTCCCCGTTGGCTTTGAGGTAGGCGATTTTTTCGTCGGAGGTCACGTAGCCGACATCCTTCACATTCTGGCCGCGCATCATTTGGACGATGATGTTGGTCCGTTGCTTGTCGTAGAATTTTTTGTAACTCAGTCCGGTGGAGGTGAGTTCCTTGACGAACTTGGCCTGGTCCCCTTTGAACATCTCTTTGACGTATTGCGTCTTGATGTGTTCGTCGGTGTAGGCATCCACTTTGACCTTAAAGTTTTCCGCATAGGGCTCAAACTCTTTCAGGATCAATTCCTGTTCCACCAAGGTATCGAGGGCCTTTTTACGGAGTTCTCCCAGTTCGCGGTCCAGTTCCGCTTTGTCGCCGATGGTGGCCCGTAATTGCATGCCTTGCACCTTGATCACCTCCTCCACCTCGGACCGCAGGATGGGCCGGCCATTGACCACGGCAGCGATGCCATTGGTGTCTTCAGCGGAGGCAGTCGAAAGCAGCGCTGCGGTGGCGAGCGTGACGAGGTGGAAAAGGGGAAACTTTTTCATGGGACGGGTGGGCAGCAGATGAGGCGCAGACGCTTGGGAAATTCGTTCGACGGAAATGCCATCTCGCCGAAGCCCGGGGAGTTTTCCACCGATTAGAATAAAATCGGAGACGGTTGGGTAAAACCAATCATTAAATTCGCCTTGATGGGCCGGCGGCGGGAAGTCTCTGTTCCCCGGAACGCCGCGATTCAGCGGCCCGCTGGGATCAGTTCGCCGATTTCAGCTTCCTCCTCATGGGTGATGGATTCGAGCGGTGCGAAGCGGCGGGCGGCGAAGCCCAACTCCGAGGGACAGCCTTTGAGGGTGGAGGGGTCGAGGGGATTGGTGAGTTCCACGAGGAGAACCTTCATGTCCACACTGTCCCATCCCTTCTGGGCGCTGACCCATTTATTGCGGCCCATCTCGCAGTCGCGGATGGTGTAGGTGGTGCCTTTCACCGGCAAGGCGGTGAACAGATAGGCGACTTCGGGGTGAAACTTATCGTCAACGCAGACTACTTTTTCTCCGGGATCAAACATGTTTTTTGGAATTGGCTGCAGGGTCCTCGCCTTGAGAAGGTGGGTGAATGGCGGGGACGGTCACCCGCCTGTTACCATCACCCGGCCATTATTCAGCGGCGTATTCATCCCACATTTTGTGGATTTTCTTTTTGAGACTGAGTTTGGCCGCGGGGGTGGCACGATCAATAAAAAGGATGCCGTTGAGGTGATCCGTTTCATGCTGGATGGCGCGCGAGAGCAGACCGTCGGTTTCCAGCAGGATGGTGCGCCCATCAAGGAGGGTGAGTTTGGCTTTGACGAGATCCCCCCGGCGGATCTCGGTGCGGACGTCCGGGAAGCTGAGGCAGCCTTCGTTCATCACCGCTTTGGCCTTGCCCATGCTGAGTTCGGGGTTGGTGAACTTGAGGGGCATGTAGTCCTCGAGTTTGGCGGCTGCACCATCCACTTTGAGAAACGTGCAGGGGTGCTCGGCTCCGGAGACGTCAATGACGGCGATGCGGAGGCTTTCCCCAATCTGCGGCGCGGCCAAACCCACGCCTTCTGCGGCTTCCATGGTTTCGACCATATCGGCAGCGAGGGCGTGGAGTTCCGGGGTGATTTCCGTGATGGGTGGGCATTTTACCCGGAGGACGGGGTCTCCATAGAGGACGATTTCTCTGATCATAAAAAGATTATCATGGCGCACCTTTGGCCGCGCGCAAGACGCGGGCGGGGACGTCGTTGACTTTGAAACCGGCCTTGGTCAGGGCATCCCAGAGCTGGATGAGCAGGCCAAAAGAGGCTTTTTCATCGACTTTCAACTCCAGCCTGGCTTCAGGGCGGGTGGCCTTCATTTGGCCGAGGGCGGCCGGAAGGTCGGCGACAGGCATTTCGACATCGGCGAGGAAGATTTTTTCGTCTTTGGTCACCACCAGGCTGAGTCGGCCGGTATCAGCCGGGGCTCCCAAGGCCATCTCCTTGCTGGAGGGCAGGGAGACGTTCAGGGCGGACTGGGCCTCCTTGAAGGTGGTGTTCACGACCAGAAAAATCAGGAGGATGATCAGGATATCGATCATCGAGATGATTTGCAGGACCGGGCTGCGGCGGCGTTTCTGATGGAAGTTCACGGGGGAAAAGTCGAAGGACAGTAATCAGCGGGGCAACGGAAAGCCGGGGGGAAGCCTGCGGGATTACCTGGAGTGGCTCCAGCAGGTGTCGAGGAAGTTGGTGACGAGGGTGGAAAGGCGGAGGGAAAGGCGCTCCAAGTGCCGGGAGTAGAGGACCTGGGCAATGATGGCGGGGACGGCGACGACCAATCCTGCGATGGTCGTGTTCATGGCTTCCGCGATTCCGAGGGCGATCTGGCGGGCTTGTTCGGCGGTTTGACCGGTGCCGCCGCCAAGGGAAGAGAAGATTTTTACCAGACCGCTGACGGTGCCGATGAGTCCGAGCATGGGCGCGATTGTGAAAATAATTTCGAGCACGGGGATCCCCCGTTCCAACCGGGAAATCTCCTCGCGGGCGGTGGTTTCTGCGGCACGGCTAGCCGCCTCCACGGTTTGATGCTGGGGTTGGATCGCGGCGCGGCAGATCCGGGCGAGAGTGCTCGGGTTGTCCCGCAGGGTGGCTTGGAGGGCGGGAAACCGGCCTTCCTGGAGGTGGGAGGAAACATTTTCCAGTTCCTCCGCGAGGTCCGGGGGAATAATGAGGCGCCGTCGCAGATCCAAGGCTTTCCAGATGATGACGGTGATGGAAATAAACCAGCAGATCACGATCGGAGCGATGAACCAGCCGCCCGTGCGGAAAATTTCCATGACGGCGTGGAGGCTGGAGGCGAAGTTGTCGGAAAAGCCGGCGGCGGGCATTGGGGAGTAAAGGTTGAAGGACAAAAGCCGTAAAGATGCTAGTAAATAAGGAAGGAGAAAGAGCAGCGCATCCGCCCGCCCGTCAGGCTGTCGCGGAGTTCTTCAAATAATTCGGGCGGAGGCGGAGGCAGTTTGGCATCAATCACGGCGCTGAGCGCGCAGTCCTGCATGACTGGGTTGGCTTCGCCGGGATTGGCGAGTTTGACATTGGAGATGCGCCCTTTGACATCAACTTCGAAGTCGACTTCGACAAGGCCGGGATTGGCGAGGCCGGACAGGGTCAGGATCCGGCGCCGCCAGGTTTTTTCGATCGCGCTGCGGATGGTTTTGCCGAAGCGGCCCTCGGCGGTGGCCTTGGCATCGACCGAGGAGGCGCCCTTGTTGCTGATGGTGCCGAGGGATTTGGATTTGCGGAGACCAGGCCGGTAGCTGCTCTCGGGGACGCGGTCCGGGATGCGGGTCAGAGGAGGTGGCGGCGGGGTCACCGCGGGCCGGCGGGCGGTCGGTCGTGTGGCTGCCGCCTCGGGCAAAGGCATCAGGTTTTCAGCGTCCAAATCGCGGAAAGCAGGGGGGGAGGCAGGCGTTTCCGGGGCGGTGGGGGAAGCCAAAGGGGTGGGCGGTTCCGGTTCGGTTTCAGGCGGGGTATCCTCGGTTTTTTCCGGGGAATCGGATTTCGGGGTGGGCTCCGGCGGAGGGGGGGGGGATTCCGGGGCAGGTGCCATGGGAGGGGCGGGAGGACGATCGGCCGGGGCTTCCCCATCACGGAAATCACTGTCCCGGAGATCAAGGAAGGGCTTGTCGAGGCCCTGCTGGGTGGCCCGCCCCGCCAGCCCATCCGGGGAAGGGGCTTCCTCACTGGCGGCGCGCATATCGCGGCTCGAAATGAACCGGGTGGCCTCGTCCTCCGGAGACGTTTCCGGCTGATCTTCCGGGCTCAACACCATCTGGCGCTCCGGGGGGGCAGGGGCCGGATCGGGTTCGGGGGAGAGGACGAGCGTAACCATGTCCGGCAGCGGGACCGCAGCCGCAGCCGGGACCGGAATCTGGTGGGCCGGATGGCGGGTCAATCCTGCGGTGACGGCCATGCTCCAGACGATGAGGAGGACAAGCAGCAGATTCACCGCCACGGAAAGGCCGAGGGCTAGGCTGAACTGCTGGCGCTCCGCTGTCATCAGGCCAAGAAAAGGCGGAAATGGAAAGCGGCGCAACCGCAGGACGGTGCGCCGCTTCCGGAGGGGGGGCCGGGCGATCAGTTCGGTTGGAACCAGCGGGTGCCACCGTTGAACGCGTCGACCTGAATGCAGATGTAGTTGGTGGGCGCGATGTTGTCGATGCTGCCGCCGGAACGGATGATTTCATTGGAGTCGACCAAGGTCACATACCACTGGTCAGCGCCACTGCTGTCGAGGTTGGTGGAGCCGTCCGGGTTGATCTGGAAGGACCGGTAAGTGGCCACAGTCCGCTTCTCCGTGGGAACGAGCCCGAAGACTTCCTGGGTGCCGTTGGCGATGGTGGCCTTGTTCACGAGGGTACTCCAGACTTCGCTGTCCGGAATGACCACGCCGACCGGGAGTTTTTTGATTTTCCCGATCGGGGCGAGAATGCGTTCGGCTGTCGGATCGGAGGGGCGGTCACTGTCCGGGATCAGGCTGAACATGTGATAGGCGGTATAAATCTTGCTTTCGCTGCCTTCCGCCTGATCGGGTTGCTTGTATTGATAAAAGCGGACTTCCACCGTGACGTTATCCTTCACGGCGGTCTGCTGGGCGAGACCGAGGTCAAATTTCAACTGGTCGCCCGCCTGGGTCAGTTTTGAGCCCTGGATGATTTCGCCCATGTTGGGGACCGTGAAGAACATGATCATGGAAATGATCGCCAGGACGACGAGGATTTCCACCAAAGTGAAGGCGCGCCGGGAGGCGGGCAGGAAAGAAGCTTTCATAAGGAGAGGGAGGGGAAGCAAACCTTGGCTTAGGTGTCGGTCCATTTCGACTCGCGGAGCCGGATGGTGCTGCTGAAAATGCGGTAATCCAACTTCAGGGAGATCAGTTTAGCCTCGATCTCCTCAAAGTCCTTGGTCCGTTTGGCGCCACTGACGAACAATTCATCGGAAACCAGTTTGGGATCTCCTGAGACGTCAATGATGTTGGTGCGTGACGCGTATTGGGCGAAGGAGGCTTCATCCACGGCGATAAAGCTGATGTCCAGGATGGGAGGAAGTTGGTGGCGGGTTTTGGCAGCCTCGATTCCCTTGGGGTTGCTCCACTGCCAGCGGCGGGTGTCATAGAGATACGTGGGGGACAAATCCTCCGGTTTTTTCGTGGTGGAAGCGCCGGTGGCCTCCCTCGGCTGGATGATCATCGCGACGATGTTTTCGGCGATGGGGCGGGTGGTGCGGAAGAAGGTTTCTCCCTTGGTCGGCTCCTTTTGGACATTCCATTCGGAGTTGATGCTGAAAAGTCCTTCCGTAAACCACCGGTAAGTGGCGGCCTGTTTGGGACCTGACAAGTCACGCAGGCCCAGTTTGTAGACCTGGAGATATTCGGTGGGCTGGCGGAATTCCATGAGCCGGTAACGGGGGCGCGGGGCGGGGGCGTTTTTGAGCGCATTCAGAAACCGGGGACGATCCAGTTCGTCGGTGTTGAACTCCACGTAATACCCCCAGGCGTTGAGGAGATTGTTGAGCGCTTCATACTGCAGGCGGGTTTTGTCCTCCTTGTCCCGTTCAAAACAGAAACCGAAGGGGGCTTGGAAAAAGACGGCATGTCCAGGGCGGCTGCCAAGGGCTTTGGAAGCGCTGCCCGTGAACAGCACCGACGCCGGCCCACTCACGAAATGCAGCTCTGACTGCCGGATGATTTCCCTGCCGTAGCGGGTGGTGATTCCATTGACAGGCTTGGTAACATAATCATAACCAAAGTAGGCATTCAAAGTGGCTTGTCCGATCCGGCGCCCCATTTCCTCAAATCCATTCCGGGCATCCTTGAATTCCGAAACGGTCTGGCGGGTCCGGTTCCAGGTTTTCTGCATTTGCTCCAGCATTTGGAACACGATCACAAGCAGCAGCGATAAAACGGCGACCGATACCATCAGCTCAATCAGGCTGAACGCAGCGCGGCAGGCAGCCCGGGGGGGGGTGAAAATCTTCATGACTTTAGAAGTATGGGGTAAAATTGAACGTCAAAACCGGGGTGCAACAGGTTAACCGGTCTTGTTTTGGTTGGCCACGTAGAAGTTGTATTTGATGATATTCGGGTTTTTGGTTTCCCCGGCTTTCGGCGGAACTTTAATTCCGGCGGGGGTGAACTCCACTTCCACGAGGATTTTCTTCAAGGTGGAGATACTGTAACTCGTCTTGCCGATGTTGATCGGGGCAGGGGGGATCTGCACCCGGGCTTCGAATGACGGGCTACTGCCTTTGGCCTGGGCCCCGCGGATCAGGAATCCTTCATTGTCGAACAAAAAGACCTTTTTGTCGTAGTTGGTCAACACATCGATCCAGTTGGCTTGCTGGACGTTGCTGATCACTTCCTGGGCGATGCGGCCGGAAATCGTCAAATTGGTCGCCTCCCGGACGGACCTGACCCCCAGCGGGATCATACCCAGAAGGGCGACCATGACAGAGGCAACAATCCCCATCGCGATCATCACCTCGGCCAAGGTGAATCCATGGGAAGCCGAACGGATTTTTGAGGTTTTCATGGGGAAGAAGTTGATTTTTGTATTTACATATGAGATACAGGGCGCGTATTCAAGAAAAAAACTGCCTGATTTTTCTCCCTCATAAATCAACCTGGTGGGGAATCGGAAGGAATTTTTGCAAGCTGATCTGAAAGTTCTTGTATGGGCAATGTAAATCCAGTATCAAAACCGGAAAAGGGAGCTGAATCTCCTTAAATCGCTGATTTCCGCTGCTCCGTCCCTCCCCCCCCAACCTCCCAAAGTTATGAAACCAAGTATTGTCCAACGTCTCAAGGCCCGCCTGGCCGTTGCGCGGCACAAGAGAAAGCAAGGTGTCGCCATTCTGACGGTGCTGGCCATCATCACGCTGATGACGGTACTGGTGGTCTCCTTCTTTAATATGGCCACCTCGGCCAAGGTGACCGCCAAGGGATCCGTGGAAATCCAGCGGGTCACCACGATGAAGGACACCATTATTAATCTGGTCATCGCCCAATTCCGGGAAGCTTCCAATCTGTCCCCCACCAATGCCGGCAGCCCCCGGGATATTATCACATGGATTTCCCAACCCGGCGCCATCCGCACGTTCAGCGGGACGGACGTCTCCAAGAACCGGCTTTATAAACTTTACTCCTCCAGCGTTCCCCAGATTGGCGACATCCGGCCCTACGAGACCGGAAAATTGCTGGCCGATGTCAACGAGGACAATGTGGCGGACTGGGCCGAACGCCCGGATGAATTTACCGATATCAACCGACCGGTCTATACCGCCTCCAGTTCGGACCGCGCCCGCACCGCCCAAGGCGGATTGGATCTCGAGGGATTTGCCTACCCGATTGTCGATCCCCGGGCCTACAACGGAAGAACCGGCAGTCAGGATTTGCTCAAGAACACCGAAGGATTCAAATACAGTGACAAATCCGGCAGCAAGGTCATCCTCGGGATCGACCCTGCCGAGCAGCAATTGGCCATGCCGGTCCGTTGGATCTACATGCTGCAGGACGGCACCCTGGGCTACTTGGATGAGAGCAAATCC
>CAIZWU010000016.1 GCA_903936775.1 uncultured bacterium | reverse complement strand
GCATCCTCGTGGACGTTATGCATGAGGAAGATGCGGTTCCCCAGGGCGGAGAGCATTTTCTCCAGGCTGGGCCGGTCAAACTTGCTGCCTTGGGTGGAAGCGGCACCTTCGAGTCCGTCGAGGACGCGGGCTTTGTCACGCTCGGTCTGGAGGCGGCCGAGGAACCAGGTGCCGATATTGGAGAGGGCCTTGTAGTCGAGATCGACCGGGTTTTGCGTGGCCACCAGCAAGCCCAGCCCGAAGGCGCGGGATTGCTTGAGGAGGATCATGAGAGGCTTTTTCGACGGTGGGTTGGCGGTGGGCGGGAGGTAGCCGTAGATCTCGTCCATGTAGAGCAGGGCGCGCAGGCTGGTGGTGCCGCTTTGGGCCCGCATCCAGCCCAGCATTTGATTCAGCAGCAGCGAAACAAAAAACATGCGCTCGCTGTCATTGAGATGCGCGATGCTGAAGATGCTGACCCGGGGTTTGCCCCCGGCGGTGTGCAGCAGTCGTTTGATGTCGAGGGCTTCCCCCGTCAACCAGGTGCTGAAGCCCGGGGAGGCCAGCAGGTTGTTGATGCCCATGGCCAGCTCGGAACGCTTTTTTTCTGGATAGAAGGATTCCAGGTCGAGGGCGCCCACTTTGCCGAAGGGCGGGTTTTGCACATAGTTGATGATCTTCTCCAGATCGAGATTTTCGCCGGCGCGCCAGGCGCGGTCGAAGATGTTGGAGAGGAGGATGTGCTCGCGGCTGTTGATGGGGTCGGCGGTGATGCCGATCAGACCGAGGATGGAGCTGGCGGTGGTCTCGATGCGCTCCGAGAACAGTTCGTTATCGTCGATGATTTCGAATTCCGGGGCGGCGAGGGAAGCGAGGATGCTGACGGGAATGCCGGCATTGCTTCCGGGGGTGAAGATGTTGATGTCGACGTTCTCGCGGAGGGTTTTGATGCGTTGCGCGGACTGGCCCCATTCTCCGAGGCCTTTTTCCCACATGGCTGCCTGGCCAGCCGCGAATTCGTCAGGGGTCTGGTCCTTTTTGGCGGCGTCCTCCTCATTGATCCAGGGGCGGAAGGCCTCGCCGGTCAGTTCGGGGAAAGTAAGGAGAAAATTGGAGATATCGCCTTTGGGATCGATGATGATGGACGGGATGTTATCCATCGCGGCCTCCTCCAGCAGGGCAAAGCACAGGCCGGTCTTGCCGCTGCCGGTCATGCCGAGGACGACCCCGTGGGTGACGAGGTCCTTGGAATCGTAGAGGACCAGTTTCTCTTCGGTGGTTTTGGTGCTGATGTCGTATTCCCGGCCGAGGTAGAAGGTGCCGGGTTTTTCGTAGTCGGAAGGGCTGATGATCATGTTGGAAAAGTTTGGCGGAATTTGAAAAGGCTGGGAACGCAGTGGAAATTGCCGCGGGCAGTGGCGCGGGGGAAAGGACGGGCCGCAGCAAGGGAATGGGCCACGGATTCAACGGATGGCACGGAAGCATAAAATGGGAAAGAACAAGTGTGGGGCGGTGGCGGTTTTGAGGGGGGAGCCAGGACCGGTTGGAGGATGAAAATCCGATTGGCAGGAGCTGGGTTTGAACGACTGTCAGGGAGGATGCCCGATGATGAAAATGATAGCAGGCCTCCGGAGGGCGGCGGGTTGCCACTCCGGAAAATGATGGCCGGCCGGGGGGATTTCCTACCGGCAGTCAGCGGTGGGATGGGGATGGACTGCCCGCGTTGCGGAGCGGGTTTGGCTCCTGGCAAGCACGATACGGGGATTGCCTGGCGGTGCCTGAAGTGCGGAGGCGAATCGCTGAATTTCAGTCAATTCCGGCGGATGATCCCGGACGAGCAGGTCGATGTGATCTGGTGGACGGCGAAGGAAAGGCCGGTGGCGGCCCCCGGAGGCACGGTCTGTCCGGAGTGCCGGCGGCCGATGCTGGCGGTGCTCATCCCGCACCGGGAGGAGGAGTTGGAGCTGGATATTTGTCAGGGATGCCAGCGGCTGTGGAGGGATGGTCCCCGCGCCCCCAAGGCCAGCCGGCGTCTGGATATTGGCCGCGGAGCCTCCCCCAAACCACCGGTCCTGAAGGTGGTGCCGCGCCGGGCAAGACCAGGCCGGCGCGCCGCTGTCCCCATGACCGGAAGTGCTGCGGAGGGAAACAGGTCATCGCTGATCACCCTCCTGGCAGGCTGGGGGCGGTTCCTCGTGGACGCCTTCCGGCGGTAAGGGCGGTGATGACGGCAAAAGTTTCGAAACCTCACCGGGCTTGGCAGGGGCGGGTGGAATCTCAAGCCAGACTCTCCAGTCCACCGGTCAGGCTGATGGCCTGGAGGTGTCCGTGCTGGCGGAGCAGGAGGGCGGCTTCGCGGCTGCGCAGGCCGACCCGGCAGAGGGCCAGGATGGGGCGGTCCCGGGGCAAGCTGGGGAGCTGGGACTCCAAGTCCTGCCACGGGATCCACCGGTCAGCCGGGAAGGGGAGCAGGCGGTGTTCCCATGGTTCCCTGACATCAAGCAGGAAGTGGCGGTGACGGGTGGCGGCGAATTGTGAGGGGGGGAGTTCGAGGCCGGACGGGGGAGCGGTCAGGCCGCAGAAAAGGTCGTAGTCGATGGGGGCCGTGATGGCAGGATTTTCCCCGCAAACAGGGCAGGCGGGGTCGCGGCGCAGTTTGAATTCGCGGAACCGGGTGCCGAGGGTTTCGGCATGGAGGAGGCGGCCAAGCAGGGGTTCGCCGGTTTGGGTCAGGAGCTTGATGGCTTCGGCGGCCTGAAGGGTGCCGATGAGACCGGCGAGGACGCCGAGGACGCCGGCGGTATTGCAGTCCGGGACGCTGCCGGGGGCCGGGGGAATCGGGAACATGCAGCGGTAACAAGGGGCGCCGAGGTGCGGGGCGAAGACGCTGACCTGGCCTTCGAACTGATGGATGGAGCCGTAGATGACAGGCTTTTTCAGCCAGACGCCGGTATCGCTGGAAAGGTAGCGGGTGGGGAAATTATCGGTGCAGTCGATGATGAGGTCGTAGTCCGCGGCCAGGGTCAGGGCATTGGCGGCGGTGAACGATTCAGCGAAGACGTCCGTGGTGATTTCCGGATAGAGGTCGCGAAGGCGGCGGGCGGCCGTGGTGGCTTTGGGCTGGCCGCAGTCGCTGGTATCAAAAAGAATCTGCCGCTGGAGATTGGAGAGGCTGATGGTATCGGCATCAACGATGCCAAGCCGTCCCACGCCTGCGGCGGCGAGGTAGAGCAGGGCGGGGCAGCCGAGACCGCCTGCACCCAATACGAGGACGGCGCTGCGTTTCAGGCGGAGTTGGCCTTCATAACCGAGACCGGGCAGGCTGAGGTGCCGCGCAAAACGGCGGAGCTCAGACGTGCTGAGCTCCGCCGGGGCGGGAGTTGGGATGTCAGTTTTCAGGTCCGGGATTTCCTTTGGGATCACTGAAACCGGGGGAAGCAGTCAAGGTCAGGCGGCCTTCTTTTTGGGAGTCGGGGGCACCACCTTGGAAGGCGCCTTGGGAGCGGCCTCGGGGGCGTTTTCCGCACCGGGGAGGCCGGGCAGGGAGGCTGGATTGGCGGCTTCCTCGAGCAGTTTTTTCAGCTCAGGGGATTGGTTGGCCTTGGCTTTGGCCACTTCGGCCGCGTAGTCGAAGCTGGCGGCACCGGGCTTGATGACCAGCTTGGGGGAAGCGGCGCCCCCGTAGATGTCGGCGATCAGCGGGGAGATGAATTCACGCAGGGCGGGACCGACTTTCTCGCTGTTGGGGCCTTCATTGAAGGCGGCGGCGAGTTTGGCCACTTTTTTCGGCAGGGCCTTGTCGTTGACGATCCCGTCGACCATGTCGATGAGCTGCTCGCCGGAGAAAGTCCAGGAAACTTTGTTGGGACCGGTTTTTTTGAAGACGGCGGACTCGAGGATTTCCCCGCCCACTTCCATCTCGCTGGTGATGGACATGTCCTTCAGCATCATCGCGGCCATGGGTTTGAACTGGTCGTAGGTGGGGCGGAATTCGGCGATTTTGGTCTCGATTTCCTCCTCGGTGACGTTCATCTGGCCGGGGGTGAAGGAGTCTTCCTTGGCGGCTTCGGCCTGGAGGGCTCCGAACATGGTCATCATCTCATCCACTCCGGCCATGCTGATGACCCAGTTGCCGGAAGCATCTTTGGTGGAATTGACCATCTTCATGTCTGGCATGGCACTGGCTTTCTCCGCGAGATCCGGGCTGGCGGAACTGAGGGCTTTTTTGAGATCGCCGCTGGCGGTGAAATCCTTGGTCAGGCCGGAAAGCGTGATTTTGGTGGCCCCGGCTTTGGTGGTTTCGACCTTGGCGTCGGTCCAGGCATCCACGGAGGGGTTCATGGCGCGGATCATGTTGACCAGCATGGAGCGGTTGTCGCCGAGAGGATTGGAGGCACCGGCCCCTCCGCCCATCATGCTCATGATGGGCGCGAGATTCAGTTCCATCACGGTGGTGAATTTACCGCTGCCGTCCGCGTTCACGGTGGATTTGTTTTCATTCTTGAAACAGCTGGTGGTGGACAGGCTGAGGAAGGCGGTGCCCAAGGCGGCGACGGTAGTGAATTTCTTCATGCGGTAGGTGGGTGTGGATGAATAGGGTTAAAGGGGGGGCTGTGGAGGATGCCAAGGTCTGACCAAAAGTGAAACCCCCGGAATCGAACACGGCGCAGACATTAAATGCGGTTTGGCCTTTTCACCAGGAAATAAACAGGGTGCGGCTCTGAAACCGCTTGCGGTAGGGGGATGCCTGATGCCGGGGTTGAAGTGCATTGGCGGACCATTTATTTATTGCAAAGCGTCGGCCTGCCTCAATAATCGCCCCTTTTCCGGGGCTGCGCCCAGGATCAGACTTCCCCCCATCTCCAAACCCGTAGTGAACTCTTTGCTTTCTGCTTCCCGCCGTGTCTGCATCCCGGTTTGTGCTGCCCTGCTGGGCTCTCCTGCGATGTTGCCGGCGCAGGCTCCCCCGGCACCGGCCCCGGCCGCACCCGCCGCGGCAGTCCCGGAGGTGGATCTGAGCGACACCGAGAAGATGGGCAAGGTGGCCTACGAGGCCTTCAGCAAAGGGGATTGGGCGACGGCTGCGGCTAATTATGCCGGATTGATGACGGTCGCCAAAAAGGTCGGGGCCAAGCCGGAAGTGCTGGAGCCGCTCTACTTTATCCTGGGGGCAGCCTACTTCAATCAACCCGATCACGCCAAAGCAGAAGCCATTTTCAACGAATACGTCACCACGTATCCCAAAGGACAGAATGTCTATCAGGCCAACCTGGCCCTCGCCCGGATCCTGAAAGCCCAGAAAAAGTGGGCCGATGCCATCAAGAAGTATGAGCCGCTCAAGGGCGGCAGCGCTGTTTTCAAGGATGACGTCAATATCGAGCTGGCTGAGTGCTACACGGAAAACCAGCAACGGGATAAAGCCATGGTCCTGTTTGAAACCGCCCTCGCTCCCGGGATCCGGAGTTCCGGCGAAGTCCGGCAGTCGCTGAAGCTGGTGGAACTTTACCAGACCGACCGTCCGGAGAAGGGCGTGGCCCTGCTGGAACGGGTCAAACGGGCCAATGGAGCGCGTCCCCTCGTCAACGAAATCAATTTTGCCGCGCTGAAGCTCGCCGACGAATTGATGAGCAGCAAAAAGGAGGAACAAGCCCTCCAAGCGTATCAAAATCTGCGCAAGAAGGATGAAGTGCTGGCGACCCTCAAAGAAGTGTCGGCCGAATACGAGCGCAGTGTGAACCGCCTCTCGGCCCTCGTGGCCGCCAAATCCGGGGATTCCGTGACGGCTTCCGCCCAACTGGACAGTATCAGGCTCTACGCTGCGCAGACCAAGGCTCAGATTGAACAGCTGGAAAAGGAACAGAACTACGATGCCATCGTTTTCTTCCGCATCAGCCGCTGTTTCGCCCAGCTAGGGCGCTTCTGGGAGTCGCGGCTCGGGTTCCAATGGCTCTACGAGAATTTCCAGGACTTCGAGGACCGTCCCGTGGTGCTGTATCTGCTGGTCTACTCGAATGCGAAGCTCGCCCCCGCCTCGCCGGATCAGGATGGCATGAAGATCATCGCCCGCACCGAGGAACTGTGCCGTGAGTATCTGAAGGCCTATCCAGCGGGAGCCCAGGTCACGGAAGTCGCCGAAACCCTGATCGCCCAGGTGCAGAAGTCAGGGAATCCTGACAAGATCAATGCGGTCTATGACGAGGTGATGAAATACCTCGAAAACTCCCCCAACAAGAGCAACTTCCTCGCCACCCAGGTCCAGAACTACCTGGAGCAGTATGAATTCCTCAAAGCGCGTGATGCGGCCACCAAATTCCGTGCCGCCGCCCCCGATTCCCCGCTGATCGAGGACATCGACTTCATGTATGCCCTGACGTTCTTTTTCCAGAACGACTATGACGGCAGCGTCCGGGAGTTGAAGGCTTACCGCGACAAGTATCCAAACGGGAAATACCTCGCGGATACCCGCTACCGGCTCGCCAACCTCTTCAAAGGCGAGGAGATGGGCCACAAGGCCAAAAAGAAATCTTCCAGCTTCATGCGGGTCATTGAAGAGTGTCAGGACATCATCAGCACCTACCCCGGTTCACCCACCGTGGCGGATTGTTATGCACTGATCGCGGACAGCTACAAGGAAATGACCGGCGAGGAGGCGGCAGACAAAAAACTGACTTCCGAGGAAATCGACAAACGCATCGCCGATGCCTATGTCGAAGCGGTCCGGCGCGGCCGCACCGATGCGGTGGTGGAGTACAGCCTCAGCCAAGCCCGCCCCCTTCTGCAGGCGCAGGGCCGCTGGAAGGATATCGAGGACCTCTACCGCGAGTTTCTCGCCGCCAATCCGGATCACCGCGCCGCTCTGGAGTCGATCGGATGGATTGCCAAATCCATCGTCCGCCAAGGCACCACGCCCGAGGAAAAAACCGCCAATCAGGCCCGGGCCCGGGAATTCCTCGCCGAAACCATTCTGGCCAACATCAACAATCCCTCGAAGGAGGGCGTGGAGGACCTGCTCCAGCAACTGGCCATCTCCAGCATACCGAAGCGCAAAAAAGTGACTGCGGCCGAAAGCGCTGATCCCAAGGCGCCCAAGCCTGCGCCGCCTACTGTGGCTGAAACCTTCGCAGAGGCGGAAACGGAGTTGAACAAATTGCTGGGTCTCGAAGCCGGCAAACTCTCGGAGGTCGGCCAAGCCCGCCTGCTTTATGTGAAATCCGAACTTTACCGGAAGCTCGAAGCGTCTGCGCCCAAGATCAAAGGCCCTGACGGGAAGTTGGTTGTCGACACTGGCCCCAAACAGTCGGAGGCCCTGATGGAAAAACTGGTCACCGAATTCAAAACGGATGACTTCAGCCCGAGTCTGCTGGCGGTGGTGGGCAATTATTTCGTGAAGCGCAATTCGGAGGAACGGGCTTCGGCCTGCTTCAATCGCCTGATCCAGTTTTTCCCGCAATCCCCCTACATGGACTGGGCGCTGGTCGGTCTCGGCCAGATGGCCTACAAGGCGAAGGATTATGACACTGCGCTGAAGCGGTTCACCCAGGCGATGGATGAATATCCAGGAGCCAAATACGGGGAAGCCCAGATGGGCAAGGCCCGGGTGCTTTTTGACAGCGAAAAGCTGGATGAGTCCGAAACGCTGCTCAAGGAAATGTTTGGAGACAAATCCGTCCCGAAAGAAGTGAAGGCGGAAGTGACCTGGCTGCTGGGCGAAATCCGCTTCAAACAAAAAGCCCTGCCGGATGCGTTCAATTATTTCCAACGGCTCTACCTGAGCTTCGGCGCCTTCCCTGAATGGATGGCCAAGGGGTATCTCCGCGCCGGCGAAACCAAGGAAGCCCTCGGTAAAGGCACTGATGCCGTCGACATCTACCGCGATGCCGTGAATGACGCCCGCAAGGCCGCGAAAATGAAAAATGAACCGGACTTCCAGAAGGTGAAGGACCGACTGCGCAACCTCGGCGGCTAACTATTTTCCCCACCCCAGCGCATGAAGCTTTTTTCTCTCCTCACCGGCAGCGCCCTGTTGGCTGCCGCCTGTCCCTTGTCCGCCCAGACGCTGGTTTTTCCTGCGGGTTCCGTCGAGTTTGCCGAAGTGACCATTTCCGGCACCAGTGTGCAGCGCAAGGTCATCGGACCGGATGGCACCGAAACCGCCCGGGGAAAACCCATTCCTGTCTCCAGCCTGCTGCGGGTGGATTTCCCCAAGCCCGATGATCTCTCGGCGGCCGATGACCTGATCCTCAAAGGCAAATATGAGGAAGCCTTCCAACGCGCCACCGCGGTGCAGAACCTGCACCGTCTCTGGAAAGACAAGCCCGGTTCCTGGTATGCCCAGGCGGGCCTCCTCGTTGCGGAGAGCCTGCTGCGTCAGAATAAATACGATGAATCCGCCCGGCTCATGTCGGAGTTGAGGAACATGTCCCTGGCCAGCAGTCTGCAAATCCGGGTCACCATGCTGGACGCTCTGGAGCAATTTCAAAAAGGCATCACCGGGCCCGCGCTCGCCAAGGTCAAACCGCTCATCAAGGGAGCCCAGGACGCCGAAACCCTCGCCCGCCTTTATCTCCTGATTGGAGACATCCAGTTCAAGCGCGAGGCCTTCGAGGAAGCGCTCGATGCCTATCTTCAGATCCCAGTGTTCTACGGGGCGGAGGCGGCCTTCCTCCCGGCGGCCGAGTTGGGAGCTGCCAAATGCCTCGCCAGGCTGCGCCGCCTGCAGGATGCCTCCGACAGTCTCGCCCGGATCATCGAACGTTATGCGGGCACTCCGGAAGCGGATGCCGCCAAACTGGAAAAGGCCGATCTTGCCAAACTCACTGGAGCCGCTCCCTGACCGCCCTTTCCTGCTTTTTTGCATCGTATCCATCCCCGCTCCGGCCTCCTCTTCCCAGATATATCTTGACTATCCCCAGGCTTAAAGACTACTCACCTACTCACTCCCCAATTCCATGAAAGTCCGCTCCTTCGCCCGATTCACCCCCTTTCTCACCACGGCCCTTTCCCTGCTCGTCGCTGGAGCGGTGCACGCCCAGGAAGCGGCCGCCGCTGCTGCGCCTACGGTGGTGAAGCGCAGCCTCTTTGAAGTGCTCAAGGATGGGGGTCTGATCATGGTTCCGTTGGCCGCCTTTTCCATCGCCATGGTCTGGCTGATCATTGACTGCGCCCAACGTAGCAGCATCAAGCGGCTCATCCCAGCCGAGGATCTCGAGAAGCTCCATAATAGCTTCCGGGCCGGGGACTACGTCGGAGCGTATCAGACCACCCTCGAAAACAATTCCGTTATTAATAACGTCGCCCGGGTCGGTCTGGTCACCGTCGGGGACGGCAAGTCAGCCACCGAACACGCTTTGGCCGAGTCCATTATTTCCGAACAAGCCAAAATTTCCAACCGCATCTCCTATCTTTCCGTCATCGGGGTTTGTACTCCCATGGTGGGTCTGCTGGGAACGGTGTTCGGGATGATCAGCGCCTTTGAAGCGCTCGGCGGCGGCGGTGCCACCCAGAACACTGGCGCTCTCGCCCAGGCGATTGGTCACGTGCTGGTGGCTACCGCTTCCGGTCTCTTCGTCGCCATTCCGGCCTTCATGGCCTTCTACTTCCTGCGCAACCGCCTCATGGGTGGCATGAACGAAGTCGAAGCGGAAATTGGCAACCTCTTCCGCAAGTTCCCCTACCACCTCGCGGAAGGCGTGCACATCGGCGACCAGGAACTCTACGCCAACGCCCCGAACTGGGTCGAAGGCAGCAACGCCGGACTGGACGCCGCTCCGGCTCACTGATCCTCCCTGGGCATTCCACCGGACAGGCCGAGGCTTGCGAGGTAATCCCTGAGAACATTTTATTTAAGCATTCCTCCTTATGTCCGGTGGCGGTGGCAGTATTGAAAGTGGCGAGCCCGATTTCCAGATCGCGCCGATGATCGACGTGCTCCTGGTGATGCTGGTGTTCTTCGTGGCGATTTCCACCACCCAGATCGACCAGGTGGACACCCGCGTGAAAGTGCCGGTGGCGCCTGATTCCGCCGAGCGGAAACCGGACCCCAACCAAGTGCTTCTTAACGTCATTTGGAATGAAAAGGATCAGAAAGTCCTGCTCAACTACGCGGGCCGTGATTTTGATGGGCAGTACGACGAGTTGATCGAAATGCTGCAAAAGCGCGGGGGGGACAATCCCAAGTTTGAAATCATCATCCGGGCGGACAAGGATACTCCTGCCAAGGAGGTCGCCGCCGCCATTGGAGTGGCCTCGCAGGCCACCGCCAAAGTCTCCTTCGCCACCGTCAACCGCGCTGGTTAATCCCCCCGTCCACTTTTCCCACTATGTCCGGTAACAGCCGCTACCAATCCGATGGCGATCTCGGGTTTCAGATCGCTCCCATGCTGGACGTGATTTTCGTCATCATGCTCTTCTTCATGACGCTCGCAGGCGACAAGAAGGTGGAGACCCAGCTCAAGATGACCTTGCCGTCCACAGAGCAAAGCCAGGATAGCACCCAGGACACTCCGATGGAGGAGTCCATCAACATCGACGATGCCGGCAACATCACGCACAACGACGATCCCGTGACCGCCGAGGAGCTGAAAAAGACGTTTAAAAGCCTGAAGGACCAGAGCGTCCAGGAAGGCAGTGCCCAGACCCCGACGCCTATCATTGTGACCATCAGCACGGCTCCGGACACGAAATGGGAAGCGATTGCCACGGTGATGAACGCCATGCAGGCCGCCAAAATCTCCAACGTCTCTTTCGCGGTCTCCGACGAATTTTAGCCGGTGGCTCCAGGGGGCGGCTGCCTCCGTGGACTTTGGCCATGCCTCTCCTCAACCACGGACCCGGTTGACGGCTTTCATCCCGATTTCCCGGATCGTCGGCCAATCGGTCACGGAATAGAAAAGCTTTCGCGCCTTCATGGCCGGGGTGCGGTGATGCAGGATGCGCACCTCGCCGGTCCGTCCCAGCCGCTTGATCTCCGGGAGCATGGCTCCGCGGACATTGCAGACCACGTTGTCCAGTTCGAGGAAATCCACCCCGTGGCGCTCCAAGGCCCCGCCAGCCACCAGTTGGTTGAAGTAAAACTGATCACAATGGTGGCCCGCCCACATGTCCGAGGGGTCCTGGGCCAGCACTGCTTCTTCCCATCCGGCAAGAAACCGCCTCATTGGCTCTGATTTCCGGTAAAGCAGCACGCCGGTGTTGTAGTCGCGCGGTTTGACCATGGCGACGAACCGCATCGGCTTCACCGACCAATCGGCCTCATGCGAGTTTGCCGCCGCAAAATCATGGCTTCCCAGTTGATCAAAAATACCCTTCAGAGGTCCCCGGATGGTGGTGTCCGTGTCCAGAAACAGCGTTTCCTCGTAAGGGGACGCCTTCAGGGTCAATACCTTCAGCTTCAAAGGGTGCTCCCCGCTGGTGATGGGTTCCGCCGTGCAATGCGGCAGTCCTTTGGGCAATTCAAAGCGGGAAAATACCGTCACCGGGAGTTCTGGTTCGTGCCGCCGCAGGCTCTGGAACGAAGTCAATAGTTCCCCCAGATAACTTCGTCCTCCACTCGCCAGATAGATGATGCCACGCTTCATTTTTGAAAAAATCAAGAATGCCGTAATTACGGGAATTTGCAACACCTCAACGGTTTTCATCGGATTCCAATCTGAATCAAGTATCACAGAGGATTGCCAAGCGGCATTTCGCTCCTTATATTGTCCACCCCTGCTGCCCTCTCCGACGCCATGTCAATCATGACCTTCCCTACTCAATCAGTTGGCCTGCTGGCCCTGCTGAGGGGCCTTCCTGCCGTCGCCGGCGATTACGGCCCGCCCCCTGGTCTTTTCCGGTATCGATCCTCATGAATCCCGCTGCTGTTTTTCTCCCTCCAGTTTGTTTCTCGTTGTGGCTCGGCATGGTGCCGCTCGCGGCCCAGTCTCCCGGGGCCACGCCTTCGGCTGCTCCATCGGTGAAGGCGGCCGCCAATGCTCCGTCACAACTGTATCTTCAGGGCCATCTCGTCATCAAGGAGGGGGCGGAAAAGGAAGCCAAGGGCGACTTCGCAGGGGCCTATTACAAATTCAAGGATGCCCGTGATCTCTTTGATGCCGCGGGCGAGGCCGACCGCACCTGGCAGCCGGAAATTGTCGAATACCGCCGCCGGAAAATCCGTGAGGAAATGGAACGCGTCCGGCAGTTGGAAATCCAGCGCCGGGCCGCCGGCGGGGCACCCTCCCCTTCCGGCATCATCGGCAATGCTTCCGGCAAGGACCTGACAATTGAACCGGCGCTCCCTGCCGGCTCGGGCCCCCGGAATACGGCGGTGGTCATGGAGGAAAGGCTCCGCGGGATGCAGGCGCAGATCGATACCCTGACCCAACGCAATGAGCAGGTGGTGCGGGATCTGGGCTCCCGGGAAGAGGAACTGCGTAGTGCCCGCGGTGATCTCCTGACGGCCCGGAGTGCGGAAAAAGTGCTGCGGGAAAGTCTGGCCGCCGTGCAGTCCAAACTGGACACCGCAGAACCGGCCGCCAAACGGGAGAACAAGGCCCTGAGCAAACGGGTGGAACAATTGGAACAGCAACTGGGCGATGCCATGACCCAGCTCGGGGCTGCAAATGCTAAATCCGATAAATTGCTGGCCGACCTCGAAACCGCCTACGGTGAAATCAAGCAGCGCAGTCAGGAACGCGACGATTTGAAGCGGGAGCGCGACCAGATGGAAGCGCTCCTCGTGAGCGGGGAAGGGGGCAAGGCTCCGGAAAAGATGAAGATTATCGCGGAGAACCAGCGGTTGAACAAGGAACTGGAAACGGCCCGGGCCAATGTGGCCAGACTCACCACGGAAAAAGAAGCTGACCAGCAGGAGATCACCGCGCTCCGCAGCCAATTGCAGGGCATCCAGGAGCAGGTGGCCCGTTTCCAGCAGGAAAGCGAGGACTACCGGCAACAGATTGTCACCCTGACCGAACGCTTGGATGCCACCAATCTCCGCCTCGCCGAAACCGGGCAGGGAGCCGTCTCCGAAGTCGAGGCCGGGCTCGAAAACAAGGTGCTGCGCGAAATCATCCTCCAGCAGATGAAACAACAGGCCAAGCGTGAGACCGCCCGTAAGAATATCATGGACGACCTCGCCCGGGAAGGCGTGCTCGAGAGCATGAAGAATCTCGGGATCGAAACCGAGCGCATCTACCGGTCGCTGGGGGAGATGGCGGCCAGTCCGACGATGACCAAAGAGCAGCGGGGCGTCCTCAGTAATTCCCGCCTCGATCAATTTCTGCTCAAAAACGGCGTCGGTGATCTCATGATGGTGCAGGATAGCCAAGCTCTCAAGGATCAGGCCGCTGCAGACCCCACTGCCCCCACCGGGGAAGCGAGAACCAAAGAACAACTGTCGCCGGAACTGAAAGCCTATGCGAATGCCGCAGAGGAACAATTCCGCAGGGGCGCCTTCAACGAAGCCGAAAGCCAATACCGCAAAATTCTCCTGATTGAGCCGATGAACGTCCACGCCTTGAGCAATCTCGGCGTGGTGCAGGTGAACCGGGGGGATTTCCCGGAAGCTGAGAAAACCATCCGCAAGGCGCTCGCCTACGACTACGACAGTGGCCCCGCCCACTATCTGCTCGGCGTGATCTACCTGCGGCAAAAACAACTCGACGAAGCGGTGGAGGAACTGGGCGTTTGCCTGAAACTCGACCCTGCCAACGCCAACGCCCACCTCACGCTCGGCCTGATCGCCGCCCAGCGGAAACAACGCAGTGAGGCGGAGCAGCAATTCAAACAGGCTATCGCCATTGATTCCGCTTCCGCCTACGCCCACTTCAATCTGGCGGTGCTCTACGCCACAGACGAAAAGTTGACGCTCGCCCGGCAGCATTATCGCCTGGGCATCCAGCATGGTGCCAGCCGGGATGGGCAGATGGACAAGCTGCTGGGCGATTAAAAGGCCGGACAGGAGGGGGAGCCCGCGCCGGACCGGTCTACTACCAAACCCGCGCCCACAACGCCTTCAGATACCGGCCTTCGGGGCAGTTGGACATCACCGGATGATCCGGTCCGGGGCCGGTGGCATCCAGAAACTGCAGCCGCCGTTTGGCCCGGTGGGCGGCCTTGGTCACAATCTGTTCAAACTCCATCGGCGTCACCAGACCGGAGCAGGAACACGTCAGGAATAGTCCGCCGGGTTCCACCAGCTCGAGGGCCAACCGGTTCAGATCCTCGTATTTCTGCCGGCCGTTTTCCTCGATCTCCTCCCGGCTATGTACCAGCTTTGGCGGGTCCAGCACCACCACCTCCCACTTCGGGGCTTCGGTACGGATCATGGTCCTG
The DNA here is from genome assembly GCA_903936775.1 of uncultured bacterium. GTDB lineage: Bacteria > Verrucomicrobiota > Verrucomicrobiia > Verrucomicrobiales > V1-33 > CAIZWU01. The sequence continues at coordinate 2,560 of CAIZWU010000016.1, read as the reverse complement.
ACATAACTGAAGGCATCGGTATGCACCCAGTCGATGCCCTTCACCTGGTTCAGATTGGCATTCCGCTGTGCCTGGGCGATCGCCTTCTCATCAAGATCGACCGCCGTCACTTCCGCCGCCCCGCCCAGCACTTTGGCCGCGAGGGCAAAGCCGCCGGTATAACAACACAAGTCGAGCACTCTCTTGCCACTCACCAGCGTCGAAAGCTTCAACCGGTTCTCCCGCTGGTCGCAGAAGAATCCTGTTTTGTGGCCTTCTTCGAAATTCACCTCATACCGGACCCCGTGCTCGCGGCATTTCACGGTGCGCACCGCGCCCTGGGCCACCGGCTCCGGGCGGATGCCCTCAATCCGGGCGATATCGTCATCCACCCGGATCAGGTGCCGCTTGGTCCCCAGCAGTTCATGGAGCCGCGGCATCCAGCCCGGCAGCCGCTGCCACACGCCGAGGCTGTGGACGTCGGCCAACAACACATCGGCATACCGGTCGATAATCAGCCCGCTCAGGCCATCCCCATCGGAATTCACCACGCGGTAAACTTCTGCCTTGGCGTCGAGTTTCAGAATGTCACGGCGCAGTTCCACGGCGCGCCCGAGGGCTTTCAGGAAAAAGGAATCGTCCGCGGCCTCTGTCGCGCTGTGGTGGATCATCCGCAGCGGCACCCGGGCCCGGGCATTGTAGAAACCGGCCCCGAAGCGGTCGCCGTTTTTGTCATAGACCGTCACGATCTCGCCCGCATTGATCTTTGGTGAAGTGCCCGCCAGCATCCGGGGGTACACCGCTGGTTGATAGGTGAAATACTTCAACTGAACCCACGGCGTGTCCCAGTTTTCACTGCCCGGAGGGGGCGTGTAAACAGCAGGAGCCTGAGCCGGATAGCGCATCGGTTGGCGGTAGGGATTCATCCCCCATGCTGCCGCGCCGGGCCTCCGCCGCAAACGGGAAAGCAGGCTGCCGGCTGCCGCTTCACGCCGGCAGCGGGAGCGGGGGGCGGATTACGGTGCCGCCGGTGGAAGCCATGGCTGGACTATCAATCACCGTCCGGTCGATCTGTCGGGGCCCCGCGGTTGATTGCGGGAGATTCCTGCCTACCCGTCAATTGGATCTTCCTCCCCCCAATTCCTTTTTCCCATGACTTCCCGCCGTTCCTTCCTGCGTGTCGCCACCGCCGCTTTTGGCGCGGCACTTTTGCCATCCCCCGCCGCCCTGGGCGCCTTCCCGGGAATCCGTGGGCCATTTGCCCTGGGGATCGACACTCTGGCCGACTCTGGTTTTGCCAGCCTGCGGGGCAAACGGGTCGGCCTGATCCTGAACCAAACCAGTGCGGCCCGGAATGGCACGCCTTCCCGCGTGGTGCTGCAGCGGGCGCTGGGGCGGAATTTCACCTCGCTTTATACCCCGGAGCACGGTCTGGACGGCAAGGAAAAGGCCGGCATTCACGTCACTTCCCGCCGCGATCCCATCACCGGTCTCCCAGCCTACAGCCTCTACGGGGAAACCCGCAAGCCCTCGCCCGCGATGCTGGCCAACATCGACGTGATGGTGTTCGATCTTCAGGATATCGGCAGCCGCAGCTATACTTACATCAGCACCATGGCCCTCGCCATGGAAGCGTGTGCGGAGCAGGGCAAGGAATTCATGGTGCTGGACCGGCCCAATCCTCTCGGGGGCGTGCGGGTCTCCGGTTCGCCGCTCGATCCCAAATGGAAATCCTTTGTCGGTCAGATTCCCGTACCCTACGTCCACGGGATGACCGCCGGGGAATTGGCAAAAATGATCAATGCGTATGGCTGGATCAAAGCCCGGCCCCGGCTCAGCGTCATCCCCATGCGCGGCTGGCAGCGCTCCATGATCTGGCGCGATACCGGCCTGCGCTGGATCGCCACCAGTCCCAACATCCCCGGACCCGAAAGCCCGTTTTATTACGCCACCAACGGCATCCTCGGGGGCCTGAACGGGGTCGACATCGGCATCGGGACCAGCCGGCCCTTTGAATACGCCGGCGGCCCCGGGATCAATCCTGACGAATTTACCGCCAGCCTCAACCGCCGCGGCATTCCCGGAGTCCGCTTCCGGCCCTATCATAGCGTGCGGAAGCCCGGATTTGCCGGCGCACAGCTGCTGATCGATCCCCGGGGCAACACGGACCTGCTCGCGCTTGCCGTGGTGCTCTCCAGCGAGGTTTGCCGCCGCACCGGCAACTCACCCCTCCGTGCCACCAATGGAGACACCCGCACCCTGTTTCACAAGGTGTATGGGAGCGACTCTCTCTTCCGGGACCTGCAAAACGGCCGTCCGGTCGGCTCCATCATCGCCTCCTGGCAGCCTTCACTGAATTCCTTCCGCTCGGCGCGTCAGGGCTTTCTCATGTATGGATAGGCCGGTTGGCGCTGATTCCCCCGAGGAAGAATCAGGGCTGGCCAAAACACTCTCTGCCGGCGTTTCCAGAGCCTCTGGCCGTATTTTCCCCGTGTGACTAGTCCGCCAAATTCCTGGTTTACCTGCTCAATCTGTGCTATCTGCCAAACTAGTCCTATTTTCCCAAGCCTCCATGCCCGTT
>CAIZWU010000015.1 GCA_903936775.1 uncultured bacterium | reverse complement strand
GTGGGGACTGGGGTAGCGGTGCATCTGGCAGCCATGATGCTTGGCGGCGTGCTGCTGGCGCCGTTGCTGGGGCAGGCCGTGGATGCCGGAGTGCTGGGCCTGCACGCGGTGTTCTGTGTTTTGTTGATCGGCACGGTTCAATTCATCCTGACGGGATTGCCCTCGGCTCCGCCCCGGACCTTGGCCGGTCAGGTGAAAGGGGCCATTTTCGGGGGGCTCTGGGGCCTGCCGATGTTTGGCATTTTCTGGCTTTCCTTTTTCGCCCCGGCCCGTTGGGAACAGGTGACGATGGGGCAACGCTGGATCATGCTGGTCATGGCTGCTTTGACCGTGGCCTCGTGGTTCACCACCCGGAGCATGATGCTGGAGCGGGCCATGCCGAAGCTGGAAGCGGTTCCGCCAAGGCCGGCCGTTGACCTTCGTTCGGGTCTCCAAGGGACGAAGGGATGGGGGGTGCGCCTGGAGCAGGAGGTGCGCTGGTTGATGCCGTTCGTGTTCATGGTCCTGATGGCGGCGGGGATCCTGATTTCAATCAACGATTTTTCCGGCCAAGGGGCCACCCCAGGCGTGCAGGGAATGAATCAATACCGATCCATGGCGATGCTCAATGTGACGATGGGGTTTCCACTGGTGATGGTGGCGGCCGGTTCGTTGCGGGCGTTGCGGAGTCTGCCGCTGCGGCTTTCCTCCTGTGCCTTGCTGGTGGCACTGCGCCCGTTCGTGGCCAGTGTGGCCATGATGGTAGTCTTTATGGCGCTGTACATCTTCATCGGTCGCGGCTCCGGGATGGAAGGACGGGCCCTGATCGCCTTTTTGCCGCTCTGCAGCCTGATGAGCCTGGCTCAGGCGGTGATGATCCGGTATCCACGGCTTCCGGTGGTCATGGGGCTGCTGATGGTGATCTCCATGATCAGCGTCATTTTTGTGGATTTGCGGGCATTATCCCTGCCGGGGCTGTGGCTACTGGTTACAGGGCTCCTGCTGCTGGTGCTTTCCTGGGGGCTGCATTGGCGATGGCTGAGCCGCACCAGCGGAATCTATCGATTAAACGGGGGATTCCTGCGGATGATGGGCGGCGCGCAGCGGTGAGGCCCCGCCAACAAAAAACGCGCCCCGGAGGCCGGGGCGCGTTTTGGTGTGGGATGGGATGGTGTTTTGTGGGAAACTCAGCGGGAGCTTCGTCCACCGTTCGGATCAGTCCCGGCTGTTGAGGGACATCAGCAATTGCAGCACATACCAGAAGAGGGTGGCGATGCTGGCGAAGAGGGCGAGCGAGGCGGCCACATACTGGCTGGGGTGATAGTGGTGCATCACGTTGGAGGTTTGATAGAGGATGGAACCACCGACGAGGAGCAGCATGGCTCCGGTGAACCAGAGGCCGAGATTGAAGCCGAAGGCGATGCCGACCACGATGGTGGCGAGGGCGACGAAGAAGCCGACTTTGAGGAACCCGCCGAGGAAGGAGAAATCTTTGCCGCTGGTGAAGGCGACCCAGGTGAGGCCGATGAAGACGCCTCCCGTGATGAGGCCGGCTTTCATGATGAGACCCTCACCGAAGCGGGAGGCGAGCATGAGCAGCGGGCAGAGAATGATGACTTCGATGAGGACGTAGAGGCCTAGTCCGGCATATTGGCCGCCGATGGTGGTGGCGGTGGAAGCCCACTTGGTGGCGATGTGGGAGACGAACATGAAAAGGCCGAGGACGATCAGCCAGGACCATTTGCCTCCGAACATCAAATTGGCCAGCACCGGGGCCAGCGGACTGGCGAGCAGCATGGATTCCAGCAGGACAAACGCCCCGACGGCTCCGGCAACATGGAGGTAGGTCTGGCGGATGAAGGTGGCCCGGTCAACGGAGGCCGCGGTATTGACGGTGTAGTCGGAGTGGGGAGAGTAGTCGTTCATGTGGAAAGAGGGTGAAAATTGAAACGGAACAGGCTGGGAGCGTAACACCTGGCCACTTGAGTGCAAATATTCCTTCTGGCCGTCCTGCGGCGGAATCAGGGGAGCAAATTCAGGCTTTCCACCCACCTGATTTCGCTGGCTCCCCGCCGGTATTGAGCCGGCTGAACGAGCTTGTCGAGGGACCCATCCCGCGGGGGGGGCTCGGGGCAGGGGCAATCAGGCTCAGTTTCCCAATTAAATAGGGTATATAATAATTTCCATATTATTTTAGTCGGGAGTTTTTGAAGGCAGTCCGGGGGATTCTCCGGTAAGGTCACCATGGTCATGACAAGAATTACCGGTCTGATACTGGCCCTGCTGGCGGTGCTCCTGACTGGCTGTGCGACAGGGCCAGACGGGTTTCTCAAGGAGCCGCTGCCGCAGGAGGTGACGTTTTGGCAGCCGTGGCTGTTGAATTCGGTACGTGCGCCCTACCGGAAGCTTTATGTCGAAGTGGATGCAGTGCAGGGTGCGGAGCCATCCCGGGCGTGGCTGGATGAAATGGCGCGCTTCCTGAAAACGCAGTGCGACAAACCGGATGGGGTACGGGTGGTAGCCAGCGACCGGATTCCCCCGGCGGAGGCGGCATCGGCTTCCATCACCTCGCTGGCGCTGCGCTATCTCGACGGCCCGCCCGCGGGATCGGCATTTCTTTACATACTATATTATAATAGTGCGTTGAATCCCGCCCTCAAGACCTCCAATCCCCATGCCGTAGTTTTCCCGTATCCCTGCGCCGTTTTTGTAGACCGGAATTATAACGAGGCGGGTTTTGGTGACGTGCTGGGCGGTTTGATTTTAAAGCACGAAGCGGCGCATCTGGTAGGCGCGGCGCGGAATCCGGGGCATGGAGATGGGGCGCATTGCCGGAACCGTCATTGCCTGATGAATCCGGCCTTCCTTTATGCACCGGAAATGGTGGCGCTCGGGATGGTGCCCACGCCGCAGACAGAGTTTTGTCCGGATTGTCTGGCGGACATGGCCCGCTGGCGCACCACCCCCGCTCCGGCCAATCTGCGGTTCGACGGTCCTTTCCTGTCCCGCCGCGAGCAGGGTTACACGGTGATGACCCTGCCGAATACCGTGCACCTCCACCTCGGCAGCACCGCCTCCCTGCCGGTCGCGCAAATGCGCGAAGCGGTGCGGCAGGCGGCGGCCGGTCCCTTGCGGTCGCGGGAAGGATTTATTTTAAGCGTGAGTTCCTCCGGCGATCCCATGACGGAGAGGTTCGCGCTGCAGCTGGCGGCACGCGATCCGGCGGCACCGGTGCGGCAGGCGGCCAAACTCTACACCACCGCCCGGTTGGCGCCGCCGCCGTCCTGATCCAACGCCATTGCCAGGAAAATTCATCTGTGCCAGGATTGGCTTCCATGCCTTCCTCCGATTCCGACGTGTCTCTTCCCAACGCTCCCCAGCCCGCGGCCGCCGAAGCCGCCACCGTGGCTGACGCGCCCCCCGTCAAGCCATCCGTCAAGCCGGAGAATCCATTGCTGAATCTCCTGCTGAACGTGTTGATCCCGGTGGTGATCCTGACGAATTTGAACAAGGAGACCGGCTTTCCCCAACTCGGTCCCAAGGGGGCGCTGCTGGTGGCCTTGCTGTTCCCGATTGGTTATCAGATTTACGATTATTGGCTGCGGCGGAAGTGGAATCTTTTTTCGTTCATTGGGTTTCTCAGCGTGCTGCTCACCGGGGGGCTGGGCCTGATGACCATGAGCGCCCACGTCTTTGCCTGGAAGGAAGCGGCCGTGCCGTTGATATTGGCGGCGCTCATTTTCTTTTCCCACAAAGGCAAGAAACCCCTGGTGAAGGCCTTGCTGCTCAATCCCGACATGCTGGATATGCCGAAGGTGGAAGCCGCCATTGAGCGGTCGGCCACGCAACCCGGTTACGAACGCCTGTTGTGGACCAGTACTCTGCTGCTAACCGCATCCATGCTGTTGAGTGCGGTGCTGAACTATTTTCTGGCCATGTATTTTCTCGCGGACAAGACGCCGGGAACCCCGGAATACACTGCTGCCATCGGAGCCCAGACCGGTTGGGGTTATCTGGTGGTCGGGGTCCCCAGCCTTGCCATGATGGCCTATGCCCTGATCCGCCTTTTCAAAGGGCTCAAACAACTGACTGGCCTCGAGACCGACGATATCATGCTGCCGCGTTAAGAGGCATGGCTGAATCCTAGCGGGCTGGTGGCGTGACGTAGCGAACTGGCGGTGGTGGAACGGCCGGGGGAGGAGTCACTTTCTGCTGGACCCAGCCAGCGGCGTTGCCGACTCCGTGACGGACACCTGTGGCGCCGCGGTTCAGACCTTCCTTGGTGCGGTCCCATAATCCAGGCTGCGGCGGCGGGGCGGTAGGAGGCAAGGGTTTTCCGGCCACGGCGAGGGGCTGGCGGAACCAATTCTGGGAGATGATGGTTCCGGTGCTGGCGCCCACACAGACCTCGCCAACCCGCCCGCCCTGCGCATCCTCCAAGGCGATGAACCAAGCGGCATTGGTGGAAAGTTCCAGACAGCGGAGTTGGTAATTCAGGTGATCAAATCCGACTTTGGCGGTCCGCGCCGCCACCTCGGCCTTTTCAAAAGCCTCTTTGGAATCGATATTCAACCGGTGCATCGGCAGTGGAGTACCGGAGATACCGTTGGCCTTGGCCGGAGGGATGATGCCTTCGGAGATGATGGCTCCTTTGCTCACGTAAAATTCCCGCACCGCTCCCTTGGCATCGCGGGCGACCACCCGCCAGACCGCTGGCTGGGGCACTCCACCCGGTCCGAAGAGATGCAGCATCCGCGGCAAATAATCCGCGCCACGGTCACGGCCGACGATGCGGATGGCTTCTTTGCCCGTCGCTTGCGCGGGGGCGACCGAGGGAGCCGAAAGAACCGCAAGGCTGAGAAGGAACAGAATCGAGGGTTTCATTTGGTTAATCAAACTTGAGTATCAACTTGGAAGGGTGGTTTCTCAATCGCCAACTTGAATTCCTGAAGAACGAAACGGGTAGGCCGCCGGAAGGGACGGGATTATTGATCGCCGTCTTTGAGCAGCCCGAGTTTTTTGAGCTTGGGAATGGTGCTGGACTGGCAGTAGCGGTAGTTGCCGGTTTTGTTCGGGACGTTTTTGTCGAAGTAATCCTGGTGGTAGCCCTCTGCCTTGTAGAACGTCCCGGCCTTCGTGATCTCGGTAACGATGGGGGATTTGAATTTTCCGCTGGCTCCTACCTCGGCTTTCACCTTCTCCGCGATGGCCTTTTGTTCATCCGTATGATAAAAAATGCCTGAGCGATACTGGGTGCCGTGATCGTTCCCCTGGGCATTCAAGGTGGTGGGATCGTGCATTTCGAAAAATAAATGGGCCAAGGTTTCGAAAGGGATCACGGCGGGATCGAAGACGACTTCCACCGCTTCGGCATGCCCGGTGAGGCCGGTGCAGACGTCCTCGTAAGTGGGGTTCGGTGTTTTGCCATTGAGGTAGCCGCTGGTGGCGGATTGGACGCCTTTGGTGCGTTGCAGGATGACTTCGGTGCACCAAAAACAGCCGGTGGCGAGAGTGACAGTTTCCATTTTTTTATCAGGGGAGGTGGCCGGGGGTTTGACGGTGGGGGCAGGGTCGGCCGCGTGGGTCGTGAGCAGCGTTCCGGCAAAGCCGGTGAGAGTGAGGAGGAAAAGGCGGGTTTTCATGGATTGGTAACGAATAGAGCGTCTCAGGCAGCGGATTATTTCAGGGAATTCGCGGAAGTGTCCGGTCGAATCTCCTTCAGGTGGCGGCAAAATCGAAAAATCGGCGCAGCAGCGAGGCCGTGCCGGGGGTGGGTTGAGCCTAAAAAGGCTCTGATCACGGCCTCTGCCGCGAGGGCGTGGGCGGCACAAGCAGGATTTGAAGTGGCCACCGTTCCCAGTTGAGCGTGATCGGAGGTGCTTAGGAGGGGGCCTGGCTATTCCGTCAGGGCACGGCGTTCCGGCCAGTCAGGGAGATCCTCGGAAGTGTCGATCAGGAGCGCGTTCATGGAAAGTAGCCATCATCGCTCCGCGTGATGAGCAAGCGGCTTCCCGTCTAAACTGAATTGCAGTCATCGGGCGTTGTTGTGGGAGATTGATTTGAAAATCGGACGTTTTTTCCGCTTTCACACGCCATGCTCATCACGCGGAGCGATGATGGCTACTTTGCTGGCGCGGCAATGATCCACTGGCGGCAGATGGACTTCACGATCACTTCCTTGATTTCCCGATGGCGTGGCACCGGACTCACTTTTCCGGTGGCGGGATTTTTCCAAACCGTATATTGCCTTCTTGCCGTTCGAGGTGGCAGCCCTGCGATATCAAGCGGCGTTCGAGGTCGCTCAGTTTCACGCCGGGGCCAGTTGAAACTCATGCCTCACGGCTTGGCCGGAAGGTTCCCGTTGCCGGGCCTGATCGCGATGATAGGCAAGGACGAGTTGCAGGGCGTCGGAGAAATCGCTTCGGCTTCCTCAAGCGTTTCACCTTCGGAGAAGACGTCTGGGAATTCTTCGAAGGTGCTGGTGAACCCGCCTTCAGGGGCGGGTTCACAGACTGCAGTCAGTTGTAATGAAGGGGACGGCATCGACATCATTTGGTGATGCTAGGTATTACCGGCCCGCCTTGCAAGCTGCGCTCATTTACACCCGCGCCAGCAGCCAGCCGTTCAGCTCGCTGATTTTCACGCGGTGCTGGGCGCCGCCGTCGCGCTCGCGCACGGTGACGGTGTCGGCCAGTTCCGGACCTTGTTCGCCGAGGGTTTCGAAGTCGATGGTGACGCAGAACGGCGTGCCGATTTCATCCTGACGCGCATAACGGCGGCCGATGGCGCCGCTTTCATCGTAGAAGGTGTTCAGTTTACCCTTCAGTTGTTGGAAGACACTGCGGGCCTTGGCCACCAGCTCCGGTTTGTTTTTCAGCAGCGGGAAAACGCCCACTTTGATCGGCGCGATGCCCGGATGCAGGCGCAGCACGGTGATGGTTTCGGATTTGCCTTTACCGTCCTCCTTCTCGTATTGCTCGAAGGCCTTGGCGATCACTGCCAGCGCCATGCGGTCGAGGCCGGCGGAGGGTTCGATGACGTGAGGCAGGTAGAATCCTTTGAACAGCCGTTCAAACCAGGCGCGGACTTCGGCTTCGGTCAGGGCGCCTTTTTCTTTGGCCTGTTCAGCGGCGAGGCGGCGTTGGATCAGGGCTTCCCTGGCTTCTTCGCTCAGGGCAGCGGCGGCGGTTTTGAGTTCCTCGTCGAAGAATTCGAGGGGTTTGCCGCAGTGTTTCTGGTGCTGCGACAGATCGAAATCACCGCGGGCCGCGATGCCTTCCAGTTCTTCGGTGCCAAAGGGAAACTCGCAGAGAATATCCACACAAGCCCGGGCGTAGTGCGCCAGCTCCTCCTTGGTTTGCCAGTAATAGTGGATCACCTTGCCGAGGCCGATGCTTTCATAAAACGCGGTGCGCTGCGCCACCCAATAGCGGTGCCACATTTCCCAGCCCCAGTCTGGCAGCGGCACGCTGAGATCGGAGCTCTCGCTCCAGACCGCGACCTTGCCGCTGATGATTTCAATGGCCTCATCCGGTTTGATGAAGAACTCCAGTTCCATCTGCTCGAACTCGCGGCTGCGGAAGGTGAAATTGCGCGGGTTGATTTCATTGCGGAAGGCCTTGCCGATCTGACAAATCCCGAAAGGCACTTTGACGCGGCTGGAGTCGACCACATTTTTATACTGCGCAAAGATGGCCTGGGCCGTTTCCGGCCGCAGGTAGGCCACATTTTCCTCGCTCTCCACCGGACCGGTGTGGGTCTTGAGCATGAGGTTGAACATGCGGGGTTCCGTGAGTTCCGCGCCGTTCTCGGGATTGAAAGCGGTGGAGTTTTCCACCTTTTCGCCGGTCTCCCCGCCCAATGGTTCCGGGTCCTTCACTCCACGTGCCGTATAAAATGCCTTGGCGGTTTTCAGGGCGGATTCCCGGGGTTTGCCTGCCGGGGCCAGCGCGGAAAAAGCGACGGTGCTGGCGGTGCCTTCCGCGCCGGAGGCTCCGGTGAATTTATAGACCACGCCATGCTGCGGCTCGATCTGGTCGGCCCGCAGGCGTTTGTTGGTCACGAGGCAGTCGACCATTGGGTCGGCGAAAGTATCCACATGCCCGGAAGCCTTCCAGATCGCCGGGTGCATGATGATGGTGGCATCGAGACCGACCACATCCTCACGTTCCCGGGTCATGGTGCGCCACCACGCATCGCGCAGATTCCGTTTCAACTCGGTCCCAAGTGGGCCGTAATCCCAGAAGCCGTTGATCCCCCCGTAGATTTCGGAGGACTGGTAGATGAAGCCCCGGCGTTTGCAGAGGCTGACGATTTTTTCCATTACGGGCGTTTCGGCTTTTACGGGGGCGGACATGACCGGGATGAAAGCGGCAGGCGGGGCAGGGTGCAAAGGGAAATGAAACCAAGCCAATGCGGCCGATCCCGTGGCGATGTCAGGCCGAACCGGGCCGGACGATTTCCCACCTTTGCGGCTGGTATCTTCGCCAAGGGTGGTAAGTTGAACCATGAATCTGGCCAACTGGATCACGATTTCCCGCATTCTGCTGATCCCGGTTTTTGTCGGTTTGGCGCTGTATTACGGGAAAAGCGCGGCGGCCGGTCAGCCGGTGGAGGCCTACCGTATCGCTGCGGTGGCGGTGTTTTTGGCGGCTTGTGTCAGCGATTTTGTGGACGGCTGGGTGGCCCGCCATTTTAATCAGCAGACGCGCCTTGGCAGCCGGCTGGATCCCATCGCGGACAAGGGGCTCGTTCTCGCCGCGCTCATCACGCTGTCCACTTCATGGCCGGAGGATCACCGCTTTCCCCTTTGGTTTCCGGTGCTTGTCATCAGCAAGGACGTGCTGTCCTTCGGCGGCGCCTGCCTGATTCAATACTGTGTCGGCAATGTCATCATCCGCCCGCACTGGACCGGGAAAGTCTGCGCCGTCAGCCTCATGGTCGCCCTCTCCTGGGCCATGCTGCGGCTGGACTGGCTGCCGCCCATCGTGCCGGTGGTGGTGGCCTCCCTCTTCGTGGTGGCCTCCGGCATCGCCTACATTGTGGACTGTGCGCGGCAGATCCGGGAAGGCACACCGAGGGCAAGCTGACAGCCTTTTTGGTCAGGGGATGAGGTGCCCCCCTTGCCAGCTCTTAAAACAAGGCCCGCCGCGCCGGGGAGGGTTTTCGCATTCCAGTTACTGGGATCTCCCCAGTTCACCCCGTCGCCCCCGGCATCCCAGGTGAAGACGGCGGCAGGCGCGCCGCATGTCAGGGGCATGCCCAGGCTTGCCCTAAGCAGTGTTTTCCTGGTCATAGTTGCTGGTTGTTTGCTGGTTTGGTTTTTGGGGGATTTGGAAATGCCCGTGTTATTGACGCGGCTTCAGCATGCGGGCGATGATCGGCCCGACCGATGCTGCGGCGGTGATGCGCACCGCGCTTGCGTTGGGCGTGGGCAAGACAAGGCTGGTAGAGGCGGTGGCCCCATCGGCGGCGAAAACCTCGACCGAGCAGGCATCAATGAGCACGCGCAGGGTGATCACGCCCTCTGGTGGGGCCGGAAGCGGGGCGACGGCCTCGGCGGAAAAGTCAGGATGGAAATCCGTGCGGCCCGAGCGCGAACGGTTGACCCGCAGCGTGCCCGATGCCGTGTTTGCGATGATGGCGGTGGCGTGGGTGTCATCGGCCAGCACGTCCAGCGCAGCTTGGCCGGAGGGGGAGGGGGTCAGCGTCACGGTCAGATCCATGGCGTCGCCGGACACATTTTCGCGGACGAGCCAGTCGTTCGCCTCTGCCAGCGTGCCGCCTGGGAAGCGAACTTCGCGCGCGTTCAGTTGAGACATTTCCTGCACTGGCTTTTGCACTAGTCGATAGGATCCACCCAGTTGGCGCAGGGCCAGCTCGCGCGGGATGGTCATGGCGCTGCGCCACGGGCTGGTCGGCACGGCATTGGCGTAGGGCCAGTTGCTCATCCAGCCGAGCAGGATGCGCCGGTCGTCGCCCGGTGGGCCGCCGCTCCAGGTGACTCCAGCGTAAAAATCCGGGCCGTGATCCAGCCAAAGCGCGGCCTCGGTGGCTGGACGGGCGGGCGAGTCGGCGAGGACAAACTGATCCGCATTCACATGCCCCCAGCCGCTCGTGGCCTGGTCCACGATCTCGAGCATGGCGGTCCGGCCGCGAAGCTCCGCGACGGACCACGACACCCAGTCCAGCGCCTCGAGATCCCGACCTGTGGCGGTGCGTACCACTGCGCCATCGAGGCGGAGATTGACGCACGTTTTCCCCGGCTGTCTGCCTCCGCCGATCTGAAAACACAGCCAGTCCCTGGTCAGGGAAAAAGCCGGGGATGTCAGGGTCCCGGTGGTCCCGTCGCCCCCCAGGAAAGTGTTGACGAGCGCCTTGCCTGTGAAGCCTGGCACCGGGTGCTGGTTCCCGATGGACCCGGTGGCTGGAGCCCCGCCGAAACAATTTCCCTCCGCCCTCCAACTGCCGTAGCCCTGCTCAAAATCCGCCAGCACTTCCATGCCCATTGGCCCGGCTGCGGGCTGGCCGGGCGGAAGCGAAGCGTCATCAAGGCGGAACGCGGAGCCATCAAACTCACCGACAAAATACTGCCCGGCTGAGCCGCCTGCCGGGCCACCGCTGCCCACATTGACGATCAACACCCACTTTTCGCCACCGCCCTCGATCTTGAGCGGAAAAAGATCCGGGCATTCCCAGATGCCGGCCACGGATCCCGCCGGCCCGAAGTCGCTGAGGTGCGTCCACGCCTTGAGATCCGGCGAGGCGTAGAAGCGGACTTTACGCTCCAACGGCCAGGCGATGGTCATGATCCAGCGACCCGTCGCCGCGTGCCACATCACTTTCGGATCACGAAAATCCTTCGCACCAATATCGAGCACTGGATTACCCTCATATTTCGTGAAGGTGCGTCCGCGATCAGTGCTGAAAGCGATGGCCTGAGATTGGTTTTTATCCGTGTGGGCCGTGTAAATGGCCACCATGGGCGGCTTCCCGTCTTTGCCGAAGCCGCTGGTGTTCCCGTCATCCATCACCGCACTGCCGGAAAAAATCATCACGCCATTTTCCTCTGCCAACGCCACCGGCAGGTGCTCCCAGCGCAGCAGATCGCGGCTCACCGCATGTCCCCAGCTCATGTGCCCCCATTTGTCGCCGAAGGGATTGTATTGATAGAAGAGATGCCACTCGCCGTCGTGCCAGACCATTCCGTTGGGATCATTCATCCAGTTTTTCGCCGGAGTGAAGTGGTAGAGCGGACGGAACGGCTCGCCCTCTGTCCGGGCAGCGGTGGCGGTCAGCAGGAAAAACAGGCAGCCATGGAGAAATCTCATAATGTTAGTGGTTTGGGGTGGGGGTGAGGGGCCGCTGGCGGAGCGCGGCGGGCAGGGCGGGGGTGGCCCCACGCCTGGAGCAGACAAAGCCGGCGATGGCGGAGGCGTGACGGTTGATTTCCGCGAGGGGCAGGCCTTCCAGAAAACCGGTAACCACCGCGGCGGTGAAGGAATCGCCCGCGCCAACGGTATCGACCACCGACACCGGTGGCGGCTGAAATTCATCCATTGCACCCTGCGAAAAAAGCACTGCGCCCCGGTCCCCCAACGTCAGCGCCACCAGGCGCAAATCAAAGCATTCCGCGAGTTGACCCAACTGCGCGGCGGTGTCCGTCCCTTTGAGGGAAAACAGCCGCCCCAGCACCGGCAATTCATCTTCGTTCAACTTCACGGCGTTGGCCGCTTCCAACGAGGTGCGCAGCACTTCCCCGCTGAAATAATGCTGGCGCAGATTGACGTCGAATATTTTCAACCCCGTGTCCGGCACGGCGGCCAGGAAGCGCTGGATGGTGCGCCGCGCGGTTTCGCTGCGCTGGCCCAGCGAGCCAAAACAAACCGCCTCCGCCCGCGAGGCGAGGTCGCCGAGGGCAGCCGACCACGGCAAATGGTCCCACGCGGCATTTTCCATAATTTGATAAGAAGGGTAGCCGTTCCCGTGCAGCGTGACCTGCACCGAGCCGGTGGGATGCGCGGCATCGGTGGCGAGGGCGTCGCAGCACACCCCATGGTCCCGTAAAAAATAAGCGGCCTTGTCACCCTCGGCGTCCGTGCCCACCGCGCTGACCAGCCAGGCCTCCGCGCCGAGACTGGCGGCATGACAGGCGAAGTTGGCAGGCGCGCCGCCGAAGCGTGCGCCGTCCGGGAAGACGTCCCAAAGCACTTCGCCCAGTCCTATGATGACGGCGGCCTTTTTCATGCGCTGATGCCCAGTTGTTTTTGGATTTGCTCCAGCGGCACGCCCTTGGTTTCAGGCACCAGCAGCTTTACCCAGATCAATTGCAGCACCATCATTCCGCAGAAAAACAGGAAGACATAACCCGGCGCGAAAGCGGTAACCATTTTCGGGAAAAAAGTAGTCAGGAGTGCCGCGGAAATCCAGTGCGTAAAGCTTCCGAGCGATTGCCCCTGAGCTCGGAACTGGTCCGGGAAAATCTCCGAGATCAGCACCCAGATGACCGCGCCCTGACCGATGGCGTGCGCCGCGATGAAGGCGAAAATGCAGGCAGGCACGATGGCGTAGGTTTCGCTGAAAAAAGCCCATGCGCACAAGCCCAGCGAAGCGATATAACCAAACGATCCGATATACAGCAGGGTGCGCCGGCCCAGCCGGTCGATCAGCCACAGACCAACGAAGGTGAAGATCAGATTGGTCACACCAATGCCCACGGACTGGAGCAGCGCGGCCTTTTGCCCGAGGCCGGTCAGCTCAAAAATGCGCGGTGCAAAATAGAGGATGGCGTTGATTCCTGATAATTGATTGAAGAACGCCACCATGATCGCCAGCCAGATGGGGACGCTGAGGCGCTTGCTCCAGAAACCGCGTGATTGATCCTGTGCGGCGGCGGTGGTGGCGAGGCTGTTGGCGGTGGCCTGGAGGCCGGTTGGAGAAGCGTCCGGATCGATCATGGCCAGTATTTTCAGGCCGGCGGCCAGGTCTCCTTTTTTCGCGATCAGCCAGCGTGGGCTTTCCGGGATGAGCAGGCAGGCGAAGGTATAGATCACCGACGGCACCGCCATCACGCCCAGCATCCAGCGCCAGGCATTTTCGCCCATTTTGCCCAGCAGGTAGTTGGACAGGAAGGCGACCAGAATGCCGAAGACGATGTTGAATTGAAACATCCCGGCGAGGCGGCCCCGGCGGGCGGGTGGGGCGATTTCCGAAATGTAGAGCGGCGCGGCGACGGTGCTGATGCCGATGGCGATGCCGCCGATGAAACGCGCCGCCATGAAGGAATAAACTTCGTTGGCGAGGGCGGACCAGACCGATCCCGCGAGGAATAGAATGCCGATCCAAAGCAGGGTGCGCTTCCGCCCGAAGCGGTCGGTGGGCCAACTGCCTACCAGCGAGCCCAGCACGGTGCCCCAGAGTGCGGCTCCCATGGCGAGGCCGTGCATGCTGGGTGTCAGGTTCCAAAGTTGTTGGATGGTTTTTTCCGCGCCCGAGATCACCACGGTATCAAAGCCAAATAGAAATCCGGCTAAAGACGAGACGAGGGACCAGAGAAAAAGCCGGGACGGACCGGAGGCGGTGGAGGAAGGCGTGGACATAAAATGCGGAGGCGTGGCTTGGTTTTGTCACATCCGCGCTTCATGACGAGAGTCGAAGTCAAGCTTGCAAACATTCCTGTTATGACCAATCATCGAACTGGTCTATACCGGTTTCCATGCCAGCTCACACGAAACACCACGAAATCGCCCGCGAGATCCGCACCGAGATTGCTTCGGGAAAATACCCCGCAGAAGGCCGCCTGCCGAGCGAGGCGCAGTTGGTGAAGCGCTTCGAAGTCTCGCGGCCCACGGCGGCGCAGGCTCTGCGCACATTGGAGCGGGAAGGCCTCGTGGAACGTCGAGCGGGGTCGGGCACTTACCTCGCGCCGGCGATGCTGAGAGGTTCCGGGCTGCGGCAGTTGGGTCTGATCGTGCCCGGGCTGGGGCAGATCGAGATTTTTGAAGTAATCTGCGGGGAGCTGGCCAGTCTGGCGCGGGTGCAGGATTTCGGGATGCATTGGGGCGGGACCAACCGGCCCCGCACCGAATCTGACATGACGATTGACGAGGCGGAGGACCTTTGCCGGCAATTTATCGGTCAGGGCGTCAGCGGGGTCTTTTTCGCGCCTTTTGAGCACACCTCCGATAACGAAGCCGCGAACCGCCGTATCACGGAGCGACTCAGCCACGCGGGCGTGCCGGTGGTTTTGCTGGACCGTGACATTTGTCCGTTCCCGCAACGCAGTGCCTTTGATTTGGCGGGGATCGATAACTTCGCAGGAGGCTACCTGCTGGCGGAGCACCTCATCAAGCTGGGGGTGCAGCACCTTGCCTTTGTGACGCGCCCGTTTTCCGCCACCACGATGGAGGCGCGGAAAGCCGGGGTCTGCTCCGCGCTGATGCGCCACGGCCTGCCGGTGCCGCGCGATTTTTTTCACGCAGGCGATCCGTCCGACGTGAAATTTGTGCGCCGCCTCGTGGCCGGAAAAACCCACGAAGCGGTGATCTGCACCAACGACCACACCGCCGCCCGTCTGCTTCAGACCCTCACGAGATTAAACGTCGCCACCCCGCGCGATCTCCGCGTGGTGGGCTTCGACGATGTGCGCTTCGCCACCCTGCTTCCGGTCCCTCTGACTACTATCCAGCAGCCCTGCCGCGAGATTGCTGTTACCGCCTTCCACGCCATGCGCGAGCGGCTGGCCGACCCCACCTTGCCCGCCCGGAGCCTGCTGGTGACGCCGCGCCTCGTGGTGCGGGAGTCCTGCGGGGCGTATTTACCGAGGTGAAAGGGGAATGTTTCACGGGTCAGAAGTTTTTTCTGAACCATGAACTCCAAGTGCTTTTGCCTCCTTATAATAAGTTGCGCGGCTCCGGTTCCGGGGTGATGCAGACAATCCCCCCGTTTTTTCAAGCTTATGCAGGTTTCACGCAACAAGGACCGGATCATTGCCATCGTCGGTCGTCCCAATGTGGGCAAGAGCGCCCTTTTCAACCGGCTCGCCGGCCGCCGTATCGCCATCGTGCACGACATGCCGGGGGTGACCCGTGACCGTCTGATGGCTCCGGTGAAGGACGCCAGTTTCCCGCTCCAGATGATGGACACCGGCGGGATCGGCGCCACTTTGAATGATGACTTTGGCGACATGGTCCGCATCGAAGCCGAGATCGCCATCGCGGCGGCCGACGCGATTCTTTTTGTAGTCGATGCCCTGTCCGGGATGCATCCCATTGATGAATCCGTCGCCCAGATGCTCCGCCGCCAGGGCAAGCCGGTCATTCTCGGTCTTAATAAAGCCGATGACCCGAAGCACGATCTGAACATCGCTGACTTTGGCCGGCTTGGTTTCAAAAATGTCCAGGCCTTCAGTGCCGAACACGGCCGAGGGATTGAAGCCCTGATCAAGGCCTGTGAACGTGCCGTGCCGCCTCCAGTGGAGGATGCTGCGGTGGAAGTGGCCGAAGACGGCACCGCCGAGATGGATGAGGAACAGGCTATCCGTATGGCGATCATCGGCCGTCCCAACGTCGGAAAATCCTCTCTTTTCAATGCCATCCTCGGGACCGAACGGGCGATCGTCAGTGCGGTCGCGGGCACCACTCGCGATTCCATCGACAGCATGTATGTCCACAAGGGCCAGCCCTTCCTGATGATCGATACTGCCGGGATACGCAAAAAGGCGAAGATCGACACCAGCGTGGAAGCTTATAGCGTGGCCCGCAGTGAGCGCAGCATCCGCCGCGCCGATATTTCGGTGCTGGTCATTGATGCGTCGCGGGGGGTTACTGCGCAGGAACGGAAAATCG
>CAIZWU010000014.1 GCA_903936775.1 uncultured bacterium | reverse complement strand
GTCAGGAGAAAACTACTGGAAGTGGTCGCCGTGCCATCACTGACGCTGAGCGTGATGACGGCGGTGCCATTCTGCTGGGCGGAGGGGGTCACGGTTACGGTCCGGTTGGCGCCGCTGCCGCCGAACGCGATGCTGGCAGCGGGGACCAGCGCCGGATTGGAGGAACTGCCGGTCACGGTGAGGCTGCCGGCGGCGGTTTCGGCGTCGCCCACCGTGAAGGCCAAGGCTCCGGTGGACGTATTTTCGTTGATGGTTTGGTTGAGGACCGAGGAAACCATCGGGGAGTTGTTCCCGGATACGACGACGATCTCGGGACATGGCAGGCTTTCGAGGCCGGAGTTATTGTAGGCGGTTGCCACAAAAAAGTAGGGGATACCCGTGACCAGATTTGCCACGGTGGCCGTGGTGGTATTTCCGGCATCAATGACTTGGGTGTAGTCACCGCTGGTGGTGCCATAAAGCAACCGGTAGCCCGTGACATCAGGCTCCGGGTTGGCGTCCCATGCCAGAGTTACGGCTCCGGAGGATTGTGCTTGGACGATCCCGCAAAGAAGCAGGGCGAACAAGGCGGAGGCGAGGAGTGGATAAAGTTTCATAACGGGGGGTAGAGATAGTGGCACAGCCCGGCAAGAGCCTTGGTAATTATAATAATTTTGATAATAGATAGGCGTGGATGATTCATTGGATGAGACGGTCCAAGGTGTATGAATGCCTAAGATTTCATATTAATGGGCATTAGGAGTTTTCCTTATGCGTAGTAGGGAATTTGCCTGAATACTGAGGTTAATTCCAGAATAGTCAAGATTCTTTTTTTTGAGCGATTCCCTAAAGATCAGTGGATTAGGGGGAGCTCCGGCGCGCCTTGATCATAGGTGATTACCTTAGTGGCTGACTGTAGAGAAACCTTCGGCACGGAACACCAAGCTTCCTTTTTGCTGATTTTTGCGACCGGATTCAGACGATATTGGGCGTTATCAAAGCTTGGTAATCCAAATCATATTATTGTAATTATATAATTTGCTTTACCGGGGTTTCCAATCCCATCCGACAACGATCCATGCCGCTCCTGGCAACGTGCTTTGTTCCGCTGGATCCCAACCTCGATTTCTCAAAGGTGAGATATCGAGGCAGCCACTTCCGGGAAGGTCCAAAGCTCCACGCCAGTTGGTGATACGCTGGTTAAAGGGATTCCCGGAAAGCAACTAGCAGGGAAAGAATCATGGCGGAGCGGGAAGTCAGGAACCAGGCCTGGAGCAATGCCGGTCCGGCAGACGGCCTGGAAAATATTAGGATCGCCATGGCCGGTCCACCGTTAGCAGCCGGTCCGGATCACTAGAGAGGATTCCGGGTTTCTCAAATTTGAACGCGCGCCGGAAATCCGCGGAAAAGTCGGCAAAATCAGCCGGATAAATCTACCGGGCGTCCCCCCTGCGGTCCTCCCCGTTGCTGGAAAAACCTCAGAAACCTTACCAGGGAAGGATCCAGGACCCGGGCGAAACCGCCGGTTAGAGAGGCCGCTGCGGGCAAATGCCCCTCCGTATCCGGCCAGAAGATACGCCCTCAAAGCCCCTGCCACCCCGGACCAACCCCGGAGCGGGGGCGGGCAATGTCACCGCCATGATCCTGAAATGGCGATGGTGGCCCATTGTGTATCGCGCGCGGGGGCGTAGTTCCGCCACAGCCCTCCCGCTTCTTGAACCAGTGGTACTGATTCCATCGCAGATGGAGGGCTATCCGGATGCCTCCCGGTCTGCTTGACGGCTGATGATCCACAGGGACCTGGTCCCCCAGTAGGATGAGCGGGGAGCTTACAGCAGGCCGCGTCGCTTGAAGTCGAATAGGTTGATCTTGTGAGACTTATGAATCATCTCGAGCGTGAACTTAAGGAGACAGATCTCCCAGGTGTCGTCCACCCCGAGGATCACGGCGGTGAGGGGGTTGCCGGAAGTCCGGATTTCCGCAAGGACCCGATCAGTGACGACCGGTAGCGGATCGTGGACCAGCGACTCCGTGACATCGCTTTTTTTGAAGGAGAAGCCGTATTGGAGTAGCGCGGCATTGGTCTGGCTCATTCGTTCCTTCATCCATTGGGCGAAGGCGGAAGCGCCTTCCCCAAAACCCTCGAATTCGAGATCGGCGTAGGGTTCGGGTTTCAGGATGGTGGGCCGCTGGGCATGGATCTGGCCGCTCCGGACGCGTACCTGCTGCACGTCATCCATCAGTTCGCTGATGAGGTGAAATTGGAAGCTGGTCGTGCCAAAGGTATCAATGCGCCGGTCCGGCTCATGAAGCACCTCGGTGGTTTCCAGCGCGTATTGAATGCTGTCCTCGGAATACATCTCTAGTGGAAGCCTAGGGCAGATTCGGGTCGGGTCCACCGGAATCGTGGAATTGTGGAAAAGTTGCGCAGGGCCGGTCGTAGCGGTATCAGTCCTTGGTTTCACTTAATCCCATGAATTGCGGCAACATCCATTTCACCCGCACCCGCCGCGACTTCCTGCGGCAGGCGGGGGCCGGATTTGGCACCTTGGCTCTGACGCATCTGCTGCAGAAGACGGCAGCGGCTGCCGCGCCGGTTTTGCCGTTGCCGCACCGCGCGCCCAAAGCCCGGAGCGTCATTTTTCTCTTCATGGAAGGCGGGCCCAGCCATATCGACCTTTTCGACCCGAAACCGGAACTGAACCGTCTCGCGGGAAAACAGATCCCCGACAGCTTCAAACGCGTCATCACGGCGATGGGCGAGTTCAGCAGCCCGTTGCTGGGCTGCCAGCGCACCTTCGCCCAGCATGGGCAAAGCGGGATTTGGGTCAGCGATTGGCTGCCGGAACTGGCCAAATGTGTGGATGACATCGCGGTGATCCGGTCCTGCTGGGCCGATGGGGTCAACCATTCTTCGGGGGTCTGTCAGATGAATACCGGCAGCACCCTCGCCGGACGTCCCTCGCTCGGGTCGTGGGTCAGTTATGGCCTCGGCACGGAAAACCAGGATCTGCCGGCTTTTGTGGTCCTGCAGGACAATCCCAGCCCGGTAATCAACGGCCCGCGCAATTGGAGCGCGGGGTTTATGCCTGCCGCCTACCAGGGAGTGCGCCTGACTTCCGGAGCGGAACCGATCCCGCATTTGAACACTCCGGCCGGCGTCACCACCCCGCGCCAGGAAAGCCGGCTCGCCTTTCTCAACCGGCTCAACCGCACCTACGCCGACCAGCATCCGGAACAGTCGGAACTGGAAGCCCGCATCGCCTCCTACGAACTTGCCTACCGGATGCAGGCCACTGCGCCGGAAGCGGTCGATTTGACCAGCGAGACCGGGGCCACCAAGGAGCTGTACGGACTCAATACCAAGGCCACGGAAACCTTCGGCCGCATGTGCCTGCACGCCCGCCGTCTGGTGGAGCGGGGCACCCGCTTCGTCCAACTCTACAGCGGGGCGGGCAGCAAATGGGATGCTCACACGAAGATGGAGGAAAACCACAGCGGCCTGTGCCGCAGTGTCGACCAACCCATCGCCGGCCTGCTCCGCGACCTCAAAGCCCGGGGGCTGCTGGATTCCACCCTCGTCGTCTGGGGCGGCGAGTTTGGCCGCACCCCCCAGAGTGAAAAAGGCGATGGCCGGGACCACAACCCCACTGGTTTCACCATGTGGATGGCTGGCGGTGGCGTCAAAGGCGGTCAAACCATCGGCAGCACCGATGAACTCGGGCTCCACGCGGTGGACCAACGGCTCCACGTCCATGATCTCCACGCTACCATCCTCGAAGCGCTTGGATTGGATAACATGGATCTGATCTACAAATACAAGGGTCGTCCGGAACGGCCCACTCTGAACGAAGGCGGGGCCTATCAGAAGTTATTTGGTTGATCAGCCGCCTTGGACAGGGGGCATCACCGCGACTTCCGCCCCCGGTGGGATCAGGGCACTGCGGTGAGTGTATTCCAGATTCACCGCCACCCGCAGACTGGCGTCCGAAGCACGCAGGCCCGGCCATTTCTGATACAACAACTCCAACCAGTCCGCCACGCGGAGTGCTTCCGGCAGGGGCCATGCTGTCTCCGGGCAACCCGTGATCTGCGGCAGGTGGCCGAAAAACAGCACCCTGAGGTCAGCGGGATTGGACGAGGAGGACATGTCAGGGAAAATTCAGGCCAAACGCTGGATCGCCGACTCCTTGAGCACGCCGATGTAGGGCAGATTCCGATACTGGCCTTTGTAGTCGAGGCCGTAGCCGACCACAAATTCATCGCCGATCGGGAATCCCACATAATCCGCGTTCACCTTGCAGGGCCGTTCCTTTTTCTTATCCAGGAGGACGCAAAGCCTCACGCTGGCGGCTCCGGCTTCCGTCACAAAACGGTTCCGGATGGCCTCCAGCGTCCGGCCGGTATCCAGGATATCATCAAGGAGAATGACGTGTTTCCCCTTCAGATCGGGCAGAGCCGACTGGTGGAAGGTAACGACCCCGCTGCTTTCGGTGCCACCATGATAGGACGAGACGGAAATGGTTTCGATCAACAGGGGCAACTGAATGCGGCGCAGCAGGTCGGCCATCAGGATGATCCCCCCCTGCAGAATGCAGACCACCGTGGGCATTTCCCCCTGGTAATCCCGCGTGATATCCCGTGCCATGGCGTCGAGACGGCTCATGATGGTGGATTCGTGGAGCAGGACGTGATCAATATCGTTGTGCATGTGCAGACTGGGGCAACGTGTGATACGTAGCTGCACGATGAGAATGGAGAATCCCCCGTCCAGCAACGCAAAAGAACCGGCGCCGTCCCTCGCGGACCTGCGCATGGATTACCGCCGTCATAGTCTCCGCCGCGATCAAGTCTCCGCCGATCCCTTCGCTCAGTTCCGCGCCTGGTTCGCGGAAGCCCAGCAAGCCGGGATCGTGGAGCCGAATGCGATGACCCTTTCCACCGTGGCCCCAGCCACCGGCCAGCCGTCGTCCCGCATCGTGCTCCTGAAGGGCCTGGATGACCGGGGATTCACTTTTTTCTCCAACTATGAAAGTCAAAAAGGACGCGAACTGGCCACCCAGCCGAAGGCCGCTCTGGGTTTTTTCTGGAAGGAGCTGGAGCGTCAGGTCAACGTGCGGGGCACTGTCGAGCAAGTGACCCGGGAGGAAAGTGAAGCCTACTTTCACAGCCGTCCGCGAACCAGCCAACTGGGCGCTCACGCGTCCGCGCAGAGCACCGCCATTCCCGGCCGCCCCTGGCTGGAGGAACAGTTCGCTGCGCTGGAAAAAAAATACCCTGAAGGCACTCTCGTCCCCCTGCCATGCACTTGGGGTGGCTACCGGCTGCTCCCGGCAGCCGTCGAATTCTGGCAAGGCCGGCCCAGCCGGCTGCACGACCGGATTTGCTATACCAGGAACCAGGCCGGTGATTGGCAGATCGACCGCTTGAGTCCCTGAGGTGGACCGCCCTCCGGGAAAAACAAAACCCCCGCGATGGATCAACCATGCGGGGGCTTTGCAGGAGGCGCTTGCGACGGAAATCAGCTGGCTGGCTGGCCGGGGATGTTACCGGTGAAGAAAACCGTGGTGCCCTGCGATAACGAGATGGACTTGCCGGGGGCGATAAAGTCGAGAGGCAACTCCGCAGCGTTGTCTGGTGTCGTTTCGAAACGCAGCTTGCCTTTCGTCCCGTCCACGGAAGTGGTCACTTCCACAAATCCGCGAGGGGTGCCGTCAATGATGAGGTCGTAGGCACCGGCTAAGGCATCTTCCACCTCAATTTCCAAACCGGTGGCCCCGGCAGGTCCAAACTGGATTTGGACTTCCGCCTTGGAGCCGGGCGCCGCCGCGGCAGAGCTTGAGAGCAGGACCTCGACCGGAGTGCCGCCGCCGTCATCTTCGCCGTTGTCGTCGTTGTCTTCGACGCCATCGCCCACGCCGGGAGGTGCCGTCGGCACGACGCCGGTGAAGTAAATATCTCCACCCTGACGCACTACCACCGGTTCGCCGGCAGCTGTGAAATCGAGCGGCAATTCACCTTTGGAGGCATCTGGACCCACCTCAAAATACAATTCGCCCTTCACCCCGTCGGCTCCGGCAACGGCGGTCAGGGAGCCCCGCACCAAGTCGCCGATCAGCACTTCATAAATTCCGGGCTCCACGTCTTCGATTTCGACTTCCACCTTTTTGAGGCCAGCCGTCGTGAAATAGATTCCAATCCTTCCGGAGGACCCGGCTGGAGCCGCCGCCCCTTGAGTCAAGACTCCAGGAATGATCCTGGGAGGTGTGACCACGACCACGGAGGTCTGGGGTGTAGGAACTGTGCCCGAGAAAAAAGTGACGCCTCCGGCGGTCACCATGATGGGCTTCCCGATAATATCGATGGTCAGGGGAAGTTCATTCTCCTTGTTGGGATTGGTTTCCCAATCCTGTTGACCTTCCGGTCTATTTTTTGAGGCCTCCATGACCAAGGAGCCAATCAAGCTGCCATCCACCACTACGTTGTAAACGCCCTCTGGGAAATCACGGCCGTCCAAGGCAAATTTGATTTTGCCGGTAGCCATCCGTTCGATTTTGGCTGTGAGGCGGCTGCCGGACGGGGCGGCGGCCTCACGGGTCAGGCTGACCTGCACCTCCATTTCATCGTCCTCGCTGCGGTGATCGGCGTCATCTTCATCCGCGTCGCCGTCATTGTCATCGTCACCATCCTCTCGATTACCCATGCGGTCACCGTCATCGTTGGTCTCTTCTACCGTGCCGTCAGACTTATCATCGCCGTCGGTATCCATTTCGGCCACCTCGGCATTGCGGCGGTTGTCGCCATCAATGTCGGTGTCGTCATCATCGCTGCGGCTATCCCCGTCGATGTCCATCTCGGAGCTGTCGTCATCGGAAAATCCGTCGCCGTCGATATCGTCCTCCCGGCTGGAGTCGTCATTGGCCCCATCCCCGTCTATATCCATTTCACCGGGGGCATCGTCCTGGCGTTTGTCGCCGTCGATATCGAGTTCTGTGGCATCGTCATTCCGGCGGCTATCCCCGTCGATGTCGCGCTCCCCAAGGGAATCGTCCGCGAGGTCATCTCCATCAATATCATCCTCGGCTGGACTGTCGTTGTCCAAATGGTCGCCGATGTATTTGCCTAGGTGAAGGCCGGATTTGGCGATACCACCATCCACATTACGGTCGAGGGCATTGGGAATGCCATCATTGTCAATGTCCGGATCCACCACGTTGGGAATGCCATCTCCGTCCAGATCGGGAGCCGCCGCAAAGACCACAGGCGACAGGGCTGCAGAGGTCAGAAGCACCACCGCCAGCGCAGTGCGGCGGAAGGGGGTGAGAGGATGTTTTTTCATGCTGAAAATGAGTTATTCGGTTTGGCGCTCGATATCTCTTTACCGGCGTCAAGGGCTTCCGGCAAAGTGTCTTTGGTAACCAGTTGGTTGGAATTGAGGCGCCTTTTTAGGGTGGAGAATCGTTAAAAAGTTACTTTGATGCGTAAAAAACGGCGGGGCGTGCTGGAGGAAGTGGCCGTGTCGCGGATTTCGATGGTTTTAAGACCGGGCGTGGCGGCATCCCCCGAGAGGTAACCCGTTCCGGAAAAAGGGGCTCCCATCACGCTGGTGGCCAGAGGGTCCCACGGCCCTGCCGGATCGGAGGCGGCCTGCACGGTAATCGTGACGTCGCTCCGGGCCGGATCACGGGTGAGGATCAGGCGGAGCCGGACTTCACCGGAGGGATCGGAATACAGGCTCGCCGCCGGCATGGTGGCGGCATCATGCACTGTCGGCAGCAAGCCCAGGGCATACTCCATCAGCAGCGGAACTCCATCCGCATCCGGATCGGCCAGCATGGGGGCCGCAGCATCGCCGGCGAAGCTTTGTCGCCACTGGGAAAACGGACTCTGGGCGCTACCCAGAGTGAGACGGAAGGCCACCCCGCCGCCGCCCGGACCACCGGCAGGTGCTACGCCGTAGAGCAGGTTGGGCCCGGCTGCCACCACCCCGCCCACCGCGAAATTCCCTGCCCCCAGATCCGCCAGGCCAGCACCGGGGGCCCCCCCCGTTTTGCCAGTGAATTCCACCAAGGTCCTCAAGCCGGAGGCTGCGTCATAGCAAAAACACCCGCCATAGTTGGCGGCTCCTCCAGCGGTGGTCAGGCCGTAGACCACTCCGGCTCCATTACTCGCCAGAGTTCCGACTGGACGGCTGCCCGCAGCCAAGCCGCTGCTTCCGGTAAATTCACCCAGCAGCATCCAGGTGCCCGTGGCCGGATTGACTTGGAAAAGAGTGCCGGCATCAGCCGCTCCGCCCGCCGAGGTGGTCCCATAGAGCTTCCCATCCCCGCCCGTGATCAGCCCGCCCAGAGGCAGGCGCGGTCCGTCCGCCGTGAATTCCGCCAACACCGTCAGCGTGCCGGACGCCTTCATCCGGAACAGTGTTCCCGCGTCGGCTGCGCCACCGCGTTCCGTCACTCCATAGAAATTCCCGTCTGGTCCCAAGGCCAGTGGGCCACGGGGCCGCTGCCCTTTGGTAGCACCTGTGGTTCCGGTAAAGGACACCAGTCGGGTGCGGACGCCAGCCGTCGTGAGCTTGTAAATCGTCCCCCGGTTGCTGGTGCCGCCCTCGCGGCTGATGCCGTAGAGTGCACCATCGGTTCCGGTGATGAAGGGGCCTTCGGAAAGGCTCCCGCTCAGACTGGTGAAGTCGGATATCGTTACCGGGCCGGTGGCCGCTTGATAGCGGAACGCCGTGCCCCGGCCTGAAGCGCCGCCCCGCTCCGTCAAACCGTAGAAATCGTCCCCCACCTTCAGTAACGATCCTGCCGGATTGTCACCGGAAGCATTGCCCAACACCGCGGCCGGGTGGTTGCTGCCACCGGGAGTCAGGGTTGTCAGCAGGCCCATGCCTTTACTGCCACCGGAAACGAGCGGAAACAGGTAGCCACCCATTCCATCTGCTACGGGCGCTCCGCCCGGATGCCAGCCTGAGGCATCCCCGAAATCCGTCAGGGCGGTGAATCCGCCCGCTGTCGTCAGGCGGAATAAAGTGCCCCGGTTTCCAGTCCCACCCGCGCTCGCCGCGCCGTAGAGTTGTCCGTCGCTGCTCAGCACCAAGCCCTCTTCCGGTGCGGCTCCTGGCATAGGGCCCGCGTTGCCGGTGAAGCTTCCCAGTAGCGTATGCACCCCGGTTACGGTAATTTTATAACAAGTGCCAAGACCATAGACTCCCCCGCCGGAGGTGGTGCCATAAAGTGCCCCCGCCCCGTCCTGGGCCAGCGCCCCTCCCGGCAGCGAACCCGTCGCATCCGCAAAACTCCGCAGTAGGGTCAAAATTGGGATCGCCGCCGTCGTGATTCTGAAAAACGTTCCCTGATCTGAAGCCCCGCCATAGCGAGTGGTGCCATAGAGATGGCCATCGCTATGCAAATGCAGACCACCGCGAGGGGCCGCTCCGGGTTTGGTGCCGGCCGCGCCGGTGAGACTTGCCATCAGGGTGAAAGCTCCGGAAGTGGTGATTTTGAAGATGGTGCCAAAATCCCCCGCTCCCCCGCTTTCGGTAACGCCAAAGAGCGTGCTGCCCTGCACGGCCAAGGGCCCGCGTGGAGCCGCTCCGGCAACGCCCCCGTCGGTTCCGGTGAAATCCACCAGGGTTGTCAGCCCTCCCTCCATGGTCACACGGAACACCGTTCCAAACCCGCCCGTGCCCCCCCCCTGCGTGGTCCCATAAAGGTTTCCATCTGGATGGATTGCCAATTGGGATGGCACCGAACCGCGGGCCAACCCGGAGCTGCCTGTGAAGTCCACCAGCGTCGTAAAAGCGCCTGCGGAGCCAATGCGGAAGATGGTACCAAACCCATGGGTTCCCCCTTCCGTCGTGGTGCCGTAGAGCGCCCCATCCGGCCCCGGAGTCAGACCCGCCACTGGTGCCCCCCCGGGAGCCGCTCCCGCGTTTCCTGTGAAAGAAACCACATGGGTCTGGACGCCCGCCGCCGTCAGCCGGAATACCGTGCCATGTCCGGACTCACCACCCGCCACCGTGGTGCCGTAAAAATCACCATCCCCAGCCTGTACCAGTGCAGACAGTGGTTGAGCCCCGGGCACCCTGAATTCCTGCAACACCTCGTAAGTCACTGCCCGTAATGGATCTGGGCACAGAAAGGTACCCATCAACGACAAACAGAAAAGCCGGGTGATACTCATAGGTTGCCTGGTGGCCCACATGTTACTATATACCCCCGCCGTGCCCCGGGACGCAAAACCGGGATAGTAACCGATCGGTTACTAAAAACCTTTTGCTCTTTCCAGTTCCTATGGTAATTCGATTTCGATGATTTTCCCGCGCAATGGAAGCCTCCTGAGCAACAGCCTGCTGGTCACAGCGGGAGTGGCGGTGGGGGCTTGGACTAATGCCTCCATCCATCCATCACGGGAAATCATGTCCCTTTCAGCTGTAACGGTTGAACCCAAGGCCCCCTCGGCCCGCAAATCAGCGCCCGGCCCCCGGGGTGGCGGGCGCCCTTCTCTCGCGGAGGTCCTTTCCCAGCCCCCTACCGGCCAAAAATCCCTCTCCCTCCACGAACTCGGCCAGCAGGTTGCCGGAGAAAATCCCACCTCCGCCATGGAGTTGGCCCAAGGCATTCCTGGCGATGCCGACCGCCTCGACTTCTTGCGGGGAGCCATGACAGGTTGGGCTGCCACCGATCCTCAAGCAGCCCTCGCCTACGCCCAGTCCCACTTCCCCGCCGGCCAGATGCAATCAGAAAGCGTCCGCCTCGCCATCCAAGCCTGGGCGGTCACCGATCCCCGGGCGGCTTATGTCTGGATGGAGCAAAACCTCAGTGGACCTCAAAAAGAGGAAGCCATGGGCAGCTTCGCTCAGAGTTGGGCCCGCACCGCCCCGGAAAAAGCCGCCGCTTGGTTTGCCGAAACCGGCAGTACCTCTCAAACCCTTCTCACCGGTCTCGTCACCGGCTGGGCCGCTACCGACCCCGCTGCCGCCATCGCGTGGAGCGGCCAGTTGGCGGACCGCGCCAACCAAACCGTCGGACTGACCACCGCCATCGGCGAGTTGGCCCGCCAGGACCCTGCCAGGGCCGCGGCAGCGGCACTGCCCTTCCTGACGGATGCCCCTACGGCGGGGGGGGGGGCGGAATCCCCCACCCCGGCCGTGCCTGATCTGGCCACAGTATTGGCCGATATCTGGGGAGCCAACGACCCTGCGGCCGCGGCTGAATGGGTCGCCCGGCTTCCCCCCGGGGCCTCCCAAATCGAAGCCGCCACCACGCTTGCCACCGTGTGGGCTGCCAGTGATATCAACGCCGCCGTGCAGTGGAGTGAGGGATTCACCGACCCCGCCCTCCACTCTGCTGTCGTTGAACACCTCGCCACCACATGGGGGGCGATCGAACCTGACAAGGCCCTCGCTTGGCTCGCCACCCAGCCAGCCGACATCGCTGCCAATGGCATCCAGGGCGCCTATAATTCATGGGCCGCCACCGATCCGGCAGGCATGCAGGATTGGATTACCCAGCTCCAACCCAGTCTCAGCGCAGATCAGGCCCGTCGCTCGCTCGGTGATGTCGTCAGCGGTAACGACCCTTTGGCTGCCTTGGATCTTGCCCGGAACATGTTTAGCCCATCTGCCCAGGCCGATGCCTTGAACCGCTATTATCGTTCGTGGCAACGTCAAAGCCCGGCCGACGCCAATGAGTGGCTGACCTCCGAGTGGGCCAGCCTTCCTGTCCAGGCACGGCAAAGGATGAATAAATAGCAAATCCCCCGGGTTCCACTGATCCCGCCTGCCGGTTTCAGGGCGCGGCTATCAGTTCCAACTCAAAAACCGTCTCCACGCCATCGCTGCGCACGAGGCGGACTTCACCGCCCTGCGCCCGAGCCAGTTCGCGGGCAATGTTCAAGCCAAGGCCATGACCCCGGATATTCTCACCCACCCCGGCGCGGTGGAACCGCTCGAAAATCCGGGACCGCTCCGCCTCCGGAATGGCAGGGCTGCTGTTGGAAACCTGCACCCGGACCAAGTCGGCGGAGGCTTCCCCTGATAGTTTTACAGAGCCGCCGGCACTGCAGTATTTGACGGCATTCTCCGCAAGGTTCTGCAGGATCACCGAAATCCTTCGGGCATCCCCCAGGACCCTCGCGCCGTCCATCCAGTGCTGTTCATATCCAATGCCGCGGGTCAGACACGCCACCCCGGTGTCATCCCCCAGTGCCTGCAACAAAGGCACCAGATCCAACGGCTGCGCCTCCAGCTTCATACGGCCTGCATCCACCTGCGCCAATAATAACAAATCATCCACCAGGGTGGTCAGGCGGCGGGTTTGTTTCAGCAGCTGCTGGATTTCCTCCTGCTCGGGTGGTTTCAAATACGGGGCGTCCCGCAGCGACTCCAATCCTGCCCGCAGCACCGTGACCGGTGTTTTTAGTTGGTGGGAAGCATCGGCTGAAAAGCGGGCGGCCGATTCGTAGGCTTTTTGCAGGCGGTCGAAGGAGGCATTCAACACCACCGTGAGGCGCGCGATTTCATCGTTGCTCCGGGGCACTGGCAGCCGCTCGTCAGGGTGATCCACTCCGATCCCTTCCGCTGCCGTGGTCAGGTCTCCCACCGGCTTCAGCGCCCGCCGCGCCAGCAGCCAGCCCCCGCTGAAAACAACCAAGGCCGCCACCGGCAGGGACCAGAGCAGGCCGATGTGGAGATCGTCCTGCATGGCTTCAATGGTGCCCAGCCGGGTGCCGATATGCAACGTCAGCAGGCCATGCCGGAAGGTGCCTAACCGGACATTCCGGTCGAAAAGCACCATGGTGCGCAAATCCTCCGCCTGCGGCGCCAAGTCGGTGCCGCGGAGGTTGGGAGAGCGGTACAATGCCTGACCTTCCGGCCCCTCGATTTCCATGTAGCGCCGGCGCAGTGCCACCGGGATAAAACGTTCGCTAAAGCCCTTGCGGTAGTCCTTCGGGGCACCGGTGAAATTTTCCAGATCGCGGAACAGTTCCTCCGCATTGTCCTTCAGTTGGCTATCCAACTCATTGAGCTGATGATGATAAATGATGGGCATCAGCACGAGGCTGAATCCTACCACTGCCGCGTAGGCCAGCCCTGCGGCGTAGAGTCCGAACTTAATTTTAAGAGGCCATGCATTCATGGGCGGCGCATCTTATAACCCACGCCCCGGACGGTCTCGATCAGGGGTTCCTCGTCGCCTGCACAAAGTTTTTTCCGCAGCCTCATGATGAAAATTTCGACGGTCCTCGTGTCGTATTCATGCTCCCGGTTCCAGATCCGCTCACAGATTTCATCGCGGCTGAAGACGCGTCCCGGTTCCTGCATAAAAATCCGCAGCACGTCAAATTCGCGCGGGGACAAAGCAACCACTTCCCCCTGGAGGGTGACGCGGCGCTTCCCCACCTCCATGACGATGCCACCGATGTGCACCATGTCCTCCGGGATACTGGCCCCGCCCCGGCGTCCCAGCACCTCCACCCGCGCCAGCAACTCATCCATGGAAAATGGCTTGGTGACGTAATCGTCAGCCCCGGAACGCAGCCCCTGCACCCGGTCCATCACGTCTGCTCTGGCGGTGAGCATGAGTACGCGTGACGGAACATCCGCGGCCCGGATGCGGCGGAGGATTTCAAACCCGTCGCACCCCGGCAGATTGACATCCAACACCACAAGGTCATACGCCCGCGACAACGCTTTTTCCAAAGCATCAGGACCATTGTCGGCCGAATCAACTGTGTGCCCCGACCGGGTCAGCGCCCGGGCGATATGCTTGGCCAACTGAGGTTCGTCTTCAACACTGAGAATATTCATGGTTCGAAACGAATGAATCACAAGCAGCCACGGGTTGCACGGGAATACGCCTGCTCAATGGTGACGAAATGGTTGGAATTCAGGTGCGGATGGAGCAGGCCGGCGGGCTGAAACTCTTTTCGACTCACCTCGCAAATGAAATAAACTACCCTGCGATCTGTTCCATCGCCGCCGGTGACAGAGGATCGTGGTCATAAAATACCGGCCATCCACACGAGGTGGAGGCCGGTTTCCGGAAAGGATGGAGCTCTGCTTATTTGGCAGGGGTCACGTAACCGCCGGTAGGAGCGGCCGGAGCTGGATTTGGCTTGGAGGCGCAGGAGGCGAGGGCGGCAGCGGCGAGGGCGAGAACGATGATCTTCATGGGAGTGATATTTTTTGTGATGGATTTGAGATACGCCCGTTGGAGGGATGATGAAATCCTCCCGCCAACAGTAGCAATTCCGTTTAACCCATCAGGGAGGTGATGCAATCGGAAATGATTAACTTAAGTTGACTAAAATGGCGGGCCGGGTCGCAGAGCTGAGTGGGGCTTCCAAGCGCTCCAACGAGGCCCCGGTCCCTGGGGGGATTGAGCGGGCGGCGGCTGAGCCCGGCCCATCCTCGAAAGAATTCCGTATCGCTGGGGGAAAGTTGCTGCTATAGCCGGAACTTATGAGTGAACAGGAAACGACCGTTTTTGAGAAACTGCAAAAGAGCGCCATCATCGCGGTGCTGATTTTGGATCGGGTGGAGGATGGGGTGCCGCTGGCGGAGGCTCTGCTGGCGGGGGGCGTGGATGCCATGGAACTGACCCTGAGGACACCCGCGGCGATTGGGGCACTGAAGGAGATCACAGCCAGGGTGCCGGGAATGCTGGCGGGCATCGGGACGATTTTGACCACCGATCAGGTCAAGGAAGTGGTGGATGCGGGAGCCGCCTTCGGGGTGGCCCCGGGCATGAATCCGCGGATTGTGGAAGCGGCCCTGGCGGCAGGGTTGCCCTTTGCCCCGGGGATTTGCACCCCTTCCGATATTGAGCGCGCCTTGGAATTTGAACGGAAATTTCTCAAGTTTTTCCCCGCGGAACCAAGTGGGGGCCTGAAGTATCTGGAGAGCATTGCCGCTCCCTATGCCCACTTGGGCGTGAAATATATTCCGCTGGGCGGGGTGAATCCGTCGAATTGCCAGACTTGGCTGAGCCATCCGCTGGTCGGCGGCATCGGCGGCTCATGGCTGGCACCAAAACCGCTCATTGCCGCAGGCAACTGGAAAGCGATCCAGGATGCCGCAGAACAGGCCATCGCGATCCGCGACGGAATTTTCCGGAGTGGCAAAGCCTAATTTTTAAACAACCGAATGCTGAATTACATCTGGCTGGGCATGGTAACGGTCTCCGTCGCCGTGGCTTTAGCGACCGGCACCTTGGAGCCGGTGACGAAGGCGGTGCTGGCCCGGTCGCAGGCGGCGGTGATGGATGTGATGCTGCCGATGGCGGGGATGATCACGCTGTGGATGGGCATCATGCGCCTGGTGGAAACCAGCGGACTGATCGGCATCATCGCGCGGGTGCTGGGGCCGTTGCTGCGCCTCGTGTTTCCGGAGGTGCCGAAGGGGCATCCGGCGCTGGGTTCCATCGCGATGAATATGGGTGCCAACATGCTGGGCGCGGGCAATGCGGCGACCCCGATGGGCCTGAGGGCGATGGAGCAGCTGAACCAACTCAATCCGAATCCCGGCGTGGCTTCCAATGCGATGGTGATGCTGCTGGCGCTGAATACCAGCGGCATCACCCTGATCCCTGCCAGCACTATCGCACTGCTCCAGGCCCGGGGGGCGGATCATCCGACGGGCATCATTGCCCCGGCCATTCTGGCTTCCTGCCTCGCAACCGTTTGTGCGGTGGCGATTTGCTTCCTGCTGCAACGGTTGCAGGTTTTCCGCGTGGTGCCGTTTGCAGTGGAGTCGGTGGCGGAGACCGCTCCGTTGGTGGAAAAACCCATGGCCACCGTGCCACCCATGGCGTGGTGGAAGAAGCTTGTGATCTGGAGCGCGGTCGCGGGATTTTTGGCGATCATGATTTGGTATACGGTGTCCCCGCGGTCGCTGATGGAGCTGCAATACGACACGTATGTTAAAGTCAGAGGGACGGCACCGGCGGACGTGGACTGGTTCATTGCCGTGCCGGAGGCGGGCTACCAAAGGCTGATGAAATTCGTCTCGCTGGCGGCGATTCCGGGGGCGATCGGATTCTTCGCGCTCTACGCTGCGCTGGCCGGGGTCAAAGTTTTTGAAGAACTGGTGGAGGGAGCCCGGGAGGGTGTGGCCACGACGTTGCGGGTGATTCCCTACGTGGTGGCGATGCTCGTCGCGGTCGGGATGTTCACGGAAAGCGGGGCGCTTGGTGTGCTGGGCCGCCTGCTCCAGCCAGTGCTGTCGTGGCTGTATTTTCCCGTGGAAGTGCTGCCGATCGCGATTGTGCGCTCCTTGAGCGGCGGGGCTTCGACCGGGATGCTGGCTGGGATTGCCGATCAGTATGGCGTCAATTCCCTCTTCACGCAAATCGCGGCCACGATCAACGGAAGTTCGGAGACGACTTTCTACGTCGCCGCGGTTTACTTCGGTGCGGTGGGCGTGCGCCGGATGCGCCATGCCATTCCCACGGGCTTGCTGGCGGATGCTTGCGCGGTGATTTTATCGGTGATCTTCTGCCGGCTGCTGCTGGGTTAGGGTAACTGGAGCAGGGATTTGTAATCCGTGTTCTCCTGGCTCCTCACCAGCCTTCCTCGACCATGGCCCAGGCGTTGTGGTTGTGGATGCTTTCGTAGTTTTCTGCGGTGACCCGGAAGGCATGGATTCCTTGGTGTTCACGGGCCAGCAGGGCGCAGTTGCGGACCACATCCTCCACGAAAGCCGGATTGTCGAAGGCTCGTTCGGTGACTACTTTTTCGTCAGGGCGCTTGAGCACACTGTAGAGTTCGCAGCTGGCGGCGGACTCGGCGAGGCGGATCAGATCGTCCGGCCAGACGTGCGGCGCGGCGGCGGTGGTCAGAGTCAGGCTGCCCCGCTGGTTGTGGGCTCCGCGTTCGCTGATGGCCTTGGAGCAGGGGCAGAGGGTGGCAACGGGGACGACCACGGTCGTGAGCAGGGTGGTCTTCCCGCCGCTGACAG
Organism: uncultured bacterium; assembly: GCA_903936775.1. Taxonomy (GTDB): domain Bacteria; phylum Verrucomicrobiota; class Verrucomicrobiia; order Verrucomicrobiales; family V1-33; genus CAIZWU01. The sequence goes on along the minus strand of CAIZWU010000014.1, from coordinate 6,709 downwards.
AAATGTCCCAGGTGACCTGATAATCGACAAATCCGGGGGCGCCGGTGACAGGGGCATATTTTTCGACGAACCAAGGGAGCTCGAGGATGATCTGGGCTTCCCCGGAGGCGAGGCGGGCCCGTAGTTCCTTGACCATGGTGACGAGCCGGGCGGGAGTGATTCCTTCGCGGTGTTCGTGCAGCAGGCTGACGAACCGGCTCATGTGGGTGCCGCGCTCGCTGGCGGCGAGATCGGCCATCAGCGCGGCCGTGGCACTGGCGGCGAATTGCGAGCCGTCCGGCCGTTGGATAGTGACGGGATACCGCAAGCCCCGGATGCCAACGCGCGGAATGAGGACCTGACGGTGGTCCGGCTGGCTCTGGGTGTCTTCAAGGGAGGGCATGGGGCAAAATAAATCAGGGGCGCATGTGAATACGCCCCTGACTGGGAAATGAACTCAAGGGCGCGGGTTGGGCGCTGATTTCAGATTAGCGCATGAGATTGACGCTGCGGGAGCGCTTGATCTCGCGGGTCAGTTTGCGGTGCAGCCAGGCGGTGATACCGGTGAGGCGGCGGGGAAGGATCTTGCCGGTCTCGGTGGTGAACTTGGCAAGATACTCGGGTTGTTTGTAATCCACCATTTCCACCTTGATGTCATAACGGCGGCGCGGCATGCGCTTGTTATGCTTGCGGAAATTGATGAGGCGCTGCGTGGTCTTGGGCTGCATGATGTGATCTGAGTTTTAAATACTGAAGTGCCGGGCGCGGATCAACGGATTTCCCGGTGTTTAGTGCGGCGCTTCAGGAAGGGGTTGAACTTGACCTTCTCAAGACGGCCGGGCGTGCGCACGCTCTTCTTGTTGCGGGTAGTGACGTAGCGGGAAGGCGGGGCGCCTTCGGCGCGGGCCTCGGTGCATTCGAGGATGATAATATCGCGTGGCATGACTTTTCAGGGAAGGTTCGGAATGGGAAAGGGGGCGGAGTTTAGTTCCGGGTTTCCGGGTTTCAACTCTCTTTTTTACTCTTTTTCATTATCGGAGGATTCTTCATCACCGTCCTCTTCATCATCTTCAGAGCCCATCAGGCCGAAAAGGGAGCGGACCTGGCGGCGTCCACTGTTGGGTCCAACTTCCTTTTCATACTGCTGCTGGCACTCAATGGTGAAGCGGGCAAAGGGCAGGGCTTCGAGGCGGGCCTGGGGGATGCGTTTGTTGGACATCTCGCACACGCCGTAGGTGCCGGCTTCCACCCGCTTGAGGGCTTCCTCGATTTCATAGAGCGCGTCCTGCTCCTGGGAGAGGAGGCTGAGCGCAAAGTCCCGGTCGTAGGCGTCAGTGCCGGCGTCGGCCTGGTGCATGCCGAAAGCGCTCGCTTCGCTGCCTTCCGCTTTGTTGCGCAGGGTTTCGCTGGCGGTGCCGGTCATGGAGTCCATCAGGGAGTCCTTGAGGTCCAGCAGCTTCTGCTTGGCCATTTTGACGAAGACGGAGTGTTTGATTTCCCCCTCCTGCGGCACATCGGAGATGGTGAGCGGCTTGACCGCTACGGGAGCGGCTTTCGGGGCGGGTTTTACCGGTTCGGCCTTGGCGTTGGTGCGACGGACGGAGGTGGATTTGGCTTCAGCAGCAGCGGGTTTCTTTTTCACAAGTTCTTTGGCCTTGGGCTCAGCACTTTTGGCGGCCGCTTTGAGCGGGGCTTTGGGAGCTGGCTTGAGGGGGGCTTTGGCGGTAGAGGCAGCCGGTTTGGATCCGGTGGCCTTTTTGGGGGTGGCAGCCGGTTTGGCAGACTTGGCGGGTTTTCCTTTGCTGGGCATCTTGCTAAATCTGGTTAAGGTTGGGCGGGATGGGGAAGGTCAGGTCCAAGGCCTCCGGTTGGCTGGCCCGGCGGGCGGGAGTTGTAATGCGCCGCCATCCACAGCGCAACCAGAATTCCTACCGCAATGGAAACGGGGGGCGGTGGTCCCCGTCTTCCCGGCGGTTCGTGGTAAAAACCGGCCACTTCTCAAAATTTTATCTTTAATAAATAAGCCGGTGAATTATAATTATAAAAATAAAGTTCGCTTTTGCTTTGAAAATGAGTGGCGAAGTCGCTCCTTTTTAGTATTTTATTCAATTATCTGACCCACTTCTGCTATTTTCCGTGTGCTGGGCGCCTTTTCCGGCGGCCGTATCCCGAGGATGCACCCCGTCTTTTCATGGCCAAACTGACCTTCCGTCTGACTTCCAGTGAGTCGCTCGATTTTCCGCTCAATGAGGCGGTGACCCGGTTGGGCCGCAACCCTGGGAATGAAATCGTGATTGATAATTCGTGGATTTCCTCGTTTCACGCCGAGTTCCGCCGCAGCGCGGAAACGCTGTTCCTGCGTGATCTGAACTCAAGTAATGGGACTTCAGTCAACGGGGCGCCGGTCGTGGAACAGCTCCTGAAAGATGGGGACCGGATTGCTTTTGGACAATTGGAAGCCTTCTATGATGCGGAAACCCTCCCCTCCGCGATGGTTTCAGTGGTGCCAGTTCCGCCGACGCCGTTGAGCCCCAAGCCGCTGGCGGCGTCTCCGGTGGTGCCCAGGCAAATGACGCCACCCGCCGCGAGTATCGCCTACGACACGGTGCGGAAGGAAGGCAGCCTGGAGTTGGAGGCGCTTCAGAAAAAACTGACCGAAGCCACTGGGGCGGCTGAAAAAGCGGTGCAGGCAAAAGCCCTCGCCGAAGCCGGTCTGGATCAAGCCAGGCTGGCCCAGGAGACCGCCCGCAAGGTCGCCCAGGCAGAGGCAGAACTCTTGGCTTCAAAGCAGGAGGAGGCGGCTGCGGCACTATCTCTATTAAAACAGGAAATCACCGTTCTGACGGCGCAGCGTGAAGCGTGCCAGCGCGCCATGGCGGAGGCTGCCACCTCAGCGGAAAGCACTGTCCAGAACGCCCAGGCGGCGGCGGTGGAGCTTTTGCAGGCCCGGCAGGCCTTTGCCATGGTCCGTCAGGAACAAGAGGAAGCGGCAGTTCAACTGGTTGCGGCGCAGGAGGAACTGCAGCGCCATCGGATCGGAATTCAGCAGGTTCAGGAAACCTTGGCATCCATACAACAGGAGCGGGACAGCCTGCTTGCGGCCCGGGATGCGGCTGCAGCGGAACGTGCCGCCGCCGAGGAGGCGAAAGGGGCTGCGCTGCGCGTGATTGATTCCGAAACCCTGCTGGCCCGGGCGTCGCGCGATCTGGTCCTGGCTCAAACGGCCACCGCCAAGGCGGCCCGGGAGGAAGCCGAAATGGCCACGGCCCGGCTGATTGAGGAATTGGCCCCGCTTCGTCAGGAGGCAGGCTTGTGGGCGGAACGTGAGGCAGGCGCGAAGTCAGCCTTGGCGGAAATCCAGCAGCAATTGACGGCCGCCCGGGAGTCGATCGCCGCGGAGGAACTCGAACGGTCCGCGCGCCTCAGGGAAATGGGGGAAGTGGAACTCCAATTGGCCCGGTTCGCTGGACAAATCACCCAATGGGAGGAGCAGGAGGCAGTTGCCTGCCGTGTCGCTGCGGTTCTGAAAGTGGATCAGGCGGCGGCAGAGGCCTGCCGTCAGGATCTACTGGCCAGCCAGGAACGGCTTGCCGCTTCCGATGCGGCCCTGGCCGAAACTGCCAGCCGGCAGGTCTCCGTTTTGGCAGAGATCCAGGCAGGGCAGGCCCGGCTTGAACTGCTGCGCCGGGAAACGGAGGGGGCGGAGTCCCTGCATGGGAAAGTGACCGACCTGCGCCAGCAGCAGGCGGAAGCGGAGCGCCGTCTGGAGTTTCTGGATGACCGCCTTGCCGGCATGTCGGAAGCTCCCGATCCCAACTGGGGGACCGTCCACTCTCTTGCCCGCAGTTTTATCAGGAAACTGGATCTGATCGACGATCTCCTCGCCCATCTGGCGGCCCAACCGGAGGCCACGGGCACCCGCCATCAATTGGTGGTCTTCCGCGCCGGGTTGCTTGATATCCTGAAGGAATATTCGATCGAAGCGTATAGCCTCGAACCCGGCACCATCATTGATGTGGCCGCCCGTAAACGCATCCAGATTGTGGAAACTCTCAGTGAGGGCGCTCAGGATGGCACCCGTGTTGTCCGCACCTACCGGCCCGGTTACGTTTGCCTGAATGGCGATCTCGGGATTTCCACCCTGCTGCGCAAAGCAGATGTGGCGGTGTCGATCCCGGTGGGTTAGGAGGGTTTTGCCTGCCGATGCCCGTTTGGCAGAGTGCCCCTTGCCGGAGCCGGGGCGGGGTCTGGTTAATTTTCATCCACCCGGACGCTGAGGTATTGCCGGGAAGCCGGGCGCGGGCCTTCCAGAATCTGCGGGCCGGGGAGGCGCGGGACGCCATTGTTCCCAAGGACATCCCAGAGCGGCCACGGGCCGAGATCCGCGGAAGGTTCCACCGTGGCCTTACGGTTAGCCGGAAGGGTGAAAGTGAGGCGGAAGCTGTTGCCGGCGAGGCTGGCCTGCGGCTTGAAGCCGCCTGCTCCATCCCGGGGACTGCTTCCTGGGAGGAATTCATGGCGGTTGGTCTGCCCGTCGCCGTCCGCATCAAAAGCGGGAGCGCCCTCCGGACAGGTGAGGGCGCCGGAGCAGCCCTGCCTCCATTGATCATAACTTTGTTTGGCGGGCAGGTGGCTGGCGATCCATTCCGTCAGCAGGGCGATGTTGATGGAGTCGGTTTGGTTGCTCGCCGGCGGCGGCATCCGGGTGAAGCCATTGGTGGCGGCGGCGCCGGGCACGACGAGCTTGTGGAGGGGATCGCCTCCATGGTTGACCGCCTGACCATTGATGAGACCGATGGCGGCGAGGGATGTTGGAAGAGGGCGGTTCAGTAGTGCAAGACCCCTCTTGGCGGAACAGGCCGGGCTGGTTGCCCGGGTAGCCCGCGATGAGGCTGTCCCTATTGAATTGCCGCGTATTCGCGGACAGTGCGTGGCCGGCTTGTGGGGTATTACAGACAAGGCACTGGGCCCGGCTGGGGATCTCCCAGGACTGGGCAATGGAGGGGCCGCCGGTGGTGATGGTCAGGGAAATAGTCACGCCGGCATCCGGGACCAGAGTGTCGTCCGTTCCAGCGTCGTTACAGCGGTAACTGACCCCATAGGCCCCACCCGCAGTAACGTCAAAAATCCTGAACTCTATGATGAAGTTCTCTACAGGGCCCGGCATTGCATCGAAAACAAATTTCAACGACTCAAGGTTTTTCGGCGGGTAGTGAACCAGTATGAAAAAACCAAGTAGATGTTTTTCATGCTTATAATCGTCGCAATATCCGTAGCTTACTGAGAAGAATGGTCTCTGGGCGTCAATGTAAACAAGCCCTGAACTGGCGCAATTTTCATCCCAATGACCGTAGCTTTCCACTGCATTCTGTCGCTCCTGCTTCTTCCCGGACTGGGCAATTTACCAGCGCCCGCCGCGGAGGTCGTGGGCACCTCCATCATCCCGCACCGCATGGAAGCTGCGATGCGTTATAGGCTTGCTCGCGACCCTGAACTCGCCGCCCGCGTGCAGCTCTTTGTCAAAGGTCCGGCCACGCCAATTCGCTTTGATGGGCGGACTCCTGCGGAGTTGCTCACGGGCAATGAGTGGGCGTGGCATGACCTCGGTGCGGCACTGCCGGTGCCGGAAGGGGCGCTGACGGTGTGGAGTTTCAATGGCCGCTCGACTCGCTGGGGGGTGGGCCATTCATTCGAGTTGAAAGCGGAGGGCCTGGGAACAGTGACGCTGCCCATCGCTGCGCCGGGGCAGTGGATTTCGGCGGCGACATTTCTTTCGGGCGACGGCGCGGTGCAGCCGGACACCATCGTCCTCCACCTTGCGAATGAGTCGAAGCAGGAGTTGCGGGCCACTTCGCTACGATTGTGGTTACCGAAGGATGGCGCATCGTGGCAGGTGCTCTGGCCGCAGGAATCGTTGACCGTGTCAGCGGCGGTGCCACCTGGTGACAAGGGTTTTATCAAAGTGCGCGGTCCACGGATGCCGCTCACTTACGCCGCGCTGGAACTCACCACCAGCGCCGGGCCGCTGTGGGCGCACCTGCGCATCAAGCGCGAGGCTTTCGACATCAGCGGCGGCTGGGTGAACCAGTCGGCGACCCATGAGCCTTATCTGAAACTGCTCCGCCATCTCCATGTGAATGCCGGGCAGATCGATGATGTCGCAGGCTATACGGACAATCCGGCGCTCTACGACCGCTATCCGCTCAAGCTCTTCAACCGCCTCTGGCCGCTGGAAAAATGGGACACCGACGCGTGGCTGCCAAAGATTCACGCGGTGGAGTTTATGGGTGAACCGCAGTTCGGCGGCGGCAAGGTGGTGCCGCCCCAGGAGGTCTTCGACAAACTGCTGCCCTATCGCGTCAGCCGCCTGCCCACCTCCATTACGCTGAGCGATGAGAGCACCTGGCGCTGGTATGCCGGGCTCTCGGACTACCCGCACTACGATGCCTACCGCGTGGTGGCACCGGCAGCCGATGCATGGGGCGAATACGACCGCTGGGGCGGACGCCGCATCCGCTGGGGCGCCCCGCTGGAAACCATCGGCGACATGTGCCGGTCGCTGCGCGAACTGAGCCGCCCGATGCCCTGCGCCTACTGGTCGCAAGGGCCGCACGATGGCTGGAAAGGCGGCTGGTTTGGCAGCGGTAGAGCGCGTCGTTCGCCGACGCCGGATGAGCTGCGCGCGCAAGCCATGCACGCGCTGTCCACGCGCATCACCTCGCTCTACTGG
>CAIZWU010000013.1 GCA_903936775.1 uncultured bacterium | reverse complement strand
TACAGTGACAAATCCGGCAGCAAGGTCATCCTCGGGATCGACCCTGCCGAGCAGCAATTGGCCATGCCGGTCCGTTGGATCTACATGCTGCAGGACGGCACCCTGGGCTACTTGGATGACAGCAAATCCTTCAGGACCCTCAATGGGGCCGAGGGTGGGAAAGTTTCCCGGGAAAATCCCATCGTGGGACGCCTCGCTTGGTGGGCCGATGACGAATCCTGCAAGGTGAACGTCAATACGGCCTCCATTCCCGCCGCGTGGGACACCCCCCGCACCACTTCCAAGGAAGACCAGTGGCTGGCGCTGTCCCAGCCCATTTCCGGCGAATTCCAGCGTTACCCTGGCCACCCGGCCACGGTTGACCTTTCCGCCGTGTTTTACCCGAACCGTCGCTGGGTCCCGGATCCCCTCGCGAACATCCTCGCGGGCTCGCAGGAGCCTGCTGGTGGCAAAATGACGAGACTCCCGCTCAACGATGCCGCCCGCATTTGGGACCTTGCTCCCTTCATCTCCTCGGATGCCCAGCAGGTCAGCGGCGGCAGTGTCGGCACCGCCTCCGGCCAAATGGTTACCCCGCCCGCCAGCATCAGCACCGTGGCCGGGTCGAATGATGACCGTCTTTTTACCTCCTTGGATGAGATGTATTTCAAAGCCTCCGGGGCCATCAACAAGAGTCTGAACTCTCCCCGCAGCAATCTCCTTTCCGAAGGCAAAGACGCCGGTCAGGAATTCCTTACCACCTTGGAACGGTCCCAGTTTTTCCTGACCCACAAAAGCCACTCTCCTGAGCTGACCAATCAGGGATTCCCCCGGGTCTCGATGTTCCCCATGGACCGCCTTGCCATACCGGCCGTTGGTACCACCGGGGCTTTGCCTCAAGGAGTCAGTCCCTATGACGTGACCATGGCGCTTAACAGCACGATCGGTCGTAAGCCTTATTTTTTCCAGCGCCGCGATCCGGGTTCCCGTCACAACGAGACTTACGGCAGCGAAGGCGGGCGGAATGTCCTGGTCTTCAAATATCTGAAAGAACTCTCCAAGCTGCCGATCCCCGGTTATCCGGACATCATGCCGTTCCAAGTTCCGGCGGTCGGTACGGAAGATCCGCTCGGTCTCTCCTTTGCCTCCAAATATCCCCCAGGGCTGAGTGGCAATGGCAGCACCGTTTTCGGCAGCGCCTTTGGACCGTCCTCCTTGTTTGACTCCAGCGAGCGCACCCAGATTTTGGTCAACATGCTGGACTACACGCGTTCGATCAACATGCAGCCGGCCTTCCTCAGTGGGGGGGACCGGTATGACGATGCCTTTGGCAAGGCAGCCGGAATTTGCGGCTGCGCCAATGCCGCTGGTGCCAATACGAATCAAACGCACTACAATACCCTGCTTTTCTCCAACCAGACCACCCGCACCCCCAAGGGCACCGGGAAACTCTTTGGGGCGGCTGAAATTGCAGTGGTAATCAATGTGGCCGCCAGTCGCGCCGGGGGCGCCGCCAATGATCCTGTTACTGGACCATGGGGCGGACTGTATGGGCTGATGAGTAATGAATCAAAAGCCCGGGCGGACGACCCTGGTCCGGGAACCCGCTTCATTGTGGAAGTCGGATTCATCCAAAGTGCCTTCAATCCCAAACAAGGTTGGGCTGCCACTTTCCCACCCGGTGGGTTGGCGGTTAGTTCGATTACCCCTGGTGGTGGTGATACGGTTCCCAGTGCAGCCAGTACCCCGCAAACTTCCACGATTCCCATCATTGGGCCAGGTCAGGAACGGCTCTCTACCTTGGATAGCATTGGGATCGGTGGCAAGAGTGACGGCGGCAACGAGCGTCCATTTGCCAAAGGACCCCAGGCGAACCATGGCATTACCCCACTGGGTGGGATGGCGGGCCCCCGTGGCAGTTTCACTACGCTCGCCGTCCCTGCCAATACAGTGCTGAACAATCGCCTCGCAAGGCTGCGGCCCTACTGCGTGGTGGTGAACGGGGGCAATCCCGGGGCGGTGGATGTGAACCTGACCGCTGACCCCACCGTGCCGATCCGGGTCCACGTCATGGACGGCACGGCCGTATACGACGTCACCCAGGCGACCGACCTCCTGTTGCCCGCCAACTTCTTCGTCGGCGTGCAGCCCCAATTGACAAATGAATCTCTGGCCTCGCTGGTTTACAAATGGGCGATGGCGACTCCTCCAACCGGGGCGCCCTTCCCAGACCCCCGGGTTTTCATCCGCAGTTTTGTGTTGCCCCACGGCGATTACCGTCTGACGGCCACCCCCTCCCGGGTGGATGCGGATGTTTTTGTCCCTCATGAAAACTACGCCGCCCAAGGCAACGCGGGCCGCTTCGCCCATTCGTTCTTCGAGGGGAACACCAGCCCCACCAACCGGTCCATGGCCGGCAGCACCTACAATCCAGTGATTGGCCTGATCGACCCTCTGAAAGTCCAGAACTTTCCCATGCCAAGCGGGAATCCCAACCCCGACGCCACCAAACTTTCCGCATTGCCCTTCCCCCGGCCCTTTGCCGGAAGGATGGGGCCCAACAGCCTGACCTCAATGGGGGTGTTAAAGTTCCCGCCCCAGGACCAAAAGATTCTGGAGCAGGCCAGCATGAATCCAGCCCGCCGCGAGACCTTCGCCCATGCCCGCCGGGATGGACGCGGCGTGGTGGCCAACCGGGGATCTTCCGATCCGTTTGAAACCGGCGACTTTGACACCGGGGTGGCGGCCACGCCGGACGGTCCCTACATGAACTACCCTGATGAAGGCGACCGGCGCAGCAATGGCTCCGATGCTTATTACAAGAAACTCTTCATCAACGCGCCCAAAACCTCCGCTCAGGGGGTGGGTGGACAGAACATCTCCCCGAACTTCCTTGTGCGGTCTCCGGTGGACTTCGGGTCGATCCCTACCGGGGTGATGAACCGGGTGCCTTGGCAAACGCTGCGCTTCCGTCCCGATATCGGGATGAACGATGCGACCAAGCGCATGAACAATCTGAGCAGCACTCCCCCTCCCGGAATGCCATTCGCCAACTTCTGTGGCCCGCGGGATCACTTTTTCCTCGACATGTTCTGGATGCCGGTGGTGGAGCCATGGTCCATCAGCGAACCGTTCTCGACCAAGGGGACCATCAACC
>CAIZWU010000012.1 GCA_903936775.1 uncultured bacterium | reverse complement strand
AGGGTGGCGATGCGCTTCTGCTGGGCGGCTTCCAGTTCCGTCATGCCCTGCTTTTATAGCAAGCAAAGCCACCGGGCCAGGAAAATGTGGTGGGAGGATGCCTTTTATGCCACGGCCGGTCCATGCACGCGTGGAACTGATGGTCAGGAGGAACCTGCCGCCGCCGGTTCCTCATACCACGGCCGCATCCGCGCTCCCTTCAGATCAAGGCCACTCAACAACATCTCCAGTGCTTCCGCCCGCAGCGCGATCTTCGCCGCCCCCTCCGGCACCTTCGGCCACGAAAAATTCCCCGCCTCGAGCTTTTTCGTCATGAGCCAAAGGCCAGTCCCGTCCCAATACAGCAGCCGGATCCGGTCCCTCCGCTTGTTGGTGAAAACAAAGATCTGACTGGACCGCTCATCCTCTTTCAGAGCCCCGCGCACCAACAGGGCCAGCCCTTCAAAACTCCGGCGCAGGTCCGCGGGCTGGGCCGCCAGACATACCCTCAATCCACCCGTGAAAATCATGCCCGTCCTCCAGTTGGGTGGATCTGATAGACCCGCAGCACCGCCCCTCCCGGAAGCGCCAACTCCGCACACAGGCTGCCGGTGCTGCGGGCGGCCGGAGGCGCCACGCTCTCCAGCGGTTCCACCTCCACAAACGCCCCGGTCCGCTCACGGAAAGACCGCCGCCACGCCGCCATCGTACTGTAGCCCACTTCCCGCCGCCGGCAGAACTCCGCCATGGACAGCCCGCTGCGTTCAAACTCGCGCAGCAACGCCACGCGCCGGTCTTCTCCTGCTGAAATGCTTCGCATCACCCAACCTGACACATCAACAATCCGCCGCACGACTTTTCAGACGGGCAAGGATCAACCGCTTACGACGAATCGTCACTGGAGGAGATCGGTGTCTACATGCGCCGCAAAGGTTTCGTGCGTTTGTTCGACGGAGCCTGGTGGAATCCCTCCACTGAACTACAGGTGACGGACGCTTTGCCGAAGAATTTCCGCACCGATTGCCTTCGCAGGGTCCACCCTATCGATTTGATTGTTGGCTGGCCATCCGCAAGGGCTCAAGAGCGCCTTGAAGATATGGTGAACGCTCAACCACAGCCCGATCCCTTGCCGGAACCTGCCGCCCTCCAAGCAAAGTCGCCGGCTTGATTTAGAGAGCAAGGCGATGAACCAACCACCACGGAAGCTTGTGAAACCACGCCCTTCCTTGCTACAGACGGGCCGCTATGGACGGCGGTGGACTTGCCATGGGAAATAAGTTGGAGCGGCGTTTTTGGAGACAATCCAGAAGCTGGGATGAAGAGGGAATTCGATTCAGTGTGGCAAGTGCTCAGGCTCCCCGCTCTTCAAGAACCGGCGACACAATCGACCGCCTCGATCGTGGCGGATGAACTCAGGCATGCCCCCTGCCAGCCACCACGCAGAACCCCGCCATACGGTTGAGCGAAAATCGTGAGTCGGAAACGACGGCCCCATTCATGACTGCGCAGTCATGCTATATTCAATTCATAAACTGGAAGGATTATTTCTCCGGGCGATCTTCCCTTGTCAGAGAAACCTCAAACCAATCCATCCACCCCTCCAACCCAATGAATCCCCTCGACATCATCGGCGACATCCATGGCCACTACGACAAGCTCATCGCCCTGCTCACCAAACTCGGTTACGCCCCGCGCCACGGGGTCTGGCAGCACCCTGCAGGAAGGCAGGTCGTCTTCCTGGGAGACTTCATCGATCGCGGTCCCCGCATCCGCAATGTGCTGCAGCTGGTGCGCGGCATGTGTGACGCCGGTCACGCCATGGCCGTGATGGGCAATCACGAGTTCAACGCCATCGCCTTTCATACTCCCCATGGGAAAAATGACCACCTCCGGCCGCGCACGGCCTGGAATCGCCAGCAGCATGCCGGCACCCTCGCCGAGTTCTTTGACCGCCCCCAGGAATGGGCCGGTTGGCTGGAGTGGTTCAAGGGCCTCCCCTTCTATCTGGATCTGGGTGGCATCCGTGCCGTCCACGCCTGCTGGCACCCCGCCGAAATGGCGGTGGTGGCCGGGAAAACACTCCATGATCCTGACTTTCTCCGGGCCGCCGGAATGTATGGTACTCCCGAATTCCAAGCCGTGGAGGTCCTGCTCAAGGGGATGGAGGTCGCCCTGCCGCCGGAGGCCGTCTATCACGACAAGGAAGGCCATCCCCGCCACGCCATCCGGGCCCGCTGGTGGAATAAAACGCCGATGGGTGAAACCTACCGCAGCCTCATCTTCCCGCCCGCCGACAGCCCGCCCGACACGCCCGTGCCGGAATCACTGGCCGCACTGATGCCCGGCTATCCGGTGCAAGCCCCGCCGGTTTTTGTGGGCCACTACTGGCTGCCCGCTACGGCGCCCGTCGGGCCGCTCCTTCCCAATCTCGCCTGCCTCGACTACAGCGCCGCCCATGCCGGACCCATGGTCGCCTACCGCTGGGATGGCGAGCGTGAGTTGAACGCGGAGAATTTTGTCAGCACCACCCTCCACCCTTAACCGCCATGAAACACACCAACGATTACGCCTCCCTGCTCATCGCCATCCGCCAGTGCGCACACTGGATGATGTAAAGCTCATCCTATGTGAGCAAATAACACCCCCGGCTGGACTTCACGACAGTTTCCGCGCTCGAATCAACGGCCTGTGCGCCACAACTGGATGGACACCAGGTTCGATCTCAACTCCGAGCTGTCCGATGCCCAGGAAGCCATGGACGCCGCGAAGGCCGATGCTCTCGCGGCCCGCTGCGGGCGGATGGTGGGCTGGATCGGGGATCTCATCATGGAGGCGCACCAGATCATCCAAAATCTCGACGCCGCCACTCAAGGCGACAGTGCCCGTGATCTGGGGGGGGCCTGGCTGTTGGTCACTGAATCCGCCTTCAACGAGCTCAACTTCTACAATGAGATTGCCCGGCTGCTGCCGAATGAACCCTGAAACCACCATGTCCGCTCAATCCTTCACCACCTCACACGCCATGCCAGAAGCTTAATCACCCCAACCTTTGAACCCGGACCCATCCGCCGTCTAGCTCATCCGCCGCGCCGGGAGCGACGCCGTCGCCAGCGCGTGCCGGGTTTCCTGGGCTTCCGTGGTCGCCGGATCCACCGCCTTCTGCCAGAGCGCCTCACGGGTCGCCGGGGCATCCCCGAACAGATCCACCTGCGCGGGATTCCCCAGTTGCGCCACAGCCTCCACGTAGTTGGAAATCACCTTCTCCATCCGCGCCCGGTTGGCCCGGTTGTTGATCAGGAACTGCATCAGTTCCATCACCAGGGGATTCTCCAACACGTCTGGCTGACTGATTAGACCGTCCGTTATCACTTGCCGCCGCCGGGATTCTGGCAGGCTTGTCGCGCAGGGTCACTGCGATCCGTTGTGTCGCCGCCCCCAGTTCAGCCGAGATGTCCCGCGGGTGGAGCTTGCCATGAGCCCTTCCGCCCAGGAGACTTTGACCTCAGCCGACTGCGCCGGGCCATCGGTCATTTCCTTCCCGTCTTCCTTCCAACCCCGCACCGCCTGCAGGATGCCACGGTCAAACTCGCGCTCCATCTGCTTGTTGCCCTGACCATAAAAATTCCGTGCAAAACCATTCAGCGATCCGTCGTCAGAAATGCCGGTCATTTTCTTTTGGCCGGCCGTTTTTCCCTCCTGTTTAATATCATACGGCGTCACCAGCCCATGCCGTTCATTGCTCCGGCAAGTCACCCCGCCCAGCTTGTGTATGTTAGGGTCAGGTATTTTCACAATCCGTCCGTCCGCCCTTCAGCACCCCGTCCATGCCCCATATGCTGCAGCCGATTTCGGAGACCTGCCAGCCGGGGCGCGGGATGAGTCGGTTGTTCATGACTGGGTCCTCAGCACGTTTCCGCCGTAGCGTTCAACCCACCAGCTCCCGGCCAGCGCGATCAGGGCGCAGGCCATCATCAGAAAGGCGGGCGAAGCCATTTGCCCGGTGCCGCCAATCAAGGAGGTCGCAACCAAGGGCGCCGTGCCACTGAACAGCGTGAAGCTGATGTTGAATCCCAGCGCGACTCCGGTGAATCGAATGCGCGTCGGGAAGAGGTCGGTGAGCAAGACTGCGAACGATCCGTTGGTCAGGCCGGCGGCCAATCCAGCCAGCACCAGGAGCAGCGTCAGATCGACCGACCGTGCCTCCAGAGCGAGGTAAAACGGATAGCTCAAGACCAGCAGCAGTGTGACGCCCAGACGCAGCAGGTGGCGCGGCGGAATGCGGTCACCGAGCCAGCCGGTCAGCAGAATACCCAACGCCGAGGCAATCACGCCGACGGTCTGCGAGAACACTGCCTGCCGCGGGTCGTAGTGCAGGACGCCTGTGAGATAGGCTGGCATATGGGAGAAGAACAGGCCGTTGAAACACCCGGTACCGGCCAGTAGCGCGCCCCCGACGAGCACCTGCGTCTTGTGTGTGCGCAGCAGATCACCGAACGGCTGGCGCGACGCCAAGCGCTTCATGCGTTCGAACTCCGGCGACTCTTCCAGGGACCGGCGCAGCACGAAGCTGAGCACGCCGCCCAGGCCGCCGATGACGAAGGCAATGCGCCAGCCATACACGGGAACCAGTGCCGGATCGAGGAAGGTCCGTAGCGACAGGCTGACCGCCGTGGCGGCGGCCACACCCATGGTGACGCACGAGAATACCACGCCGCAGACCAGCGGCGCAATGCGCGGGGCTGTCTCCACCACGTAGGTCAGGGCGCCCGGCAGTTCACCACCGAGGCAAAACCCCTGCAGCAGCCGCAGGGTCACCATCAGGAAGCTGGCCCACACGCCCCACGACGCATGAGACGGCACCAGGCCCATGCCGAGCGTCGCGGCCGACATCACGAACACCGACCACAAGAACACCTGGCGTCGGCCATAGCGGTCGCCGTAGTGGCTGAGGATGATGCCGCCGAAGGGTCGCGCAAAGTATCCCACGGCAAACGTTGCAAACGACGCCATCAGTGACGCAATGGGCGATGCGCTGGGGAAGATCGCGGCGGCAATGTCGCGGGCAAAGACGCCGAAGATGACGAAGTCGTAGAACTCCAGCGTGCCGCCCAGGCTGGCCAGCAGCACAACGCGCCAACCGGCTGGGGTGATGCGTTCTGAGCTCGAGTGACTGGTCGGGGCAGGAGTGGAGGTCATTGGGTATCGGAAGATATTCCAAACGATCGCAGGATCGCCGTCGTTCGGTGAAGGTGTTATGCCGGTCACGGCACATTCGAGGTTGTAGAGGTGAATATTCCCGGCGCAACGGGAATGAGCAGGGGGATTGATCTTTGGAGATCCTGACCCCAACGAGCGGGCGGAAATCAAGGGCTGGGACGAACGCACCTCGCGGCATCTGGATACCTGCCAGTTTGAAAACATCATCAAGGCCCGTCTGGCCCGGATCACGGAGGGCGCGGCTGATGGCGTGATGCGCCGGGCGCTGGAGCGGGGTCTGCGGCGGCGTCAACTCCAGCCGGCCCCCCTCCTCGGCTTTGACGAACCGGAGCGTAGCGGAGATAGGCCGCCACAGGCGGTCAGAAAGTTAGCTGGGCGAATCAAAAGGCCATCCGCAAGGGGCACCGCTATGCCACTATTCTGACGCATGTAGAAAACGGCTGCGTCATTGAGCTGGTAGAGGAACGCGCCATGGAAGCGGCCCTGCAGCTGCTCGCACAATTGCCCGAAGGCAGCACCGGCAACTCCGTGCCGCCGGGAACCTCATCCTGACCAGCACCAAATACCTGTGGCTGCCGCGGCATGAAGACCTGTGGCAGCGGGCCGCCGCGGAGTTCCGCCGCCTGCTCATCCAGGACCTGCAGACCGGCACCGCGTGGGCATTGAAGGGGAATTTCGACCGGTGCTGGAGCTATACTTCGCAAGCCTGAGCCCTGAAGTTCCTCTGGGACTGGGTGGAAACCGCCTGGGCCACGAAACTCACCCTGCTGACCAAAGTGGCTGACCTCATTGAAAAGCACGCCGGAGGCATCAATTCCATCATTCAAAGCCCTCAAACACGCCGCCCGCGAGTCCTTCCGAACCTGGGTCCTGTTCTTCCTCGGAAAACTGGAGCT
>CAIZWU010000011.1 GCA_903936775.1 uncultured bacterium | reverse complement strand
CACATCCACAAAACTGAAGCGCCCCAATGCATTCGTCGGGGCATAGGCAAAACTCCCTAACCGGACGTTGGCAAAGGGAATCGGGGTCACTCCATCGCTCGCGACAAAGCTGCCGGTCAGCGTGGCCGTCGCCGCGAGAGTCACGGTCGCCGTCGCCGTGCGATCCAGCGGCACCACCAGCCCCGCGCGCCCCGCCACCCGGGTCAGGCCGATGGTCGCGCTGGCAGTGACCGCATAGGGTCCTTCAAACAAGTTAGAGAAGACAATCCGGCCATCGTCATCCGCCGCGCCGGTGGCTTGTCCGGCGGGGAAACGCCCGCCCTGAATCTCCACCGCCGCGCCTGCGGCCGGGGTGCCATCGGCCTTTTTCACAAAAATTTCCGCCGTCCCACGGCCGAGCAGGGTGAGCGTGATGAGATTGTCCTGCGCTGCTGTCACATACACCGGGCCCTGCGCTTCACCGCCGGTCGCCGGATCAAAAACGGTGACTTGATAACTGGTATTGCCCCGCAGCGAAAACAGCGCCGCGCCGGTGGTGAAGCGCCCTCCGGCATCTGTGCGCAACACCCGCGGATCATCCCCGCCGACGGCCACCCGGACTTCGACATTCGCCCCCGCCGGGGTGCCATCCGGCAGCAAAATCTGCCCGGTGAGGCTGCCATTGATTTCCTGCACGCGCGTGAACTGCAGGACGATGCCGGAAGCATTTGGTTCGCCCGAGGTGGTCCGCCCCGCAGTGGTCACCACGGCCGGGAAAAACGGACTGGCCGCCTGCAATCCCCAGTCGCCGATGAACGCCTCGCCATTGAATTCAAAGGTGCCAAGCGCGGGATCGCTGTTTTTCTCCGCGCGGGTGACGAAGGTCGGAAAGCCGACCCCGTTCGGTCCGATGCCGGTGAGGCGCACGCGCGCACCGATCGGCACGCCCTGGCCGTTTTTCACCGTACCGCTGAGATTGGATTTCCGGGAATAGCGGATGTTAGCGACCTTGGTGTCGCCATCGAAGTCGAGCCGGACGCCTTTCGTGAACCCCCATTGCGTGGGATTGAAAGTGCCGCCACCGGTTAGTAACGGATTGTTGACGCCGGTAAATGCGGCGAGCGCCTTGCCGAGAATGGCGGCCACTTCCTCCGCGCTGGCACCGATCAATTTGCCCGCCTCGGCTTCTCCATCGAATGTCTCCTCCACCGGCGGCGAGGGCGAACTAAGATCATAGGCCCCGGCGATCGGCCCGCCCAACCCCAGCCCCGGAAACTCATAGCGCCCCAGCGCATCCGACCTCACCCAAAGGAAAAACGGCTCATCAGCGAAAGGAAACGGCAGCGCCACAGTTTCATTCGGCACCGGTGCGCCCGCATCATCGAGAAGTAGGCCCTTACTTCGGCCCTGTGAAGCAAATCGAATCACCGCGAAATTGTCGCCCGCCTGCACATCGATCTGCACACTGGCGATCCGGGTGAGGCGCTTGCGCGGATCTGCGCTCTTTTCGTCGCCGAGCAAGCCCGCGCTGATTCCCTTGCCCGTTCCGGTGGGCACGCCAGCGAGTGTGAAGCGGCCGAGGGAGTCGGTCTTCACCACTGCTTCCCCACCGCCCACTTCGGCACCCGCCACCGGATCGCCATTGGCAAACTGCACCACACCTTCGACCGTGGCGCGGGCTTGCAACACGATGTTCGCCGTGGCCGTGATCCCGGCCACGGAGGTAAGGCTACGGCTGCCCGTGCGCTTACCATCCAGCGAAAACCCCAGCGCCGTGTAGCTGCCGACCTGGATATTAGGAATCGACCAATAGCCTCCGGCATCCGTGGTCGTCCGGCCACTGACAATGAAACCGTTCTTCGTGGGACGTCCCACATAAACCGCCCCCCCTGCCACGGGGGTTCCATCCGGTTCCGTCAGTCGGCCTTGCCAGTCAGCATAGGTCGGCGGCGTCGGCCCGAGACTGACCACCATGTCCACGGTATCGCCCGTTTCCAAAAGAACGCCGGAAACCGTGCGGGTGAGGCCGGTCGGAGTCATCGCCTCAATAGTGAACGGCCCCAACGGCACGCCGAAGAACGCGAAGCGGCCCGCGCTATCCGTGAGGATGCCGCGGCCCAGCTCGCGCGAGTTGATGTCTGGGAAAAGATTTGCCGCCGCGCCAGGCACTGGGGTGCTGCCGTCGGCCAGCACCACCTGGCCGGTCACCGCGCCGCGGCCGCGGAAGCGCAGGGCATAATTCGACTTACTGCCAAAGCGCCCGTCCTGCGCCAAGTCATTCACCAGCGCGCGGTCCAGTCCTTCCGCCTTGGCAATCGCCTCCGGCATCGCGCCAGTGGCAAAAGCCGCGAGCAGCGTGTCCGGGTTCAGTGAGGCCAGTTCCTCCAACTTTGCCGCATCCACCTCACCCTTCACGGCCGAGCCGAGAATCAGATCCACCGCCTCGTCCGACAATCCGGAAGTATCCGTGGCCGAGATCGAGTAGGGGATGCCGCCGACGACAAAATCGAAATCAAAAGCCCCCGTTGTATCCGTGCGCACCTGGGCCATCCGGCGGATCCATGGCATACAATCGGCATCGACTTCCTGCGAGTCATTGTAAGTCAGCGTCACCGGGACGTTCGCGGCGAAAGATCCATCCGCACGGATCACCCGTCCCTTCACACTCACTCCTTCGAACAGCAGCGACCGCAACGGCATCGCCACCACGGCGACCGGATTTCCCCGCACGTCTTTCACCCCGCCGGACACCGTCATTTTGCGTGGAATGAGCGCTCCGACGGGTGACTTCATCGTCACCAGCGCGATGCGCCCGCCCGGTTGCATCTGCACGAACGCGGCTTCGTTGCCATTCTCCAACCGATAGGCGGACGGCACATTCGCGGTGTCCTGGGTCATCGGTTTGCTGAACAACACGGCGACGATGTTGGCGTAGTTTTTTATACTAACGGTTTCATTGAAATCGTTCGTTGTTGACGGGTTCGGACAAGGCTTGGTGGGACGAGCCACATGCACCTCGGGATCCTGCCTCACCGCGAGCACCTGCGGCGGCAACTCGATGAAGGGCGTCTCGCTGGCGGCCAGCGTGCGGTCCACCGTGCCGTCGCAGTTGTCATCGATCTGCAACTCATTGCCGCTGCCGGCGAGATCAAAACCCGCACACCCGCCGGCGGGCAGGTTGTCCACGCGCCACAGCAGCTCGCGGGCGGTGCCGTCGGCCGCGATTTTCACCAGGCTGAGTTGCGTGGCTCCGGTGGCGTCGAGGGTCTTCCACGTCAGCCTGCCCGGCAAATTCGCCGCCGCCAGCCATTCGCCAGAGGCCCCGTGATAGCCTGCGGTCCCGGCGACCTCGCTGCGAGCGGCGTCCACCGCTTTGCCATCGGCGGATCGGAATGAAAGCGAGATCTCCCCGCGATCACTGGCGGCAATGCACCATGCCTCGCCACGCCCGGCGAAGTCACGGCTGCGGTCCACGAGCCGCGTCACGGCGGGATCGGGGGCGAGGTTGGCATTTTCCATCGCCAGCATCAGTGCCTCACGCCATTCGCGGCCTGCGTCGGTGGCGCGGACCAACTGGTCCCAGCCGCCGTCGAACTGGCGTCCGCCCTGCCAGTCCAGCAACAGGTCCGGCAGCACCCGGCTCAGGGGTTCGCCGAAGCGCACGCGCTGCGCCGCCTCCAGCAATTCCATCAACCGGACGCCGCCACCGGAACGAATCGGTGCGCCGCCGTCCTCGGGGAAGACGGTGGTCGTGCGGACCATGCTCTTGCCCACGCGCAGCACACCCGGCGGAAGCTGCCCGGCGGTATTGGTGCTCATGGCTTGGCCCAGCACGCGCTGCGCGGCGGCGATCACGCCCGGCGGCAGCAGATTCAGGAAATCCGGCATGACCAGCGAGTCCGGACTCAGCGCCACCCCGCGTTCATCCACTCCGGTCTTCAACCGGAACCGCCCGACCACCGAATCATCGCTGGTGGTTAGATTGGAAAAGGTGATCTCTCCGGTCTTCTGCGAACGGATCCGGAACGTCGCCGATCTCGTCTCACCCGGCGCGATGCTGGCCAACTCGACCCGCGCCGGGCTCTCCAGCAAGCCGCCGCTGACGTTGTTCCCATTCAACTCCACGCTCACCAGATTCGCCACCGTGCTGGAGGTGTTCAGGATCGTCACCACCGCATCGTAAGGCTCGCCAAAGCGCACCGTACGCGGATGGGTGAAGGCCATGCTGAACTTCGGATTGCGCACCAGAATGCTGCCCGCCGCCTTGCCGCTGATGTCCACCGCACCCGCTGCCAAGCCTTCCAATTTTGCCGATAGCTTGAGGTCCATCACGTGCAGGCCCTCCTGCAAGCCTTCGACTAACAATTCTCCCTGGCCGGTATCGCCCGCTTGCAAGCGGTCGATGTCATCGCCGGTGGCGGTCTTGCCATCCGGTCCCACCGCCCGCACTGGCACGATGTTTTGAACCGCGCCATTCACCCGCGCAAACCGCAGCGGATCGTCGCCGGGTGCGGTGAAGGTGCCCGCTACCAGATCAGGTCCCGGCGGCAGCACCAACTCGGCCGTTAGGGAATGCACACTGAGTCCGCTACCCGCGGGCGCGGCATTCTCGGTGTAAATCTGCACGCTGAAGAACTGGTTCAAAAACCCGATGTTCCCCGGAATAACCATCAGCGCCGGGATCGGCGGAATCGACAGGGCCAAGTCATCGCCACCGCCGCCCGCACCGAATTGCATGTTGATGCCCTTCACTTGGAATTGCGGCATCACTGTTTCCAGTGCTGCGGGCAGGCCCACCGTCTCGCTCAACTGTTGGTTGATCAACTCCGCTTGCACCAACCGCGCCTCCAACTCCGCGGCCGGAATGATTTCCGTCGTCTGCCTGAAACTCGGTGCAACCACCGGGAACTTCACCGGAAACGATTTGCCATCCACCACAAACGCCACCTCAAACTCCACCGCCCGGAAATTCAGATCGTCGATCTCAATGCCCCGATCCTCGATCTCCGAAAGCGACAGCGGCCGCGAAGTCACCCGCGACACCAATATTTCATCAAACACCCGAACCGGCACCCTCGCCGGCACTCCTTCCAACAGCGTATCGCCCGCGGTCGATACCAACCGGATCCCATCCAGCGAATAATCCCCCACCAGATTCAACGGCGGCAGCAGCAACGGCGCGTTCGGCTGGCCCACCAGCCGCCGCGCCGGAAACGACGGCCCGCGCAAGGTGGCTTCGACAAACGCCCCCGGCGGCGGCGCCCCCGGAATCGACACCCCGATCGACCCGGCAATTCCCTTCGGCACCGCCAGCGCCGCCGGCGACACCTGCATCGTTTGGCCGGTTACGACGTAGTCCAGAGTGGTCAGTGGTTCGGCCGCAAAGCCAATCCCGACCGCGATGGCCACTCCCGCCACTCCCACGAATTTCGGCAATAAAGTTCTCCAGTTCATGGTCGGGTCAGTTGGCTGTGGAAAAGTTGCCTAGATGCCGAACGATGGTGAAGTCCCCCGGGTCGCGGGTCCGCCCGGGAGCTATCTCCAAGGCCACACAGCGGCGGAACTTGATCTCGAAGAAGAAGTCGATCTCACGGCCTTCGCTGGGATTCAACAGGCGGGGTGCCCCTGTGGCGGTCTCCACATACTGAACGTAGGTTTTGCTCAACTTGTCGGGGGTCTCGGCCTCGGCCGCCGGTTGGGCCAGCACCGGCACTTCGAAGGCCAGCAGCACGCCGAGTTCCTGCGGCTGCAGGTTTTTCGCGGCGAACTCGATCGATGCCGACGGATCCTCCGCAGTCGAGAGGGCGATTGAATTGGGCGTTCCCTCCGGTTCGCCCAAATGCTGGCAGGCCAACAACTGCGGGGTGTTCATCAGCAGCAGATCCTCATTGTGAAAATCGAGGTTGCCGCCGGCATTCACCGTGTTCCGAATCGTGGTCATGGCTTCGGCCAGCCGCTCGCCGTCGGGGATGCCAGCCAGCCGCGAGGGCGATACATGGACGCCCCTCGCAAGTTGGTCGGTCAGGAGTTGGTCAACCTGTTGCCGTGCCGTGACTGCGGTGCCGCTCACGGTTTTTGGTTTGAACTTGAGCCCGCGATAGACCCAGCGGGTGGTGGGCACGGGAATCAGCGCGTCATCCCGATACGTGGGAACGCCCATGATCTCGCTTTCCAGGCGGGCTGCGTCGTCCTCGACGACCGTGTTGGCGGATGCACTCTCGGCCGCATCCTCGATGGTCAACGCAATGCGGTGCGGCAGGAGGGCTCCCGTGGCCTTCGCCGGCCGCCGCAGGGTCAGCAACGGCTCCTTGGTGATGGGATCCACATTCTTGATAGTGAAAACCTTGGCGGCAGCCGGCAGCGTGATCGCCGGTTCCGCGAGTGGCGGACAAATGATCGTCCGCTGCGACTCCACCTCGAGCGCCACCCGCAGTCCCGGCAAGGCCCGCTCGGTCTGGGTTTTCGCCACGGCCACCACGAACGAGTATTTGAGATCCGGGACGGCCGCTCCTGCCGGGAGCAGCCCGGCGAGCGCCAAGCGGCCCGGCACCGGCGGCCCGGAGAACCCCGCGAATCCATGCTCGATCGCGCCGGCATTGTTGGCCCGGGTTTCGAACTCGTTGACCCGGCCCTCGGCGAGCAGGTTGTTTTGATAGGTTTGATAGGCGGCGGCGGTTGACTCCTGCACCCCGGCCATGAAGTCGTGCGCCGCAAAGATGAAATCGTCCACCCCGTCGGGACGCCCGCGGATGTCGCGAAACTTCCGGGAGTCGCCGATTTTCGTTTTCAAAAAGTCGTCGATGAGATCGTTCAACCGCTCGACGTCGAACACGCCGGGCGACAGCACCGCCTGCCGGGCGATGAAGTGCTCGAAGCTCGGCAGCGTCGGGTCGCGGTCGAATGCCGCGGGTGACAAGCCGAACAGCCGGGCCCGCGACTCCGGTTGCACCGCCATGGCCGCGAGGGCGGCGCGGATGCCCGCCTTGCCGGCCTTTTTCATGACCTTTTCGTCATGGGCGTCCAGGAAGTTGCCGAACACCTGCCGGCAGCGCTCGCGGGCTCTCAGGGTCTCCGCCTGCGGGCCGCTGCCGCCCTCCGGCCGCACCCGGAAGGTGGTGTTTTCCCGGAAGGCCGCCCATTGCTGGAAGACGCCCCATTCATAGCCTTCCACCGCCAGCAGCGCTTGCCGTTCCACCAAGCGGTCAAACAAGATGGCCCGCCGCGCCGCACTGCCCCCGACCGTGCCGTTGAGGCCCTCGAACGGCGGCAGGAACGCGCCCTCCAGCAGCCACTTGAGCAACAGCGCCTGCCGCCCCATTCCCGCATCGCCGATCGGGTCGTCGCCGAACGGCGGTGGCCTGTCCAGAGCCAGACACGCAAACTCCAAATGCTCGCGCCGGACCGGGAAAAAGGAAACCTCGGGAAGATCCTTGCTCAATTCCGGGTCGGATTTGACCGTCTGCGTCAGGATATGCGCGATCACCTCCGCCGGGGTCGCCGGCAGATTGAACGGCGGTCCCGCCGTCTTGGCAATGCGGTCCCGCTCCAGCGGAATGATCGTCGTTTCGTCAACGGGGCGGGCATAAAGCCACACCGCCGTCCGGCTGATGTAGCGGTCCCACACCTCGCGGTCCTCCGGGTCGGGAGGGTCTCCGAGGAATTTCCCGTCGGCGGTCAGTCCTTCGGGACGCTTGAAGTACCAATCGCCCGTTAGGTACTCAGGCTGGTGCGCCACCAACGGAAACGACAGGAATTCGGCCGGATCATCGGGATTGCTCAAGTGTCCGCTCGGCTGGTGCTTGAAGGCCGGCAGGAAGATTTCGTAATCGTTGTCGCTTTTGCCTACCACGAAGGATTCCGCCAGTTTCTGCCGCGCTACGGCCTTCCCCGCCTCGGTTACCGCAGGATCGATGGTCCGCCAGAGGTTGCCCCCGGAGCCTTGCTCAAACAACCAAAGATCGTCCAAACTGAAGACGAAGTTCAGCAACAGCGGGTTTTCCGTCGCCAACTCGAAAACCTTCATCGCACTCGCGGTGATCCGGTCGATGTCCGCCTGGGTGATGATTTTCGCTTCAGCGGGAGTGTCCTTGCTGCCAGTGAGGGCATTCCGGCCGCCGCGATCCTCGGCGCTGATGGCTCCCGGCACGGCATCGCGGGTGGCCGTCTGGTTATTGGCTTGGAAAACCTGGATTTCCTCCAATGGGTGACCCGCAGCCACGCCGCCGTCACCGCCCACCGCAGGTGCCCCGGGAGGCCACGGCAGCCCCACCATCAATTTGGCATTCCGAGTGGGTTGGTCCGATCCATCGCCGATCACGTCGCCATCGACGAGCGCGTTGTCATCGGCGCGGATCGCGATGCCGCCGTCGCGGTCGCTGAACGCGGGGTTGAGGTTGGGGCCGCGGTCGTCCGCTTCGCGGAGCACCGCCGCTTCGGTCAATTTGAACGAGCCCTGGCTATCCGCGATGGTGCCGAGCGCCGATGAGGTCAGGGTCGGCAGGCTGGCCCAACGGATCGTGAACACCACCTCCGACGCGAAAGGGCTCGAGGGATTGTACAAGAACCGATGATACCAGAACTTCAGCGGATTCCCGAGACGGAAATAGGTGGACCGGGCGAGCAGGCGGGCACGTTCGCCATGCAACCGCACCGTGGTGACTTCCACGTCCGGCGGGTCGCGGGTGATCAGAATCGATTGCGCGCCGGGCACTTGCGCGCTGTCCCGATCATGGCCGGCCGATGGCATCGACGCAGTCGCCCCGTTGGTCACCTGCACCACCCGCGTGCCCAAATGCACCAATTTGCCATCGTGCCGGACTTCCAGATCGTCGGGATCCGCCGTGTGGCCGGTGACTTCGAGTTCGATCAGCTCGGTCGCCCGGTCCACCCCCTGCGGATTTCCGGCCATTCTGGGCAATGGCGCGGGGGCCGGGCTGGTCGGCAGCGGCGCGGGAACCGCGTCGGGAAAATGGACGGTGATGGCCTTGGTCGCCTGCTGCAGGACGGTGCCATCCGCCGCCAGCAGTTCGGCCTTGAGCGTGTGCCCGCCGGGTGCGGCATAAACATGCTGGACCACATAATTGTCCGCATCCCCGGGATCAACGGCGGTGCCGTCGCCGAAACTCCAGCGAAACACCCGCCCGTCCTCCGCCCCGCGGCCCTGGAGGTTGAGTTGATAGACCGCCAACGCGCCGGCACCTACATCCGCCGGCCCGTCGATGGCCAACGTCGGATCGTTTTCTTGGACGGTCACCTTCATCGATTGGACCGCGCCAAACGTCGGCCGACGACCGACATCCCGCAGCGATTCGGGGCGGGAGCCGGAGTCCTCGCCGGTCGCGGGATTGGTCGTCACGGCGGCCCCAGGCTGGTAGGAGAGCGTGCAAGTCACCGTGTAAGTGCCGGCCCGGCGGTAAGCATGGGTGGCCGCCGCTCCCTGAATCACCGTGCCATCGCCCATGTCCCAGACGATCCGCTCGGTCGGGGCGGCGCGGCCGGCCGGCTTGACCAGCGCTTTGTCGTTGTTGCCAATGACGGCGTTGAAGGTGGTCGCTTCGTTTTCCCGCGCCGTGCCGCCGGAAAGGGTCAGTGTCGGTTGTGCGGTGGTGACGATTTCGTCCTGAAGCGCCTTGCCCACCCATGCCCAGAGTTGGGGGTTGCGCATGCAGTCGTTGTGACCCGCCAGCGCGTCATCCCCCTGTTCTTCCTCGGGGTTGTGAATCGGGAACATCAGCGCGGTGCGAGAATTCAGATTGCCCGCACTGCCGGCAATGCCGAAACCCCGGGCCTGGCTGAGGAATGGCACGGTGCCGTCGCCACCGCCATGGAGCACCTCCGCAAGCCAAGTCATCCGGAAGGTTTTCTTGGAATCCACTTCGATCGCCCGGGTAACCTCGGGCAGGATCGGAAGCTCCTCGCCAATCCGTTCCTCGGTCTCGAAGAAATCAACCGGCGGCAGGGACAAACTCACATTCGCCTTCAATTTCTCCGGAATCAACACCGGCCGGGCTTCCAGACCCATGATCGTGGCGGCCTGGTTCTGGAGGGAGACAAAATGGGTGTAACGGACGTCGGGGGAGTCGCTCCGCCAATCGGCCTGGCGGCGGCTGTTGGCTGGAAACGAGTGGAATGGCTCATTGTTGGTGGCAATGGGCCGGGGCTGGGCGCTCAGCACGGTGCGGTCGGTCTGGCCACCCGGACCCCGCGACACCGTCGCGTCGATTTCATCCGCGGGGATCCGGAAAAACGGGCCATCCAGCGCCTTGGTGTAGCCCTCGTAATCCAGATTTTCAAAGGCATTGCCATCGCCATCGAGATCCCAGCCGTTTTCCTGCAACACCGGCAGGCCGAGATCGAGCAACTCCTTGCTCGGCAGCAATTGATGGACCGCCGGCATGTGGCGGGTCAGGATTTTCATCCGCGGTTGCGGCACAAACACACTCATCGTCAGTTCTCCCATGTCGCCGGTCTTCATCGCGGACAACGTCTTGGTCGCCCCGAGGAAGGGGCTGTTGATCGAAATGAAGCGGTCCACCCGATTCGGATGCTCCAGCACGTAGCGCCGTGCCACCAACCCACCCATGCTGTGGCAGACCAGATCGACCTTCGGCGCGTCCGGATGGACCACGTTGATCAGTTCGATGAACTCGGCGAGTTTTCGTGCGGAGTCGGCGTTATCGAGACGCCAGTCGTAGGGAAAAATGAAGAGTTCCGGCCCGGTTTCGAGCGATTCCCAGTTCGGGTCGGCCGTCAGGGCCAGCCCGGAGGCGGGGTCCACTGCCCCGCTGCCCTTGAGCCGCAAGCCCGAGTTGCGCCCTTCGTGCTTGTATTCATCCATCCCGAGATAACCATTCAGATAGATCAGCAACGGCTCGTAAATGGGCTTGTTGACCTTGTTGAGAATCACATCGACCAAGGGCCCGCTCGGCGACGACGGAAGATCAATGCCGAACGCCGAAAACAACCCGCTCACCGCCTCGCCGATCGCCTTGAGAATGGAGTCCGCGCGGAGGTCCGCCACCACCTGCCCGAGTCCGACCGTGCGCAAAATATCCTCGGTATCCAGTGGCGCGGCGGACCGCACCGGCAGTGGGTTGCCCCCGGCATCCACCCCGGCCGGCAGGATCGTTAGATCGGCCATCCGTTTGTTGAGGTTTTCTTCGACTGTCGCGATTTGGCCGGCGAGTGCAGCGGGCGCGACGGAGCTGAGCAGTTCCCGGGCGTGCGCCCTTGCGGCGGTGGCGATGCTAAGCCAGCGTAAGCGACGGTCCTTGTGCTCCACCGCCGGATTGATCAAGCGGGAAGCCATCACGCCGGGGATGAACACCACCGGATTGCGCCGGAAGCCGAAGTTGACCAGCGCCACGTGACCCGGTTCAAACGTCCGCTGGAACTCGCCATCGACCGCCGTGCTGAGTTCCAACGCGATCTGGGTGATAGCCATGATCGGGTGCTTCGGCTTGATCAGAATGTTGCCGATGTTTTTTGTCAGATCGATCAATTTCGCAGGACTGGCATCCACTTCCAGATCGAGGTCGTCGAGTTGCTTGCTGGCAAAATGGCCGACGAACGGGTCAGCGCGCAGCGTCGGTGCCAGGCCGACCCAGAAAAACGGCGAGGCCCGCAGGAAGGTCCGTTTGAGGGCATTCTGCTGCTCATCCCCGACCAATGCCTTGGGCGCATCCTGATGCAGCAGCACGATCGGTCCCGCCACATAGGTATTGAACAGCGGCGAGGTCGGGTCGTCGGAAAGCCTGCGGGCCACCATTTCCTCCGGGTAGTCCGGCGCGCCGTCCAGAAACCGCTTGATGAAGCCGTTCTCAAGGAAGCTTTTCTCGGCTTCTTCGAGCAATTGGTTGCCGATGTTGGTCGCGATCTGGCTCGGTTCTCCACCGATGTCCA
Organism: uncultured bacterium; assembly: GCA_903936775.1. GTDB lineage: Bacteria > Verrucomicrobiota > Verrucomicrobiia > Verrucomicrobiales > V1-33 > CAIZWU01. The sequence goes on along the minus strand of CAIZWU010000011.1, from coordinate 10,524 downwards.
CTTCGGCTAGGAAATGAGCAGCCTTGAGTGCCGCGTAACCGACCAACGCCTTGGAAATGCTGGTGTTTCCGACGAACGTCGGCGCCCGGTTGCTGAGCGACGGCAACAGCGGCTTGCCGTAGGAACTGACGGCCGCCATGGCCAGCGGCAGGTGGCCATCCGCGTCGGCGGCGAGCCCGGACGCCTTCACCACGACGTAAAAATGCCGTTGGGGATCTTCCGGCTTTTCGGGGTCAAAGACGCCCGCATTGCCGCCGAGACCGGTGGCTTCATAGTCGAGGAGGAAACGATCCCAGTTTTCCCGTTGGATCGGACTACTGGTGCCCCGGACTTCATCCACAATGCCCTGGGCCGAGCGGAGCTTGCTCTTGTCCGTGAACCGCGGCTTGAGCACCGTGATGGATGGCTGGGTAATGGCGGTGGTGATCTGGTTACCGAGATTGGCGAAATTATAACCATCGGCCGACGACGCGAAGGTATTCACATTGCTTTCCAACCCTGGAATCTGCTGGCGCAAGGCAGCGGTCCGGCCCTCGGCATCCGCCGCCAGCAAAAGTGTGGGATCCAGCAGAAACATGCCGCCACCGGTCGCGGAAACCGCCAGCAAGCCGTCCTCGCGGGGCACGATGCTGTTGAGGCTGCCGATCCCCAGCGGCAGCGTTGCCTCGATGAGGATCTGCGGCGCGGCCGGATTGGTGATGTCGATGACCACCAGCACCGAGCGGTCGGTTCCCGGATTGCCATTCACACAACTGACCAGTGCGATATCGCGGACAATGTCGTTGTTGCTCTGGCCTAAAAACAACTGGGCCACGGCACCCTCGGTTTGCACCGGGCGCGTCAACCGTTGCCGGGGCAGCAATTTCATCCGCTTCGCCGCGTGGTTGAACGAAACCCGGGCAGTTTCGTCATCGACCTGGCCCTTGCCACCGAGCACCATCGCGAACATATTCGCCCCCGCACCGAGTGGACGGAGCACCGCCCCCATCAGCCCGAAGTCGGCGCTGAAATCGTAGTCCACAATGCGCTCCTGGCCGCTCAGCGGCGTCCAGGTGAATTCAAGCCCGCGGTTGGGAGCCCTCTCGCCCGCATCGGCGAAGTCGCCGTCGTTGTCCAAATCCAAGCCATTAACGCGATCCGGCTGGATCCGCAGAATTTTGGGCAGGGCGGCCAAGCGCAGGCGGTCCCGGGCCTCCTGAACCAGTCCGTTGAAGGTAAGCAACGACACCGAGGTGGTTTCGCCGATCTCCAGATAGGACATGAACGGCGGATCCCAGCGGCCGCGCGTGATCAATGAAGTCGTGTCGGTCAGTACCGGCGATTCCCCCCGGATCAGGAACGGCTCGGGCTTGCCTGCGCTGGTGATGCGGAAAATGTGGGCACGCTTGGAAGCGGCCAACCCGGGATCGTTGCCCTGCAATGGTCCGGCAAGCACGGCAAGGTAGGTTTCCTCCTTCGCCGCGACCCCATCCACCGAGGCCAATGCATAGCCGGGAATCAGAATCAGATCCATCGGCCGGCCTTCCCCGTCGTGGAACTCGAAGGTGTCGGCGGACCGGGCTTCCAACCCGGCCTCGTCGCCGTTCCTGACGATTTCGTAGTGCAGCAGTTTGCCGCTTTCGGTGCCGCGCTCGAGCACCCAGACGTGGGAACCGAGTTGCACTACCCCGCCAAAACCACCCGCGAGAATGGCATCCGTGTTAGTCTCCAACGTTGCCTTTGCCGCAAATGAAAACGAGTGGGTGAACTGCGATGCGGCGTCCGTCGTCTCGCCGGAATCCGAGGTGAGCTGCCCCGGATTTCGCCGGGCCACCGTGAGATCCTCAATCGTGAAATTGATTTTTTCCGCCGCCGGATCGGTGAGCCAGTAGGCGACGTGGATCTCCCGAAAATCGGGCGCGATATCGACGTGAAGAATGCTCGCCCCGTCGCCCGTCTTGATCCAACTGGTGTTCTCCGCCTGCACTTGGGTGAGAGGACGGGAAAAGCGAAGGATCAACGGCGTGCCGCGGGCGATGTTTTCGGCCTCGGCGGGCGGCCAGGCAAACGAAACGACCCGCGGCGGCAGTTCCGGGTCTTCAGGCGGGGCCACTGTGGTCGAAAACACGACCGTGTAATCAACCGTGGTGATCCTGGCCTCCTGCTGGCTCTCACCCACCGCTACAACCCCGTCAGATGCTTCAAATCGATACACCGCGCGGCCCGAGCGCTTTGACCGCAGCCGCCATTGCCGGTGCAGCGTGGTCGGCAGCCCGGCATCGTCACGCAGGGAATCGAATCCCTCCAGCAACAATTTCTCCGCCGAATCCACTTCAATCGGATTGCCGCCGACGATGGGCGTGAACGAAAACAGCTTGGGACCCGAAGCGGAAGCGATCCGCAGGTCGTCGGTCGCCGTCTCATCCAGCACAATCCCCGCCCCCGGCGTTTCTCCAACCGTGGCCACCAGCGAAAGCTGGCGGATTGTGATCGAGGGCGGTGAAGTATCCTCGATTTCCAAGACTTTGGGCGGCTCCTTGATAAAAACGAAGTCCGCCCGTTTCCCGGAGATCCCTCCCGCACTGCCAAAACCGGTCCGCACCACCTGCCCGGGAAACCGTTTGTGGGTGGCGGACGCCAGCGCACTGAGGGAGCCCGGCAGCCGCAACACATACTTGCCCTGCGGGTCGCTGACCGCAATGAACGTGCCAGCCGTGAAAACATCCGGCAGCAATTCCAATCCCGGCGGGCCCAGGCGGACGACTGCCCCCGCAAGCGGACTCCGGGCTCCAGGGGTGCCCTCCGGCGCGTCAGCCGCAGCCGGCGTCTCGACATAGGTCGTGCCGTGGAGATTGGAGACCTCCACCGTTCCAAGTAACACCGGCACCGCCATAGCCCCCGTGGGCACAATCGACGAAATCGCCCCGTCGGCGATCGTCCGGCTTAGGTTTTCCGCGATCCCATCGCGTAATCCGGTTTCTTTCCGCAACGCGGCGATTTCCCGCAGCAACAGCCCGACAAATGGCGGCGAAGCCGTGACCAACTCCCCTTTGCCAGGGTTTGTCGCGCGGAAATTCATCGCGTCGATGATTTCAAACACCACCGTGCCGTTGATCTCGCGCGGGACGGTCAGGGCGAAAGCAGCCGTCGCGGGATCGGTTCCCGCCGGCAAACCCAGATCGGCCACTTTAACCGGAAAAACTACGTCGGAATACACCGTGGTACGCTCGCCATGCTCTTCGAATTGGATCCCGCCCAGCACTTTGCCGGATTCCGGCTCGACTCCCTTGGTGATCTCCAGCACCTTGGCCACCGTCACTTGCTCGAACCGGAACACGGTGCGACTTGGCACCGAATTCGGCTCCACGATCACCTGTGCCGGGCTACCGTCGCCCTCCGCTTCCAAAATTCCACCCTGCCGAAACAAGCCCACCCGGCCATCATCAAACTTCTGGCGGGTCGCCGGGATTGAAATGCGGGTGCCGTTGGCGTTGACGAACACCGCACTGATAAAGTCATCCTCGCTGGCTTCGATGAAATTGGCAAAACTGCCGTCGTTCTTGCTCAGCACTGTGGCCGTGGCGCCGGTCGATTCATTGACCAGAATCACCGGCACACTGGGGTCGGCCGTGCCCGCCGAGCCAACCGCCACGACCTTTTCCGAGTCGGTCCCCGGTTCATAGCCGGGAATGGCGTCGATGAGCGCGCGGTCCGCCGGAGTGGGACCGGCGGCGCCCGGTTCGTAAATAGTCAACTCCGCGCCTATCCCCCGGGCGGCGGGGGCCGCGGTGGTGAAGATGAATTCGCGGGGTCCCTCCAAGGCGAGGTTCTGCAGGTCGCGGATGGCTGAGCTAACGGTCAGGGTGTACTCGGTGGCGGGATCCAGTGGATTGGCCGGAAGCAGGGTGACGACCCGGTTAGCCAGATCAAGGGTGAAGCTGGCGGGCACGTCATTGTCGGCTCCGGCGGCGCGCAGGGTCAGGGGCGTGGCTCCGAGGCTGGCGGGGGAGATTTTTTCGGAGAACTCCACGGTGAGGGGGGTGACCACGGCGACTTTCAGGGCCTTGTCCGGGGGAGTGACCGCAAGGACGCGCGGGGCGAGGGCTCCGAGAGTCAAGTCCACCTCCTGTGCTGCCAAGGCGGCGGGCATGGTGAAGGCGGCGGCGGCTCCGTCGCCGTTGGCGGAATTGCTGGCCAGCACCGTACCTTCCCCGGCCGGGAAGGTCAGGAAATAGCTGCCGTCCGTGCCGGTCACGCTGAGCCATGGCTGGCCAGTCACGCGGGTGCCTATGCCAGGAGCCGGCACCGCCGCGCTGGTGCGGACGACTCCACTGACCAATCCCTGGGCTGCCGGAAGCTGCACCAACAGATATTGTCCGGGACCATTCAAGCCCCCCAGCCGGGGCGGGCTGTCAGGCTCGGCATGGGTCAGGACACCCGCCGCATTGCTGCGCAAACGCTGCACCGGGGCCAGTCCCGAACCGCCGGAAATGGAGACCAGTTTCGCCAGGATGAAATCCGCCCCGGGCGCGACCGGCGTGGTCATGGAAAAGTCCAGGACCGTCCCCGGCGCCAGACCGGCGAGGTTGAGTTCGAAGGCTCCGGTCACGACAAATCCAGGTCCGGCGAGGCCGGCAAAGCCCGGCACTCCCAAGGAACGCAATGAGCCTACGGCCACGCCTCCGAGGGCGTTGGGAGGGATCACGACCTGAAAGCCCCCCGATCCGAGGCTGCCGCCCGCTTCGGACAAGGCGGCGGGGCCGTCACCCAGCGGTGGCAGAACATCCACGTGCAGATGGGCCTCTTTCAGTTCCGCTGGACCAAACAACAGTCTCGGGCGCAACGGGAACGCCGCCCGCACGGTGCTGCCGCCCGGGCCGGGCCGGCGGTAAGCATACATCGTGGCATCGTAGTCCGGCGTGCGCAGGCCAGTGCCGTCGGTCAGGTCGTAGGTTTCCTGCACCCCGAGCCGGAACCACGATCCACTCGGAAGCAGGCCGGTCGCCGGTGTAAAGATAGCCTCGCCCACGGCGGTCACGGCATCGGGATCAAGACTGGCCGGTTTTTCCTGCGGCGTCACCGATCCTACGGCGGTGACGAGGCTCTCCAGATTCTGGGGCGTGCCAGCTGGCAGCGGATCGCCAATGCTAGCGATCGGAGGTGCCCCGGGGCCAGCATCACGGACCAGCACCGCGACGCTGCCGCTTTCCCCGAGGGAAAAGTTGAACTCATCGCGGCGTGCCTGATCGGCTTGGCCGGTTTTAATCACCCGCCAGACGCGGGCCGTTTCGTCGAAGCGCACCAAGGTGAGGATTTCGTCCGCGGCTATCAACTCCGCCAGCTTCAGACGCGCAGCAGCCGGGAGGGTGGGAGTTTCCGGCAGATCGAGATGAAAGGCCGCCAAGGGACTCCAGCCAAATGGGAGCGGAAACGGCAGGGTTTGTGGTCCGAGGGGGGTGAGCCGGGCCGCGCCGGGTTGGGTGAAGGCGCCAGCCGGAAAAGTCAGCCGCACCGCACTGTTGCCGGCAGTCAGGGTGGTGGTTTCCAGCACGGAAACTTCGGCGGGTCCGCCTTCACGCGCCAACCACGGGCTGGGCAGCAGTTTGATCGCGCCATCGGTCAAGGCCGCCTGGCGGTGAACCGGGCGGTGACCGGGAGCGGAAAAAGTCCAGCCATAGTTCCCGGCGGTCAGGCCAAGGGAGACAAACCCTTCGTCTCCGGCGGCAAATTCACGGGAACCGAGGGGGCCGGTTTCGGTCACCTGGACGCTCCCCAGCGGATGGCCAGTGCCATCCACGATCCGAGTATGAGCCAAGGCAAAAGCACCCGGTGGGGCCACCAAAACAGTCACGTCGCGCACCACCACGCCGCCGCGGCCGTCATTCACCGTGAGGGTGACCCGGGGCGCCCCGGCGGTGGCAAAGGCCCGGGACGCTTCTGCCGTTGGTGCCCCGGCCCCGGAGCCGAAGTCCCAGGCGAAGGTCACCGGATCGCCGTCCGGGTCGGTGGCGGCTCCCGTGAAAGTGATTTCCGAGCCCACCCTCCCCGTGTAGGGCCCTCCGGGATTGACCACGGGTTCATGATTGACCCGGCCGGCAAAAGTGACCTCGTAGAGCACGCTGAGGGTGCGGGCGCGGGAAAAGCTCAGCGGCAGGCGCAGCACCGTGCCGGGCTGCCAACCATCGGCACCCAACTGGGCGGTGAGATCAAAAAATGGTTGCTGCCACGGGGCCTTGCCAAATCCGCCGAGGGTCCCGGGCACCGTGACGGCTTCCCTGACCGCCACGCCTTCGGGCGTTTTGAAGGCGATGATGGCATGGATCGGTCCATCAATCCGCTGCCCGCTCAGATTGGTGGCCTCGATATCCACCGCCGAAGTCAGGACCCCGGTGACGCGGTTGAGAGTGGACCGTTCCGCAGAAGCGGTCACCTGCACTTTGCCGGCTTCCAGAAGAGGGGGTGTTTCCTGGGCTGACAGGGGAAGCAACCCAAAGCCCGCGAGCATCAAAACGCCCAGCCATCGTAAAACTGGCGCACTGCCTGGCCTGCAGACCACGCCGGAGTTTACCCCCGGGGAAACCTGGGCAGACCCCAAAATACCAACCAACCTGGACTGTAGAGCGCGAAAATTCATGCGGAATAGGGACGTTAGGGAGGACCGTGGAAAAAAAGGCCGTGGGGAACCGGGCCGGGACGGCGACGGCGCCGCAGGGCGGCCGCCCCCAGCACCCCAAGGAGGGTCACGGGGATGGAGGGTTCAGGAATAAAAACCGCCTCGAGCACCACATTGTCCACCGCCGCCACCGAGTCGCCTGCCACCCCGTTCCCATCAATGAATTCGAACGCTATGGTAACGAAGCTGGTCACCGGGATCGGCAAGCGGTAGTGGGTCCACCCCGCCCCTTTCGGGCTTGCTGAAACGATCATCCCCGGAGGCAAATTGGCCGATCCCCGGAAATCCGCATCCAGCACCCCCGTTGCCACTTCAAAAACCCCACCCGCAAAACTTCCGCCAAAGGGAACAGACCCGGAAAAGGAGGAAGCGAACAGCGAGTCCGGGGTTCCACCCACCGGCACCGTGGGCGAGAGCGCATTTAAAAAGTCAAAACTCAAGACCAAGGAAAGGGTGGTGTCCACTGGCACGCCCGCTGTCTGAAACAGTATCGCCCGCTCCCCACCCTGATCAGAAAAGACCGCCACCGCCCCGGTATTAAATACGGTGCCCTCGACCGTCCACCCGGCAGTCCCCTCCGGAAACCCGCTGTTCAGCAGCAAATTCACCGCTTGGACCGGCATCGCCGATGACATCAAGGCACAACATCCAATGAATCGAAGCAGAGAACGGATGGAACACAACATGGCCACCCATTGCTCACAAGTTTTCCGGACCGTTGTTGCAAAAAAAACCGCCCTGGCAAAAAAACTTCCCCCGCCCCGCACCTGCCTCCTCTAAAACGGGCTTATTTTTCCTCCCACGGCAGGCCTGCCGCCGCAGCGGCGTCCTGGATCCGATCCAGGTCCCATTCACCGATCCGCCCATCGGTTCCCATCCCGATCAACCGCCGCGGACCAGCCCACTGCACGTCACGGAAGGAAAAGCCGCCCGGAACCACAAGGGAAAATACCAACCGCCCCTCCGGGACCTGATAGACATGAATCGATCCCTTCCGGTCATACACCGCCAGCCGGCGGCTATCGGGACTGAACTGCCCCAGCGTGCCTCCCACCCCGGGAGGAGCCTCCCACGAAGCACTGAACTGCTGGCGGTCCGCCTCCCAGAGCGCCAACCTCGAGCGCCCGGTCAGCACCGCGAACCGGTGATCAGGTGATGCCGACACCCCGACGGCCTCATCAATCCCTGCCGTCCCCAGATATTTGGCCTCCCTGACATCCCAGATCCCGCAGTCCCGCCCACTGCGTGCCGCCCCCAGAGCCCAGCGCCCTTCCGGTCCCAGTAAAAACATGGTCGATGCCGCAATTCCCCGGGCCACCACCCGGGCACGGGCCGGATCGCCCTCGGGCCAAACCGAGAAAGTCCGGCCGCGCTGCACGCCGCGGCCCGCCGGCGAATCACAAACCACCCAGCCGCCGTCCGGGCTCAAGCTGTGAATCATGTGGAAAGTCTCCCCCGGCCCCCGCGGCACTGGCGTCCCGCACCCCGCCAACGGCGTTCCCTCCGCCGAATCCTGCACGGGAATCACATGCAACGGCTGGCCCCGGTCACCCATGATGATTTCCCTGCTATCGCGCGTGACCACAAACCATGGCCAACTCCGCGGAAATCCCGGTGGCCAGGCCTGGCGGTGCAGACGGCGGCGCGTCGCCGTGTCCCAGATCTGCAAATCCTCCCGGGTGGTCAGATAAAGCCGCGACCCCTCTCCTGCGGTGACCGTGCAGGTCGCCTCTCCCCCGGTTTCATCTTCCCACAACTGCCACCCCACGGGCCACCCCGTCTGCGCCAGGGAGAGCGATCCCTGCGCCGGACTCCATACCAACCGGTGACCCGTCCGGTCCGTTTGCAAAAGGCGCGGCTGAGCCTGGGCCGTGAGACGGAACCCCCCGGACCGGGCCTCCTGCCAGATCATCACCTGATCGGCGCCGATCGAAGCCACCGATTCCGACGTCCGCAGAAAACAAACCTGAGTCACCCCCATGTCATGGCCCGGCAATTCAGTCCGCACGATACCCGAGGCTGCTTCCACCAGCAGAATCCCATACCCTGTCCGGGTCAGAGGGTCCTCCTCCATCCGCGTGGCCGGCATCTGCTCGCCGACCGCCAACAGTCTGCCATCCGCCGACCAGGCCACGGGTCCTGGCAGATTCTGCAGTGGCATCCGCCATTCCTCCACTCCGCCGGGAAGCGTCAGGACGGCGAGCGCCTTTTCCGTTTTCCAAGCGACCACCACACGGGTGCCGTCCGGGTGCAGGGCCAGCGGCAACACTTCCGCGGCGCGCCCCGCGTCCGGAAAAGGCCGGAGATTGATTCCACCGGCATCCGCCCGCAGACAGGCGGTGCGTTTACCGGCATAGAGAAAACCTCCGTCCGGCAACCACAATGGAAACCCGCGGGAACCTGGATCGCATGGCCATTCCGCCACCACCTGGCCATCCCCCAGCCTGATCACCTGCAGCAGCGCCGGCGTCTCCACATCACCCTCAAAAATAACCGAAGCCCATTTTTCATCAGGAGAAAGCTGCATCCGCAGCGCCGAACGATGCCCTCCATCCGCCCCGTCCAGCAGTCCCGGCCAAGTCTTCAGAACCGCCCGGCTGGTAGCATCATGCAGCGCAAAACCGCCCTCCGGGGTAGCCGCCAGATAACGTTTGAGATCTGCGGAAAAACACTCACTGCCTTCCGACGAAAGGGAGGGAGCCGCCCACAGGTCCACGGGCAAAAGTTCCGGCATCGCCATGGCATGCGCGATCTCGGTAGCCCGCTGGGCCGCAGCCAAAGGCGGCAGGCTAGCCCGGACCTGATCCGCCTCCCGCAGCAGGCGGACGGTGGCATTCCTTGCCCCCTGTTCCCAGCCCATGGCTGTCAGGCGGGCCTGATTGAGCAAACTCTCCCCGAGCGAGCGCCGCAGCCGCTGCTGGGACTGCACCTGCAGCACGGCCGCAGTGGTCAGGGCCAGCAGCAGCAAAGCCGCCATCGCAGTAAGCGCGGGATTCCGCCGGGCCCAGCGACCCAGCCTCACCCGGGCCGGCACCGGCCGCGCCTCGACGCCGCGCCCCGCCAGCCAGGATTTCAAATCTGCCGCCAGGGCCAAGGCCGATCCATAACGCTGTGCGGGGTCCTTCTCGATGCATTTCATGGTCACCGCCGACAAATCCCGCGGCACATCGGGATGCCGCTGCCAGGGCGGGACCCCGGGCTCTTCATAGATACGCCGCATCAATTCTGGAGTGGACTCCGCCATGAAGGGGGGCCGCCCGGCCAGCAGTTCATAGAGAACCGCTCCCAGCGCATAAAGATCGCTCGCCGCCGTGGCCGCCGCCGCCCCGTGCCGGGCAGCTTCCGGGGCCAGATAATGCGGCGTGCCCATGGCCGTCCCCTCCTGCGTGAGGGCATGACTTCCGCTGAGGGAAGGCCCGAGCCATTTGGCCAGGCCGAAATCACACACATAGACGGTGCCCTGCTCATCGAAAATCACATTCCCCGGCTTGATATCCCGGTGCAGCACCCCGCGCTGGTGAGCAAAATGCACGGCTTCCGCCACCGTTACCATCAGGGCCGCGATCTCCCTCCACCGTCCCGTCAGATTGGCACCCCGCTCCGCCAGAGTGCCCCCCCGGGCCAGTTTCAGGGTAAACCACGGCAACCCATCATGTTCCCCGGCCGCATAGACCGGAAGAATATGGGGATGGTCCAGGGCCGCCACCGTGGCCGCTTCGAGGCGGAACCGTTCCTTCATGCCCTCCGAGAGGGACTGCACCGGCAATAACATTTTAAGCGCCACCTCCCGCGGCGGATCCAGCTCCCGTGCCAGATAAACAATCCCCATGCCGCCCCGGCCCAATTCCTGCCGCACTTCATACCCGGGAACT
>CAIZWU010000010.1 GCA_903936775.1 uncultured bacterium | reverse complement strand
TGCGGAGGCGGTGCTGCGGTCGACCGAGATGACGCGGAAGATCTGATGGCCTCGCTGGTTGTAGCTGAACGTGAAACTCCGGCTGTCCGGCTGCCAGCGGTAACGCAGGGAACCGTCGTGGGTGAAAAAGCGGGGGAACAAGCCGTCGTTGATCAGGGTCACCTTCCGCTCAGCGATTTCAATCAAAACGGGCCTTGGCTGCGGCAGGGGATCGCCCGGTTTCAGATAGTCGTGTGTGAACAGTTTCGGCTGCAACTGATCCTCCGGCGAGGACTCGACCATGTGCACCTTGTGCTCCTTCCCCGGCACTACCCGGGTGGCCACCAGCGCCGTGGAATCCGGAGCCCAGGCCACCTCCTCCCGGTAGGCATTTTCCGCAGTGCCATCCGTGGTCAGAGCGGCGGCTTCCGCCGCCCCCTCACTTTTCAAAAACAAATTGTGATCCTGCAGCGTGATCCGGTACTTATTATCCGGCGAAACCGGTCCGCGGTGCGGCCGTCCGGGTTCGTCCCGGTCGTCCGCTCCGTCTTCCTCCTCCTCATCGGGGCGCGGCGGGCCGTTGATTTCCAACCGCAGCGAACCGGGAGCGGCGGGAAGTCCGGCCAGCAGTTTACCTGACAAATCCTTCACGGCCCATTGATGCCCGGCAAACGTGTTCTGCACCGCCTCGGCTCCCGGGGCAATCCGGCCATACGATTGGTGTTTGCCATCGGAATCAACCCAGAACGCCTCCACGGCCTCGTCCAGTTGGTTGACAATCGTCAGCAGGCTGGCCGGGCCCGTCCGGCGCGTCGGCCCGATTTTGACCCGCAGTTTTGCCGACTGCAGCGCCGGAGCGCGGGGCAGCCCTGCCAAATCCGCCACCACCTTTTTCGCTCCCGCCAGAAAACCCACTCCCGACACGGCTTCCACCATCACATATTCACGTGCCCCCGGTCCGACATCCACCCGATACCAGAACTGTTTGCCATCCGGCAGCCAATTCGCCTGAATATCGGTCCGGAAGACCGTGTTATCCGTCCGTGCCTTCAGACTGAAAGCACGTTCGTAGTCATCTTTCGTGCCCTGCCCCGGCAGGGGCGAAAGGAGCAGGCCGGACATGACGAAGAGAGAAAGCAGCAGTCGCATGAGATTTAACAATTAACGGATTCCGTCGTGGAAGGGATCGGCCGGATCAAAGCAAAGCACCGTCTCCGCAGTAATCCAGGCGCGGCCGGTGATGGTGGGGATGATGTTTCCTTCCTCGATTTCATAAGACCCCTCAAAAACCGAGCCGATCACGCTTTCCTGCCGCCAGATTTGGCCGGGCTGTAGTTTGCCGTCGTCGGCGAGACAGGCCAGCTTGGCACTGGTGCCAGTGCCGCAGGGGGATCGGTCCCAGGCCTTGCCCGGACAGAGCACAAAGTTGCGGCTGTGATTGGCGGGATCCTGGGGCGGGCCGAAAAACTCGACATGATCCACCTCCGGATAGCCGGCGGCGTTGACCGCTTGCCGCACTTTCCAGGCTTCGGCAGTAAGAGTTTCGATACCGGAAGGAGAGAGGTTTGTTTTTGGTTCGGTCACCAGAAAGAACCAATTGCCCCCCCAGGCGACATCACCGGTCACCGGGCCGATCCCAGGAACTGACAGGACCACGCCCCGGGCGGTGCATTTGGAGGCGACATTCCGCACCGAAACCCGCCCGTCGGCATGGCGCTCTGCCGTCACCGGACCCACCGGCGTTTCGATCAAAAAAGTCCCGGACCCGAGCCTTCCAAGGTGCGCCAGCGTTTCCACGAGGCCGATGGTGCCGTGGCCGCACATCCCGAGCACGCCGACGTTGTTGAAAAAAATCACCCCGCAGACTGCGGCGGGATCGACCGGCGGCACCAGCAAGGCCCCCACCAGCACGTCCGAACCGCGCGGCTCATTGATCACGCCCGAACGGAAGGCATCGCAGTCGCGGCGGAATCGTTCCGCGCGTTCCGCGACGCTGCCGGAACCCAGATCCGGACCGCCTGAGATGACGGTGCGGGTCGGTTCGCCCCCGGTATGGCTATCAATAATGGTGACACGTTTCATGGTTTTCCTTCGGTGGCTTTTTCGGTGCCCGGCCGCCAGGCAAAGGTCGGGGCCTGGGCGGATTCCCAGCCTTTCAAATGCGCCCGGCCCGCTTGATCACGCGCCGCGGGTTTTTGATAAGTCCAATGCCTGTCCCCAAAGACTTCGCGGCACAGCGCGGCAAGCGGCGGGTCGTAGGCCTCCAGTTCCCCGCGGGTATTGACGTGATTGTGCGAGGCATCGTTCTCCCGGTTGTTGCCGAACCAGCTCTGCACCCCTTCCGCCCAATATTCCGCCGGATTGCTGGCGGCATAAAACCCCTTCCACCGTCCCAGCCCCATGGCCCGGCCAAAGGCCTGGTTGAGCCGCTGATCAAAGGTAGGATCGACGATATTCAATCCCATCTGGTGGATGGCGTGGGCAAATTCATGGATCAGAATGTTCTCGGTGGCATAATGATCGCCCGGAAAACTCAACAGATTTTCCTCCCCGCAACTCACCGCCGGAGCGTCCGGGCTCGGCCCCAGGCCCCGGGCCCGGCGGTCCCAATAATCCTTCGGCGTCAGCTTGGCGTGTTCCGGCAGGTCAGTGGTGTATTCATCATGGGCCATCACCGCGAGACGGACCCCATTTTTAGCAAGCGCCTGGCGGATGTCATCGCGCCCCTCCAGGAGACGGTCGAGAATCCACGCCGCTTCCCGCAGGGCCTCGTCCCGGACCCGCGCCGACGAGACGATGGGCAGACCTGCGGCATCCAGATGCTTTTGATAGAATGCATCCAGCTTGAATTGTTGGCGGACTTCTGCCGCCACCGGGGAATGAATCGTCTGCGCCGGCGCCAGTCCGGCGCTGCACCATCCGAGGGCAAGAACGAGGCGGCTGATCATGGCAGGTTACTTGCGTTTCGGGACTTTGGGCCGCGCCGCGATCCCGTCGTGGATGATCTTCAGCACCGCCTTGCGCTCGGCTCCGGCGAGGGTCAGGCGCGGGGCCCGCACCCATTCGTTCCCCAGCCCGCATTCCTGCACGCAGAGCTTGATGTATTGAACAAATTTCGGATTTACATCGAGGTGCAGCAGCGGACTGAACCACCGGTAAATGGCCCGCGCCTGGTCCCACTGACCGGCCTGCATCAATTCCCAGAGGTATTGATTTTCTGCGGGGAACGCGATGCCGGTGCCTGCGACCCAACCGTCGATGCCGAGAATGGCGCTTTCCAGCGCGAGGTCATCCACACCGGTGAAGATGGCATAGCGGTCCCCCACCGTATTATGGAGGTCGGTGATGCGCCGGGTGTTGCCGGAGCTTTCCTTGAGGGCCACAAAGTTTTTCTGGTCCGCCAGTTCCGCGAACAGTTCGGGCGTGATATCGTGGCCGTAGCTGATCGGGTTGTTATAAATCATGATCGGCAGCCCGGTCGCCTTGGCCACGGTGCGGAAATGCGCGAGGGATTCCCGCGTGTCCGGCGTCTTGTAGATCATCGGCGGCATCAGCATGAAGCCATCCGCGCCCAGTTTCTCGCAGTCTTTGACATACCGGCAGGCCTCGAGGCAGGACGATTCCGCCACACCGCTCAGCACCGGCACCCGCCCGGCCACTGCTTCGATCATAGCCTGCATCACCCCGCGCTTTTCTTCCGCGGTGAGCGATTGGTTCTCCCCGAGCGAACCCAAAAAAACGAGCCCGCTGATGCCGCTTTTAATCAGCACCTCCGCATGGTGGGCGGTGGCGGCGAGATCCGGCGAGCCGTCCTTGTGCATTTGCGTGGTGATTGCGGGGAAAACGCCTTGCCAGTATGGTTTCATGAATTGGATTCGGAGGTGGATTAAATGCCAGAGCCGCTATGATGGAAGCGTTTTCCCTGCTTGTCTTGACTGCTTCTGTTCTCCGCCATGCCAAAAACCGCACAATTTCCAGCGCCTTCGCTCGCTGCCCTGAGTCCGCAGACCATGGTGGAATTGTTTGAGCAATTGCCCGAGGTCGCCTTTTTCGTCAAGGACCGCGCCGGCCGCTATACCGCGGTCAATGGGTCCCTGCTCCGTCGCGTTGGTTTGAAGGAGCGGGGCGATCTGCTCGGCAAAACCGTCGCGGAAGTCTTTCCTTCGGATCTGGCCGCCCGTTTTGAGGCCCAGGACGCCGAAGTCCTCCGCACTGGCCGGCCGGTGCGGGATCAACTCGAACTTCACTGGTATGCCGACCGCCAGCAAGGCTGGTGCCTCACCACCAAACTGCCAATGCGCGATGCCTTGGGTCACGTCACGGGACTGGTGGGAATCTCCCGCGATGTGCGCCCTCCCGGCGAGACTGCGGAAATCCCGGCCGCGGTGGCTGAAGCGGTGGCGTGGCTTCAACAGAACTACGGTGAATCGCTGACCGCAATCTCCCTCGCCCAGCAGGCCCGGATGGCGCCCGGTCGTTTTGCCAGAATCACGAAACGGTTGTTCGGCCTGTCTCCCCAGCAGATGATCACCCAAACCCGTCTCCAGGCCGCCACCGCCCTGCTGGAGTCCACTTCCACCAGTATCGCGGAAATCGCGGTCACCTGCGGATTCACCGACCACAGCGCCTTTACCCGGACCTTCAAATCGGCCCTTGGCCTGACTCCGACCCAGCACCGGTCCCACCCTGTTAAAACCCCGGGCCGCTGGCACTGAATCTCCCCGCCCCACCCCGTTTCCGCAGAACCTGCTTTCCCTATTTATGTCCCTTACTGTGATCCGTGCCCTGGTGCTGCGCTATCTTTATCTCTACATGCGCAGCCCCATCCGGCTGGTGGAACTGCTATTCTGGCCGGTCATGGAATTGGTCGTCTGGGGGAATTTGTCGGTGTGGCTGGAGAGTTCCAAAGACGGGACCAGCGTACCCACTTTTGTCCCGTGGCTGATTGGCGGGGTCATTCTTTGGGATGTGTTGTTCCGCGCCCAGCAGGCGGTCGCGATTTCGTTTCTGGAGGATGTGTGGACCAAAAATTTGGTGAACCTGTTCGTGGCCCCGATCCGGCCGGTGGAATATGTGATGGCGGCCTTTGTGGTAGGCATCCTCCGGATCATGGTCACGGTCACGGTGCTGTCCGTGCTGGCGGTCACCGCCTTTCATTTCAACCTCTTCCAATTCCAGTGGCATCTGGTGCCCTTTTTCGGGCTGTTGATGTTGTTTGGCTGGACGCTGGGCCTGCTGTCCTCTGCCCTGATCATGCGCTGGGGACAGGCCGCGGAGTCGCTGGCGTGGGCCGTGCCTTTTTTGATCCAGCCGGTGGCGGCGGTTTATTACCCCATTGGCGGACTGCCCGGCTGGGCTCAGGCCCTGGGATGGTTGTTGCCGTGTACTCCCGTTTTCGAGGGAATGCGGGGCGTGCTGAAGGAGGGCTCGCTGGATGGACGGC
>CAIZWU010000009.1 GCA_903936775.1 uncultured bacterium | reverse complement strand
CGCTGGAATACAAACTCACCGGCACGGAGGGGTTTGTGAATGGCGGGGTGCAGTTCCGCAGCCAGCGCATCGCGGAGCCTCCGAATGAAATGATGGGGTATCAGGCGGATATCGGGGCGGGCTACAGTGGTTGCCTCTATGATGAATCGCGCCGCAAGACGATGCTCGCCAAACCAGAGGCCGCGGTGATCCAGCAGGCGGAAAAGCCCGGGGAATGGAATCGTTATGAAATCCGGGCCGCCGACGAGCGCATCCAGTTGTTTGTGAATGGGGTGCGCACGGTGAACTACACTGAAGCCAGCCCAGGCATCCCGTTGGAGGGCCGGATCGCCCTGCAGATCCATGTGCAGTGCAAGGCGGTGATCTCCTTCCGGAATATCCAGATCGAAGCGCTGCCTGACAGCCTGGTCCCGGGGGCGGAGGAAATCCTCAACCGCTTTGGGGACTCCCCCCCGGCGGCGGCGGCCCCGGCGGCGTTCCAGAACGGGAAATTCAGCGTCACCCCGCAGGAGGTGATTGTGCTGGCGGGGGCGACCAATCTGGTGCGGACGCAGAAGTCGGGTGATCTGGAAGCCCGGCTGGGACTGGCGCTGGCCCGCGAGGCCCCGCGGTTCCGCAGCATGGCCTGGGAAGGCGATACCGTGTATGAACAGTGGCGCGACCTGAACTTCGGTGACTGGAAGGACCAGCTCACGGCAGTGGGTGCGGGCATGGTGGTGGCCCAGTTTGGACAGATGGAATCGTTTGATGGCCCGGGCCGGATTCCGGAATTCACTGCGGCCTATCACCGGCTGCTGGATCAGTTTGCGGCCCGCACCCCGCGCCTGGTGCTGCTGTCGCCCATCCCGTTTGAGAAACCGGTGGCGTCCCATGCCCCGGACCTGATGCAGCGGAATGTGGACGTGGCCGCCTACGCCAAAGCCGTGGAGGCGATCGCCCGGCAACGGGGCGCGGTGTATGTGGATCTCTTCACCACCCTCTCCCAACGGCCGGCGGGGGCGCCCCGGCTGACCGACAACGGCCAGCATCTCAATGCCGAAGGGCTGCGGGTGGTGGCGGACCTCACGGCCTCCCAGCTCGGCCTGGCCTGGAGCGGGGCGGATGATTTGTCAGCCTTGAAGGAAGCCATCGTGGAAAAGAACCGGCTGTGGGCCGACTGCTGGCGGCCGGCTAACTGGTCCTTTGTGTATGGCGACCGGGTGACCCAGCTCTTCGGCAAACCGGGTGCGGCCGGCCCCTCGCTGCGGGCCAGTTTTGAAAGACACAAACCGCTCATCGCCGCGCTGGATGACCGCATAGCCGCCATCGCCCAGGGAAAACCGGTGGTGTCCTTGCCACCGCCCGCTCCGGCGCCCGCGTCGCCGGCGGTGCAGACCCCGGAGCAGGAGCAGGCAGGATTCACGGTGGCGGAGGGTTATCAGATCAATCTCTTTGCCTCCGAAGCGGAAGGGGTGGCCAAGCCGGTGCAGATCGCCTGGGATGAACGCGGCCGTTGTTATGTGGCCTGCTCGCCGACCTACCCGCAGACCCTGCCGGGGGAAAAACCCACCGATTACATCCTCGTGCTGGAGGACACCGACCACGATGGCAAGGCGGACCGGCAGACGCGTTTTGCGGAAGGCCTGACCATGGTCCAGGGTGTCGAGCCCGGCGATGGCGGGGTGTATGTCTGCGACTTCGACCAACTGCTGCATTCCAAGGACACCAATGGCGATGG
>CAIZWU010000008.1 GCA_903936775.1 uncultured bacterium | reverse complement strand
CTTACTGAAAAAATCAGCGACCTGCGCACCGCCATTGAGAAAATTGAGGGGCTGCCGGAGGACCAGCGGGCGCAGATTTTCACTTCGTTGAACGACTTGGAACAGGCGATCCCTGCCGGGGACGACAGTCACTTGCCGCTGCTGGGCCAATTGGAGCAAACCATGCTTGAAGTGGAAGCAAAACATCCGGACACGACCCAACTGCTGAAAAGCTTTTGTGAGGCCCTGGGGCGGATGGGGCTGTAAGGCTGGCCTTCCCGCCGCCGCGGGGAGTCCCCCGAAATTTTCCACCATGAAATTCCTGCCTGTTTCCCTGATGGCCTGCCTGTTCTGGGCGGGGGCCGCGGTTGCCTCCGCCAAGCCGATGAACATTTTGGTCCTGCTGGCGGATGATTGGCGGCACAATACCCTCGGCGTGGCAGGGAATCCGGTCGTGAAAACCCCCGTGCTGGATCGGATGGCCCGCGAAGGCACGCGCTTCACCCGGGGCTGCGTCACCACCCCCATCTGCGGGGTGAGCCGGGCCTCCCTCTTCACCGGGCAATGGATGTCCCGGCATGGCAACCCCGCCTTCGCCGCTTTCAAGACGCCGTGGGCCGAGACCTATCCCGGGCTGCTGCGCACCCACGGGTATTTTGTGGGACACGTGGGCAAGTGGCATAACGGAAAGTTTCCCGCCGCGGAATTTGACTTTGGCCGCGCCTACTCCGGGACCCACTGGATCAAGCAAAAGGATGGCACCAGCATCCATGTCACGCAGAAGAATGAAAATGATTCCCTGGAGTTCCTGCGCCGCCGGCCCCTGGATAAGCCTTTTTGCCTGACTCTCGCTTTTTTCGCTACGCATGCCGAGGACCAGAATCCCCTGCAATTCCTGCCCCAGCCCGGCAGCATGGCCTTGTATGAGGACGTGACGATCCCCCTCCCGCCGAATGCCACCGAGGAATCGTTCCGCCGCCTTCCCCCCTTCATCGCCAATGAGGAAAATGAGAGCCGGGTGCGCTGGCACTGGCGGTTTGATGCCCCCGCGAAATACCAGACGATGATGAAGAATTATTACCGTCTCGCCACGGAAGTGGATACCACTTGTGGCCGGCTGCTGGAGGAGTTGAAAGCCCAGGGCGTGTTGGACAACACCCTCGTTATTTTCACCGGGGACAACGGCTACTTCCATGGGGAACATGGGTTGGCTGATAAATGGTATCCCCATGAGGAAAGTATCCGGGTGCCGCTGATCGTGCACGATCCGCGGCTGCCCCGGGAGCAGTCAGGACAGACCAATGATGACTTTGTCTTGAACGTGGATCTGGCCCCGACCATTCTGGGAGCGGCCGGGATCAAGGCTCCCGCGGGAATGCAGGGAGTGGACTTCGCGCCGCTGTATCTTGCGGCAACCAAACCCGCCTGGCGCACGGAGTATTTCGCCGAGCACGCCACGATCAGGGATGTCAAGTTCATCCCCTCCTCCGAGGCTCTGGTGCGCAAGGAGTGGAAGTATTTTTACTGGCCTGACTTCAAACAGGAGCAGCTGTTCCATCTGACGGCTGATCCCATGGAGGAGCAGGATCTCGCGGGCGATCCGGCTTCAAAGGATCAACTGGAGGAGATGCGTCAGCGCTTCGCCGAACTCAAGGCGGCGGCACGCTGAATTCATCCAAGCGGCAGGACGGCTCCCATTCCATTCAGCTCTCCTGCTCAACCCCCGGCCCGGCTGATCCGGACTTAACTTTATGATGATGCAAAAACTCTGTCTGCTCCTGATGGTCTGCGGCCTGCTCCGGCCCGGCCCGGCCGCCGCGAAACCCAACGTGGTGATCCTGCTCGCCGATGACTCGGGCTGGGGGGATTACAGTGCTTCCGGCAACCCTAATCTGAAAACTCCACAGATCGATTCGCTGGCGCGCGACGGGGCTTCGCTGGATCATTTTTACGTGTGTTCCGTGTGTGCGCCGACCCGGGCGGAGCTGCTGACGGGACGGTATCATCCCCGCACGGGAGTGCGAGGCGTCTCTTCCGGGCAGGAGCGGCTCAACCTGGATGACTCGACCCTGGCCGATGCCTTCAAGGTGGCCGGTTATGCGACGGGGGCTTTTGGAAAGTGGCACAATGGGAGCCAGTGGCCCTATCATCCGATGGCGCGCGGCTTTGACGAATATTACGGGTTTACCTCCGGGCACTGGGGGGAATATTTCGATCCTCCGCTGGAGCATAACGGAAAACCGGTGCGGGGCAAAGGGTTCATCGCAGATGACCTGACGGGTCACGCCCTGGAGTTTATCGAACGGAATCAAACCCGCCCTTTTTTCTGTTATGTGCCGTTCAATACGCCGCACTCGCCGTGGGCGGTGCCGGATGAATATTGGCAGCGCACGAGAGACCGGCCGATCGGACGGCGCGGGGTGGATGGGGAGCAGGAGAATCTCCAGCAGACCCGCTGCGCTCTCGCGATGATGGAGAATCTGGACACCAACGTGGGCCGCATCCTGCGGAAGTTGGAGGAACTGAAGCTGAGCGAAAACACGATTGTCCTCTACTTTTCGGACAACGGTCCCAACTCGAACCGCTGGAACGGCGGGATGAAAGGCCGCAAGGGCACGACTGACGAAGGCGGGCTGCGCTCGGTGTGTTTCATCCGGTGGCCGGGCCAGATCCGCGCCGGCCATACCGTGTCCGGGATCACGGGGGCGATTGATCTGCTGCCCACCTTGTCCGCGCTCGCGGCGGTGCCCCGCGTGGGAGAGAAGCCCTTGGATGGGCGCGATCTATCGCCGCTGCTCCGGGGCACCACTGCCGCAGGGCCGGAACGCCGGATCTTCTCCCACCATAATGGCAAGGTCAGTGTCCGCACCCCGCTGTTCCGGCTGGACGACGGCGGCGCCCTGTTTGACCTCACCGCAGATCCCGCCCAGCGCACCGACCTCGCCGGACAGGACCCGGACACCGCCACCCGGCTCCGGGAAGCCGTGGTGGCTTGGCGGAAGGACGTGGGGGTTCCTCCTGCCGGGGTGGTGCCGGACGACCGGCCCTATCCCGTGGGGTATGCAGCGTTCCCGATGACCCCCTTGCCCGCCCGCGATGGGATGCCACACGGCGGGGTGAAGCGCAGCGCCAGCGCTCCGAATTGTTCTTATTTCGTGAATTGGAAATCCCTTGAGGACCGGATGACGTGGGAGGTCGAAGTGCAGACCACCGGTGATTATGAAGTAGTGATTCCCTATACCTGTCCGCTGGTGGATGCCGGATCCACCGTGGAACTGAGCTTCAAGGGAGCGGTGCTGACCAGTGCCGTGACGCCTGGCTGGGATCCGCCGCTTTATACAAATCAGGACACCATTCCCCGGCCTGCCGGGGAGTCGCAGATGAAGGAATTCCGGCCATGGAGTCCCGGCACCATCCATCTGGAGAAGGGGCGCGGCCAGTTGACCCTCCGGGCCCTGAAAATCCCGGGGCGATCCGTCATGGACGTGCGCGGGGTGTATCTCACCCTGAAAAAATGACCCAGCGTCCGGGCGGCAAGAGGCCGGCGGCAAGTTGCGGGTTGCCTCCCGCCGATTCATGGCGCATGACGGGAACTTGTGACTAACTCTGCTCCTGCGTTCATGCCGACTGATTGGGCTGCCTGGCAGCCAGGCCTGGTGGCGACCCTGCTGTTTGTGGTGAAGGAGGGGCAGGTGCTGCTGATCCGCAAAAAGCGCGGCTTGGGCGCGGGTAAAATCAATGGGCCTGGGGGCAAGCTGGACCCGGGCGAGACGCCGGAGCAGTGTGCCGTCAGGGAGACCGAGGAGGAACTGTGCGTGCGGGCGACCGGGGTCAGCGAAGCAGGGCGGCTTTCCTTTCAATTTGTCGATGGCATGAAGCTCTACTGCCACGTCTTCCGGGCGGACGATTGCCTGGGCGAGGCGCAGGAGACGGATGAGGCGATTCCCCGCTGGACCCCGGTGGATTCCATGCCGTTTGAGGAAATGTGGGCGGATGACCGCGAGTGGTTCCACCTCCTGCTGAGCCGCCAGAAGTTTCTGGGGTACTTTGATTTCGATGACGATAGCATGCTGTCCTGCCGGGTGGACGAGGTGTCGGAACTGCCACGTTGAATCGCCGGGTAAAGCCGTTGAATATCAATCAAGGGCCACTTGGTCTGGTCATGGGTGTGTAATTATGTCGCATTAAGGAAAAGATGGGCTAAAATTCAATCTTTTGATTATCAATTAGTTGTGGGATTTGCAGGATGATTTAAGGCGGAACTTCTTGACCTCGTCCGTAGTCTCCTTATAGCTCTTCTTTTTCAATTTGACATTAAACAGGACATGGTAGCGAATCGATTTGTAGCAGGGCAGCGTTGGTTGAGCCAAACGGAGCCGGAGTTGGGTCTGGGTCTGGTGCTCAAAGTAGAACCGGACCGGGTGAACATTGTGTTTCCCTCGAGCGAGACCACGCGCGTTTATACCATCGAAAATCCGCCGCTGACCCGGGTGAGTTTTTCCGTCGGCGACGTCCTGAAGACGCAGGAAGGCAAGGAATTCACGGTGGAGGATCTGATCGAGAAGGACGGCCTCGTCACTTATGTCAACAAAGGGAAAAAGGTCGAGGAAAGCCGGCTCTCGGATTCCCTGACCTTCAGCAAGCCTTTCGACCGCTTGCTCAATGCCCAGGTGGACGACAAGCCCGTCTATAATTTGCGTCACCGGGCGCTCTACCGCCGGTTCAAAACGCTGCGGGCCCCCTTGCGTGGGTTTTTCAATGGGCGCTTCAACCCGCGTCCCCACCAATTGTATGTCGCGGTGCAGTCCACCCGTCAGGCGTATCCCCGCGTCCTGCTGGCGGATGAACCGGGCATGGGTAAGTCGGTGGAAGCCGGCTTGATCCTGCAACGGCTCCGAACGTTCGGCAGTGCTGACCGGGTGCTGCTGCTGGCCCCGGAATATTTGCTGGAAACGCTGGAGCTGGAGTTATCCCGGCGGTTCGCGTTCACCTTCGCCCGCGTCACGGCGGACGATTTCGCCCCCTCCACCAAACCCGCAAAAAAGACCACCAAAAAAGGTGAGGAATCCACCAATCCTTTTGCGGGGGAGGACTGGCCGTGGGAATCCTGCTCACTGGAGGATATCTCCGGTGGACGGGGCAAACGTGCGGCGGCCGCGGCCGAAGCGGGCTGGGATGTGGTGATCGTCGCCGGCGGTGAATCGCTGGAATGGACCGAAGAAGGTGGAAATCCGGCTTGGACCGCAGTGGAAGCGATTTCCCATGCCACCAAAAGCCTGATTATTTTGAGCGACGCTGGTCCGGAGCAGGATGCCAAGAGCCATTTTGGGCGCCTGCACCTGCTGGATAATGAAGCCTTTGCCACCCCTCGTAAAACCGCCGCGCACCGCAAAGCGGGCGAAGCTATCGAGGCGGCCATTACCCATCTGCTGGGCGTGACCGCGTGGGACCGGGAATCGGATGGTTTGGTCAAACCGCTCATCACCGGTGAACCCAAGCTTAAGGAGGTCCTTAAACTTTGGAAGGAAGGGCGGGAAGAAGCCCGGGAACAAATCATCGATTTCCTTCTCGATGGGCAGGAGCAGGGCCGTTATGTCTTCCGCAACACCCGTCAATCTGCTCTCGGAATCCCCAGCCGCGAAGTTTCCCTCATCCGGGTGGAATGCCTGAAGCCGGAAGTGCGGGAAGGCTTGAAGGAGGAATTCAAGCTGCATGGAAAGCCTTTGGAGGGTGGTAAAAGCAAGGCCAAGGCCCTGCCTTCCGCTGCCGACAGCACTCTGGCGACTTGGCTGGCCACCCTCGTGAATCCCGCGCCGCCGGCGCTTCCCTCCGTGCCACCCGTGCCCGCCGAGGAGGCTGCCGCTCCCGCCCCGCTTCCGACCGCCTTGGTGATTTGCGCCAGTCGCAGCCGGGCCCTCGCGGTGGAAAAAGTGCTTTCCAAAAAAATCCAGGGTCTGGTGGAACTGGTCGGTCCCGACATCCGGGGCAGCGACGACATTGCCCCCAGTGTGGTGGTGGTTGGTGAGGAGGATACCATTGGCCGGAGTTTCCCCGGCATGGACATTATCATTCTTTGGGACACGCCGCTCACTTTGCAAGAAGCGGCTACCCGCATCTTTGTGGCCGAAAATTCCAAACGCCGGGATTCCCTGAAAATCTTCGTTCCGGTGATCGAGGACACCCCTCAGGAAATGACTGCCCAATGGCTGGAACAGGGCCTGAACGCCTTCTCCACCTGGTCACCTGCCCAAGCCGAGGTCGCTGCTGAATTTGCCAAACCGGTCCACGACATCGCCAAACGGATCGGCGTGAAACACAACCCGAAACTGGACGAGGAACTCAAAGCGCTCCTTAAAAAATCGGCCTCCACCCACGACTCGGCGCTGAAGCGGATCGACAAGCATCGCGACCACTTCCTCGAAGCCGTCTCCTGCCGTAAAAATGGGGCGGAACAGGCCTCTTCCCGGATGAAGGCCACCGACGAGGACGATTCCCTCGACATCTTCATGAACCGCACGCTGGAGCAGCTCGGAATCCTCGTGGAGACCAAGAGTGGGCGCACCGTGGTGGTCAAACCCAATCCGGAGGCCACCTTCCGCCTCGAGGAGATTCCCAAGGAAGGGATGAAACTTTGCTACAGCCGCACCACCGCAATGGTGCGGGAGGACGCGGATTTCCTGACCTGGGATCATCCGTTGGTCGCGCGGGCTACCGACCGTCTCCTCGCCACCGCGATTGGCAACACCGCCTACGTGGTGTGGGAGGATGAGCGGGCCCAAATCGTTCTGCTGGAAGGGATTTTCCTGGCCACCCCTGGTCCGGCGGATTCCAAACTGCAGACCTCCCGCCACATGCCACCGACCCCGGTGCGTTGCGTGATCAGTCACGACTTCGAGGACATGAGCAGCGAATACACCAGTGAGATGGTCAACAAGATCGTCCGCAATGGCCGCCGCGAATGGCTGCGCAACAACGCCCGCCCCCTCTACAACATCATCCCGAGCATGATGCGCATTCTCACCCAGCGCGCTGCCGTCAAGATGCGCGAACTAGCCGGCAAGGCTTCCCACCAGATGGAAGCCATGTTCACGGCTGACATCGCCCGCTTGCGCCGTTTGACGTCCACCACCCGCCGCGAAGAGGAAATTGCCCGGCTGGAGGTGCTGATCGCCACCCTCAAGCCTTTGATCGGGGAACCGGTTCTCAGCTTGGATCAACTGCGCCTCCTGCGCCGTGGTCCAAGCGGGAAAGGGATCTGAGGGTTGCCACTATTCAGGTGATGCGGGGCCTGCCGACAGCGGGCCCCGCATTTTTTTGGCCGCGGCCCGCCGCAGGTCGGGGGGGCGTTATGAAATCCGGCGGGATTGCCGATAGCATGCATTGGGATATGCTGGAAGCCGGGCGGTTTTTGGTGGCGCGGTTCCCTCAGTTCCTTCAGGGTAGGTGGCCTCCTTAAAACCCAGCCACCCGAATCCATGAATGCCCCGGAAATCCGCCCGCCCGACGAGGAGGCCACCTACCGCAAGGTCACCCTGCGGCTGATTCCCTTTCTGTTTTTATGCTACATCCTCGCGTTTCTGGACCGGGTGAACGTGGGTTTTGCCAAGCTGCAGATGCTGACGGATCTCGGGTTCAGCGATGCCATGTATGGACTGGGGGCCGGTATCTTCTTTTTGGGGTATTTCCTGTTTGAGGTTCCCAGCAATCTCCTGCTCGAAAAATTTGGCGCACGGGTGTGGATTGCCCGGATCATGATCACGTGGGGCCTGATCTCCGCCGCCATGATGTTTGTGAAAACACCGGAGATGTTTTACTTCATGCGATTCCTGCTCGGGGTGGCGGAAGCAGGATTTTTCCCGGGGATCATCCTTTACCTGACTTACTGGTATCCGGCGTGGCGGCGGGGCCGGATTATTGCGCTTTTCATGACGGCGGTTCCCGTGGCCGGCGTGGTGGGGAGTCCCTTGTCAGGCTGGATCCTCGGGGCGTTTGATGGGGTGCATGGCTGGGCGGGCTGGCAGTGGCTCTTTCTGCTGGAAGGACTGCCTTCGGTGATCGTCGGCGTGGGAGTGTTATTTTATCTCCGGAACGGCATCCACGACGCGCCATGGCTGTCGGATCAGGAGAAAGGCCTGCTGCAGGCCCGCCTTGATGCGGAACCAGAACGCAAAAAAATGCGGGTGCCCCTGACCCGGCTTTTGCTGCAGCCCCGGTTGCTGGGGCTCAGCTTCATTTATTTTTGCGTCAGCATGGGCCTGTATGGGGCGGTCAGTTTTTGGTTGCCGCAATTGGTGAAAAATTCCGGATTTCAGAACCCTCTGCACATCGGCCTGCTCACCGCGGTGCCCTATTTGTGCTCCATCCCGGCGATGTTGCTGCTGAGCCGGAGCTCCGACCGCAGCGGTGAGCGCCGTTGGCACTTTGCCTGCAGTGCCGTTTTGGGCGGGGCAGGCTTGATCCTCAGTGTGGCTTATGGACAACAACCCCTGGGTGCGATTGCTTCTCTCTCCCTGGCGTCCGCCGGCATCCTGGCGGCGCTTCCGGTCTTCTGGTCGATGACCACCACCTCCTTGGCCGGTGCCGCTGCTGCCGGGATCGCCCTGATCAATTCCATTGGGGGTCTGGCTGGCTTCATGGGGCCTTATTTGATGGGCTGGATCAAGGAGGCCAATCACGGCCAGTTGGACGCCGGGATGTATCTCATCGCCGGGTTTCTTTTCCTGGGCGCACTGCTGGCACCTGCGCTGGTGCCCCGGAAGAGACCCGGATAGATGCGGTGGAAATCGATACCACCCGACCACCAGCCGGGCGGGGGCAGGGCAGGTTATTTTACCGCGGCATAGACCCGGTGCACATCGCTGTGGTCATCCAGGGCTGACAGGAACGCGCCGACTTCCTCCTGCTGTGCTTCCGTAAGTTCCGGGAAGGTCTTGGCCAAATAGCGCAACTCACTGGCCTGGAGTTTCCAGCCGAGGGTGGCCAGCGCTTTGGAAACGGCCGCGAGTTCCTTGGGGTCAGTCAGGAAAGTGGCGCCGGTGTGGCCTTCGGGAATTTCCTCGGCATCCAGCTCCTCGACATTCTGGGCCCCGGCCTCAATGGCATCATCCTCCGCCTCGCGGCTGGTTTCGGGATGCACAGCTTCCACCACCCCCATGTGTTCGAAGAAAAAGCCCACGCTGCCGGGAGTGCCGAGCGCCCCGGTTTTGAAGAGGGTGCGGATTTCCGGGCCGGTGCGGTTCCGGTTATCGGTCAGGGCTTCCACCATCACCGGGATTTTGTGAGGGGTGAATCCTTCATAGATGACCGTCTCCAACTGCGCCTTTTCACCCCCTTGGCCCGAGCCGGTCTTGATCGCCCGTTCGATGGTGTCGCGCGTGACGGAGTTTTTCCGTGCCTTTTCCAGGGCGGCATACAGCCGGGGATTCATATCCGGTTCGACGCCGCCCTGCTGCACCGCCACCTGGATTTCGCGCACGAGTTTCCCCACCACCTGGCCCTTTTTGTTGGAGGTCAGTTCCCGCCATTTCTGTTTCCATTGAGCGCCCATGATTGTGTCGTTGTTGGTTGAAAGTTGCGTGTCGATTCTGCCGGTTCTGCTCCCCTGCGGCAACTGGAACTTACGGCGGGGCACGCCTGGGCAATTCAGGTCAAAACCCATTTCACCCTTTCGCGTTCATTGATAGGCGCAATCCGGGGAATCGGTTTCCGGCACTGCGGCTACTGGCGCCATGGGACCAGGCCAGTTGTGTGATATCAAGCCGCTCCGGGAGTCTGCGCAGGTTGGATGTGGGCGGTCAACTGCGGGCGTTGGCTAGGGAGGGCGCGGCATTCGCATTCGACTGCGAGGCCGTGCCAGAAGTCGTCGGATTGACCGGAGAAGACGCCGAAGCGGATGGACCTGGGCGGGGTGATGGCGCGGCGGGCGATGGCGTTGAAGGGTTGTTCAGTGTCCCGGCCGGCAAAGGATAGAATCATACCTTGGGCTTCTTTGATTTGGCTTGGGCTTTTGACTTGGGCGCGGGGGTGGCTGGCAAATCCGCGCTCCGTTTTTGTTGCTTGAGCACTTGGGCCAGAAACGGGGCGGTGCGGCTGGTGGGGTGAATGGCGATTTCTTCGGGGGTGCCGGTGGCGACGATCTGGCCGCCTGCGGCGCCGGCTTCGGGTCCGATGTCGAGGACGTGGTCGGCTTCGGCGATCACGTCGAGGTTGTGTTCGATCACGATGACGGTGTGGCCGTCGTCCACGAGGCGGTGCAGGACGTCGATCAACTTGGCGACGTCGGTGGGGTGGAGGCCGATGGTGGGTTCCTCGATGAGGTAGAGGTTGCCTTTGGGATTGCGGTTTTTGCGGATGCGTTCGTTGGCGGTGCGGGCGATGCCGCGGCTGAGTTCGGCCACGAGTTTGAGGCGTTGGGCTTCGCCGCCTGACAAGGTGGGGCTGGGCTGGCCGAGTTTGAGATAACCGGTGCCGGTGTCGGCGAGGAGGTTGAGGGTGCGGGCGATTTTGCGGTGGGCGCTGAAGAATTCGGCGGCTTCCGCGATGGTCAGGTTCATGACGTCGCCGATGTTTTTTCCGTTGTAGTCGATTTCCAGGGTGGGGGCGTTGTAGCGTTGGCCGTGGCATTCGGTGCAGACGACGTGGCTGGTGGGGAGGAATGCCATTTCGTGTTTGATGTTGCCATTCCCGCCACAGGCTTCACAGCGGCCGCCTTCGGTGTTGAAGGAGAAACGGCTGGCGGTGTAGCCGCGCATTTTGGCTGACGGGAGATTGGCGAAGAGGGCGCGGATTTCATCGAAGACCTTGATGTAGGTGGCCGGGGTGCTGCGGCTGGTTTTGCCGATGGGGGACTGGTCGACTTCATAGACGGCTTCGATTTGTTCGATGCCTTCGACGCGGTCGCAGGGGAGGTTGGGGTTTTTCTTGTGGCGGGTGGCGCTGAGGGCTTCGTGGACGGCAGGATGGATGACGCCGCGCATGAGGCTGGATTTGCCCGAACCGCTGATGCCGCTGAGAACGGTGAGGCGGGCGAGCGGGAGCTGGACGTTGATGTTTTTGAGGTTGTTGGCGCGGGCTCCGGTGATGGTCAGGTAAGCGGCGGAGTGGGGGAGGGCTGAGAGTTGAGAGTTGAGGGTTGAGAGTTTTGATTTTGCTTTGCTGGATGCTTTGGGGGCCTTTGTACTGGCCGGGGTAATATCCGATTCTCCGGCACTCGGCGGGGCGCCGAGCGTGACACGCG
>CAIZWU010000007.1 GCA_903936775.1 uncultured bacterium | reverse complement strand
GGCGGACTACCCCAGCGGCATGGATAACCAGGGAAAACCCGGGGGCCGGGTGCGGGTCCTCGAGGATGCCGATGGCGATGGCCGCTACGAGAAGTCCACTCTCTTTGCCGATGGCCTCAACTTCCCCACCGGCCTCCTCACCTGGAAGGATGGCATCTTCGTGACCGCCGCCCCGGATCTGCTCTATCTGAAAGACACCGACGGTGATGGCCGGGCCGACCGCACGGAAAAGGTCATCACCGGCCTGACCGAAGGCAACCAGCAACTGCGCGCCAATGGGCTGCGCTGGGGGCTCGACAATCGTATCTATTGCGCCGCCGGAGGACACCACGGCGGCCATGGTGCCGCGACGGTGCTGCGGAGTCACCGCAACCAGACAGACGTCAAAACCGGCAGCCGCGATTTCAGTTTCGATCCCTTCACCGGAGACGTCCGGCCCGAGAGCGGGCCCTCGCAATTCGGGCGCAACCGCGATGACGCCGGCCATTGGTTCGGCACCCAGAACAGCCGGGCCCTGTGGCAGTATGTGCTGCCGGATCCCTATCTGAAACGGAATCCCCACGTCCCGGCGCCGGACCCCACCCAGTTCATCATCACTCCGCTCAATGCGCCGGTCTATCCAGTCAGCCCGCCGGAAAAACGTTTCCATTCCTTTGAAAACACTGGCCATTTCACCTCCGCCTGCAGCGGCCTGATTTATCGGGATGATCTGCTCTTTCCGCGCCGGGAGCATGAACTGGACGCCTTCACCTGCGAGCCTTTCCATAACCTCGTGCAGCATAACATTTTGATGGAAGACGGCGTATCCCACACCTTCCGCCGCGCGCCCGGCGAGGAAAAACACGATTTCTTCGCCAGCAGCGACCGCTGGTGCCGCCCGGTCATGACGCGCACCGGCCCTGACGGCGCGCTCTGGGTGGTGGACATGTACCGCTACATCATTGAGCACCCGGACTGGTTGCCGGAAAACGGCCGCGCCGAGCTGCTGCCCTATTACCGGCTGGGCGAGGACAAGGGACGGCTCTACCGCGTGGTCCCTGAGGGCAAATCCCCCCGGAAGGCGGCCCGGCTCGATATCATGACGATCCCTCAGCTCGCAGCAGCGCTGGACTCCCCCAACGAATGGCAACGGGACAAGGCTCACATGATGCTGGTTTGGAAACTCCGCGATATCAGCAAGGAAGAAAAAAAACAGGCGCTGGCTGAAGTGCGGGCCGGACTGGCCCATCCCAACCCGTTGGTCAGGCTGCACCTGCTCTGCGCCCTTGATGGCATCGGAGCCGGCGACGCCGGCGCCGTCCTGGCCGGGCTGGAAGATCCTTCTCCCGCCGTGCGGGAAAACGCCCTGCGGTTGGCAGAACCTCTCCCGGATTCCGCAGTGTCCATCCGCCTCGGAACGATGGTAGATGATCCTGATGCCAAAGTGCGGCTGCAGTTGGCATTCAGCTTGGGAGCCTGGATGCCCGAGTCCCATCCTGACAGCGCCCAAGCCGGTATCACCCTGGCCAAGCTCGCGGTCCGCGATCACGCCGATCCATGGATGCGCGCCGCGGTCATGAGCAGCGCGGCCCCCCATTGCCGGGCCTTATGTGAGGGCGTGGCTGCCGCCGGAGGACCCGCCCTCGCGGCCTATGCCGATGATCTGGCCACCCTCGCGCTGGCCCTTGAAGATCGGGATTCCCTCGCCGCCATGGTGCGCCCTGCCCTCACCGCACCGGATGTCCGTTTTACGCCCGGACAGCTCAGTGCGTTCACCCGCCTGCTCACCGCCCTGGAAAAGAAAGGGCTTACCCGGGCTGGCCTGGCGGAAAAGCCGGACGCCCTCGGCACCTTGATGGAATCGTCCAGGACCGTCTTTGCTTTTGCCTCTCGTGCCCTTTTGGATGCCAGCGCCGCCACCGCCCTCCGCAGCGCTGCTGCCGGACTGCTCCTGCACGATACTGCAACCCAAAGCATGGCCGTGAATCAACTCACTGCCTGGCTGGCACCCGCCAGTGATCAGACTTTGCAAGTGGCCGCGGTGCGCCACCTCGCCGCCTTCGCCGGACCAGCGGTTCCCGGCATCCTTATCCAGCACTTGCCCGGATTCTCTCCCGAAACCCGCCCGGCCGCTTTGGAAGCCTTGCTCAGCCGCGAAGCCTGGTCGCTGGAGCTGCTGGACCAGATGGCTTCAAACCCAGGACTGGCGCTGGACGCAGTACAACGGGCGCGATTGCTGCAGCATGCATCGGAAAAAGTCCGCACGCTCGCCGCCAAAACGCTTTCCGCAGAGTCGTCGCGCCAGGAAGTCCTCACTCAGTTCCGCCCCGCCCTTTCCCTCAAGGGTGATACCCCGCGGGGCCGGCAGGTCTTTCTCAACCGCTGCATCGCCTGCCACCGGATGGAGGGTGCCGGTATCGATCTCGGCCCGGATCTGAAATCCATCGCCGGCCACCCGGCCGAAAAAATCCTCACCAACATCATCGACCCCAGCCTTGATGTGCAGCCCGGCTACTTTGCCTATCAGGCCAGGCTAGGCGATGGCAGTGTCATCTACGGCCTTGTCACCTCCGAAACCGGCAACAGCGTCACCTTCAAGCTCCCCGACGGCACCAGCCGTCTGGTCGCCCGCCAGGACCTCGCCGATCTCCAAAGCACCGGGGTTTCCCTCATGCCTCCCGGCTTGGAAACGGGTCTTTCCCATCAGGAAATGGCCGACCTGATTGCTTGGCTTCGCAGTTCCCCCCAGTTGAATTGAGCCTCCCGACAAGGAGTGCGGGAAACAACCCACCGATGGGATCGCGCAAGCCGACTCTTTGCGGTGGCCGGAAACGGTATCATCATTCATGGGAATGATTCACCTCCCCTTGCCCGGGCCTCCACACCATCCCATAAAACTTCCGACTGAGCCAGCCGTCCCGGGCGTAGCTTGAAGGAAAAATCAGGATTTCTTTTTCCGCATGTCAGCCCTTTTCCCTCTCGCCGCCACCTTGGGCAAGGCGGCATGGCGTGGCTGGCGTGCCAAGCCTTTCCTCGCGGCGCTGAATGTGCTCGGACTCGCCATCGGCATCGCGGTTTACCTCGCGATCCGGATCGTCAATCACAGCGCCACCCAGTCCTTCCAGGCCGGCATTGATCTGGTGGCAGGCCGGAGTGATTTGGAAATCACCGCCCCGGGCGGAGTCGACGAGACGCTCCTGCAAAGTTTGTCAGGATTCCCCGGGGTAAAAGCAGCCTCTCCCATCGTGGAAGGTTACGCCACGCTCCCGGATCACCCCGGCGAATACCTCCGCATCATCGGCGTGGACCCCTTCACCGCGGGACCCTTTTTTGCGACGGTGGAAGGCGGCGCCTCCACCGCGTGGGAAGGCAGCACCGAATCCTGGCTGGCGCAGCGCGGCGCCATTGTGATCAGCGACGCCTGGGCGGAACGCCTGAAGCTAACCAAGGGAAGTTCCCTCCCTCTGTTGCTCCAAGGCCGGCCCGTGCCGGTGCAAATCGCCGGCACCTTCCCCTCGCCGGATGGCCGCAGCAACTCCCTGCGCACCGCGTTTCTGGATATCGGCTGGGCCCAGGAATTGTTCGGTCAGGCTGGAAAACTCGCCAGTATTCAAATCATCGCCACCGACCCCACCCAGGCCACCACCGTGGCCGCAGCGATCCAGCGGCAACTCCCACCTGACACCCGCATTCAAGCCCCTGCCCAGCGCAACCGTCAGGTCAGCCTGATGCTGCAAGGCTTCCAGCTAAATCTGACGGCCCTCAGCATGGTGTCCCTCCTGGTGGGCGTCTTCCTGATCGGCAATACCATCGCCGCTTCCGTGGTCCGCCAGCGCCGGGAAATCGGGGTCCTGCGCGCCATCGGCGCCTCCCGGACCCAGGTGCGCCTCCTCTTCCTGACCGAAGCCGCCTTCTCCGCCCTGCTCGGTGGTTTGCTCGGCATTCCCCTCGCCCGTCTCATCGCGGCCGGACTGCTGGAAGGGGTCTCGCAGACCATCTCCGCTCATTATGTCCTGCTCAGCA
The DNA here is from genome assembly GCA_903936775.1 of uncultured bacterium. Classification (GTDB taxonomy): domain Bacteria; phylum Verrucomicrobiota; class Verrucomicrobiia; order Verrucomicrobiales; family V1-33; genus CAIZWU01. The sequence continues at coordinate 9,614 of CAIZWU010000007.1, read as the reverse complement.
TCGACAAACTCTGGGTATCGCCAGTCCACGTGGCCCAGGCCCTGATCTGCGGATTGCTGGCGGCCCTTGGCGGCGCGTGGCTGCCTGCCCGCGAAGCCTCCGCCGTAGACCCGGTCGCGGTGCTCCGCCCCGGCCGGAATATCGAACCGCGCCCCGTCCCCTGGTGGAAACCCATCGGCCCCGCGATCCTGCTGATCACCCTCGCGGCATGGCTGTCCTGGCAATCCCTGCGCACCGGCCCTCCGTGGTTGAGCTTCCTTTCCTGTCTGTTTCTCGTCCTGGGTTTTGTCCTGTTGGCCCGGCCTTGCGCCACGGCCGCGGCCTGGTTGGCGGAACGACTGGTCCGCCCCTTTCCCAATCTCGTGCTTTTCAGGATGGGCGCGGCCAATCTGGCGAAAGCGCTGCACCGGGCCGTGCCGGTGATTGCGGCCTTGATGACCTCCGTGGCCATGGTGCTCGGCGTCACGATCATGATCCATTCCTTCCGGGGCACCCTGGCATTGTGGGTGGACTCTGCTCTGAAGGCGGATGTTTACATCGCACCTGCCGCCAATGAGGTCATCAAACGCAGCGCCCTGCTGCCGGAAGGTTTGGTAGCACGATTGGAACAGCATCCTTCCGTGGCCCATACCGAAACGCTGCGGGAGGACCGGGTCACCCTGACCGATGGCAGCGAATACACCCTCCGGGCGGTCAACCGCACCGTGGCCAATCCCCTGCCCTGGGTCTCCGGTGATGCCATCGCGCAGGAGACACTCTGGCGGCAACCCGGCCACGTCGCCGCCAGCGAAGTCCTCGCCACCCGCCTGAAATGGCAGGCCGGCCAATCCGTGATTCTCTCCACGCCCGGCGGCCCCCTGCCGTTCACCATCGCCGGCATTTTTCACGACTACGCCGACGATCAGGGCTGTTTCTATATCACCCGCGAAAACTACGCCCGGCACTGGAACGGCCAAGGCTACCACGCCGTCGCTGCTTTTCTCAATGATTACGCCGCCGCACCTGCTCTGGAGGAGGAACTGCGCCGCGATTTCAACACCGGCGGCGGCTTGTCCATTTATCTGAATCAGGCCCTGCGCACCCGGGTCTTCGAGATCTTCGACCAGACCTTCGCCGTCACCGAACTCCTCCGCGTCATTGCCATGGCCGTCGCCCTGCTGGGCATCACCCTCGCCCTCAGCACCCTGGTGGCGGAACGCTCATGGGACATCGCCGCCCTCCGTAGCATTGGCGCCGGACGCGGGCAGATCGCCGTCATCCACCTCACCGAAGCCGGCCTGATCGGCCTCGTCAGCGCCCTCCTTGGCATGATCTGTGGTCTGCTCCTCAGCATGATCCTGACATGGGTGGTCAACAAAGCCTTCTTCGGCTGGACCGTCCGCTATGAGGTCCCGTGGGAGGAATGGTTGGCCACTCCCCTCTGGGTCACCGCCGTCGCCCTCCTCGCCGGCCTGATCCCCGCCTGGAAAGCTGCCAGCACCAACCTCGCCGCCGCCCTGCGCTCGGAATAGCTCGGGAGCCCGAACCTCCGGCATAGCCGGCCCGTCCTTGGCATCATCCACCATCGGCCGCGTCATCCGGCTCCCCCGCTCATCCGCCAGCAAAATCAGAAATCCCGCATCCCCCCCCATCAGCAACTGCGTCGTCCCGGGATCAATTCCAATCACATCGGCATCTGCACTCAGCCTGCTCCCATTCCCTCCCCCCCGCCTCCGGCAAGCGCGGCGAAACACTTTGCCTTTCCCGCCTTTCTCTTCGTCATTTGGGTGGCAAATTGAACTCTGCCGGGTTCACTCCCAGTCTGGGTTGTCCGGCATTTCCAAGAATTGGACGTTGCCGGATTTCCATCCCACGGTGATCCGGGGAGTAACCCATTCCAAGTTGGGATTCAGGAGATAGTAGGTCATGGTCTCGGAAGATTTTCCGAAATCCATGCCTAAAATCTCTCCTTCCCCATTGGCTTTCAGTGAAGTACCAAACAGCAAGCGGGTGGCGGGCACGGCAGACGGGGGATCGTGGTGTTCGTCGTCATAGGGAGGTGGAAAGGAAATCCGTTTCTCTTCGCGAAGGGCTTCGTTTGGAATTCCCAATTCGAGCAGATACTTCTCAAACTCCGGCAGGTGTTGCCGGGGCACCACAAAAAACCATGCGGCGCTGGTGCCGCCGGTTTCTTTTTTGGCTCCAACTCCTCTCAGTTCCGTGACATAGGCCGGCAGTTCCCGGAGCACCAGCCGTTTGTGCCTCAGGGCAATTTCCTGGTGGCTCCATTCCCGGTCCACCTTTTCCAGCGGAAAGCCGGGATAGGGCACCACCTCCGCCGACCATTTCCGCTTTCCTGCAACTCCGCGGGGGCTGATCTCATCCATCGACGCGGGAATTCCATTCTCCCGTCGCAACCCGAGAATAATCGCTCCGGCAGCCAGCAGGGCGAGCACTCCGGCTCCTAAAACGACCCGGCGGATCCGACTGGGTAAACTCTGCATTTTGCTCATGGCACCATAAAGTTCAGATAAAACTCCAGCCTGGTATGGCCATCACCATAATGCCATTTGCCACCCAATAATGCCATTTGCCACCCAAATTACGAAAGGAAACCGTTACTGTCCACCCTTTCCACGATTCACTCATCTCAGGACATCCGCTCCGGCCCCATCCCCTCCGTGCCCTGCCCTCTCTCCAACATCGCCTCTTCATTGGAAGCTCGAGCCCCATCAGCTCCAATCACATCAGCATCAGCACTTCATAGCCTCCTCCCATCACCCGCCCCCCGCCTCCGGCAAAGGCGGCGAAACACTTTTCCTTTTCCGCCTTTTTCCTTCGCCATTTGGGTGGCAATTTGAACTGATGCGTGGAGCACCAGTCCCAGCGACTTGGTGCCTGACGTCGGGATTCTTTGCGTCGGACTTGCTTTGGTTGCTCCCCGGAGCAGCCACCCGGCATCACCGATGGTTGCGGCGGCGCCCAATCCTCACACCTTTCCCACCTTGCGGAAGGCTCGGAAGAAATGCAGGTCGCGGTAGGCGAAACGGTCTCCGGCCAGTTCCTTGATGGGGCCGAGGTTTTCGAATTGGCCGGCTGATTCAAAGATGGCGGATAATTCCTCGAGTTGCGCGGGCTGGAGGAATTGTTCCGGTTTCAGGTCGTCTGCGCGGCCCGCCATGATGGCATTGCCGATGTGGCTGGCGATGGTGCTTTCCGCAAGATTCCGCTGCTGGGCGAGAGCAGCCAGATCCTGCATGCCGCTCCGGTAAAGCCGCAGGGTTTCGGCAATGGTGTCGGTGACCGCCACCGGCTCCATCGAAGCTGGTTTGGGGGTTGCCGGGCTGCCGGAGGCCGCCCGGGGCACGGCCTTTGGGGCCGCGCCAAAATTCTGCCGCGGATTGGACGCCAGATGCTGCCGCACCACTGCGGTGAAGGCCGCGCCAAAGTCCACCAGCTTCTGTTGGCCCACCCCGGGGATGCGGGCGAACTCTGCCTCGCTGACCGGATAGGCGCTGGCCATGTGCCGCAGCGCGACATCTCCAAAAATAACATAAGGCGGCACCCCCCGCACTTCCGCCAGTTCGCGCCGCAGGGCCCGCAGGGAGTGGAAGAGCATGTCGTCACAATTAATATCGCCAGCTTTGGAGGGCGCCTGATTCCGCTTCTTCGCTTCGGCCGCCGGGAGGGGACGGGTCAGGGTGAATTTGAGGCGGTCCTTCAAGGCTTTGACCCCCTGCTCGGACACACTGATGGTGGTGCCCATACCCACTGCCATGGCCTGGAGAAAACCCATCCGCGTCAACTCGCGTCCAATCGCCTGCCACTCGGGACGGGACATCTCCTTGCCGATCCCATAGGTGCTGAGGTTTTGGTGATTCTGCTTGAGGATCTTTTCGTTGTTGGCCCCGCAGAGGATATCACAGTAGTGGCCGAGGCCAAATTGCCAGCGGCTGGCCTGGTTGGCGCGGAGCACGCAGGAAAGCAGTTTCTGGGCAACGAGGGTGCCATCAAAACTTTCACGCGGAGACTGGCAGTTGTCGCAGCCCCCGCAGTTCGGCTCCGGGTATTCCTCACTGAAGTAATTCAGTAACAACGCCCGGCGGCAGGACGAGGCTTCGGCATAATGCACCACCTGGTCCAACAGATGACGGGCCCGCGCGGCCTCGGCCGGGTCCGTGATTTCATCGATGAACCCCATGTGCTTGGCTGCATCGCCAGCATTGAACAGGAGCAGACACTCTCCGGGCAAGCCATCACGTCCCGCCCGGCCGGTTTCCTGGTAGTAGCCTTCCAGGTTTTTCGGCATATCATAGTGGATGACAAAGCGGACGTTGGGTTTGTTGATCCCCATGCCGAAGGCGATGGTGGCGCACATCACCCTGACACGGTCGCGGAGATACTTTTCCTGGTTGCCCGCCCGCTCCGGCTGCTCCAGCCCGGCATGATAGGGGAGGGCCGCGATGCCATCCGAGCTGAGCCGCGCCGCGAGGGCCTCCGTTCCCTTCCGGGACAGGCAATAAATGATGCCGCTGTCCTCGGGACGTTGGCGCAGAAACTTCAACACCTGCTCATAGGCCCCGGCCTTCTGGGCCACCCGGTAGGTGAGATTGGGCCGGTTGAAACTGGCGGTGAACCGCTCCGGCTGGCGCAACGCGAGGTGATATTCGATGTCTTCCCTCACCTGATCTGTCGCCGTAGCAGTGAGGGCGATGAAGGGCACGTCAGGCAACACTTCCCGCAGGCGTGGCAGTTGCCGGTATTCCGGCCGGAAGTCGTGGCCCCATTCGCTGATGCAATGCGCTTCATCGATGGCAATGCGGTCAATCTTCCACTTCTGGAGATCGGAGAGGAAACCATCCAGCATGATGCGCTCCGGGGCGGCGTAGAGCAGCCGGTAACGCCCTTCATGCAGGCCGCGGAGCCGGTGGCGTGATTCAGCGGCATCCAGGGTGGAATTCAAGAACGTGGAGGGAATCCCCGCTGCGGTGAGCTGATCCACCTGATCCTTCATCAGCGCGATGAGAGGGGACACCACCAGCGTCAGTCCCTGCCCCGCCATGGCCGGCAATTGGAAACAGAGCGATTTCCCGCCTCCGGTCGGCAGCAGCGCGAGGACATCCCGCCCCGCCATGGTGGCCGTGATGATTTCCTGCTGCAGCGGGCGCCAGGAATCATACCCAAAGTGATCTTTGAGCAGGTGCAGCAGGCGGTCGCTGGGAGGGGCGGTCATCCTGGCATGATGGGGAGATGGGGCGCGGAAACAAGGGGCGATGCGGATGCCGTCCCTGAGCCTGGTTTCCGTGCGGACGAAGGATCAGCGGGAATCAGGACCTGGAATCGCTTTCCAATCCGGAAACGACACCCGGACCGCCTGGTTTTCCGGAAGGGCTGGAAAGTCGAACGCGGCCTTGGATTTGACCGGGAGGGATTTGCCTGAAACCTCCAGAAACAACGATCCCGTCAAGTCTTCCGCCTTGATCCACCACGACAGGGAGACGATCACCGGATCCCGTCCTGACAGGACCGCTTCGGGCAGAAAAGGCCCCAGATAACGGTCGGCCGGAGTCCCATTTTCCGGGCGCAACACCACCAAGGGCGGTTCGAGGCGGACCACGGTGGAGCCACTTTGTTGGAAGCGGGCGGCCAAAACAAGCTGGGCGCCCCGGCCTTCACGGCGCAGGGTCAGGCTCTGGACCTCAACCTGGAGGGAAACCGCGGGCGGGGCGATCCGGGAGGAGGAGGCGTGATTCCGGGAGTGACGCCACGCGGTGATGCCAGCGATTCCGGCGATCAGAAAACTGGCGGGGATCAGGAGTTTCCGGAGGATTGGTGGCGGAGGTTTCACGGAGTCAGGTCAAGCTTCAGCGGATGATCCTGGCAGTTCCAGCGGAGGCAACTCTCCCTCCCGAAATTTCCGCCCGGGGGCATGGGATGCCCACGTTATGCCGGTAATGCTATTCCCATTCGATACTTGCCGGCGGCTTGGTGGAGATGTCGTAGAGCACCCGGTTGATGCCTTTGACGCCGTTGAGGATGGCATTGCTCACCAGTCCCAGGAATTCCCAGGGGAGCTTCGCAAAATCAGCCGTCATGGCGTCTTCACTGGTGACGGCGCGCAGGGTGACGGCAAATTCGTAACTGCGTTCATCGCCTTTCACGCCCACCGTCTTGACGGGGATCAGCCCGCAGTAGGCCTGCCAGACTTTGTCGTAGTGGCCGTGTTCCTTCAGCATCCGCATGAAGATGGCGTCGCCTTCGCGGATGATGCGCAATTTTTCCTCCGTGACCTCTCCGGGGCAACGGACCGCCAGGCCGGGGCCGGGGAAGGGATGGCGGTGGAGGATGTCGAAGGGGATGCCCATGGTGGCCCCGAGGGCGCGGACTTCGTCTTTGAACAATTCAGCGAGGGGCTCCAGCACCCGGCCTTCCTTGTGCAGGGCCATGATGCGGTCCACCCGGTTGTGATGGGTTTTGATTTTGCTGGCGATGGAGCCGCTGGTGGCGCTTTCGATCACGTCAGGATACAGGGTGCCCTGGGCAAGGATATCCACGTTGGCGGCGGCTTCCCAGAAGACATCGAGGAAGTTATTGCCGATGATGGTGCGCTTTTTCTCCGGATCGGTTTCGCCGGCCAGCGCATTCAGGAATTGATCCGCCGCGTCGATGGTTTCGAGGTTGACCCCGAGGTGGGCGAACTGTTTCTGGACTTCGGCGACCTCATTGAGACGGAGCAGGCCATTGTTCACAAAGATGGCGCGGTGCGGCACTCCGGATTCCTTGAGCAGCACCGCGAGGACGGTGCTGTCCACGCCGCCGGAGACGCCGCAGACGACTTCACGGCCGGTGCATTTTTCGCGGATCTTCGTGATCAGCTCCTGCTTGAAATCCTCAATCAGGAAGGGTTTGGCATCCGTCGCGAGGGCGAGGAAGTTCTTCAGGATGATGGAGCCCTCGTGGGAGTGGCTCACTTCCGGGTGGAACTGGATGCCAAAGATTTCCGGTCCGAATTGCAGGGCGACCGGGACGCCGTCCTGGTTTTTGCCGAGCACCGCAGCGCCGGGCGGGGGCTGCTTCACGGTGTCGCTGTGGCTCATCCAGATTTGCGCGGAGGGGCTCAGGCCGGCAAAGAGGGAGTTATCGATGCAGGGAACGAGCTGAGCGGGGCCGTATTCCCGGGTGTTGCCGGGAGCGACAACTCCGCCCAGTTTTTTGGACAGCAGCTGCATTCCATAACAAACCCCAAGAATGGGGATTTCCAGCCCGAGCAGGTAGTCGAGATCAATGTCGGGAGCCCCTTCCTCCGTGACACTCCGCGGTCCGCCACTCAGAATGATGGCGGCAGGGGTGCCGGTCTGTTTCAGCTCATGGGGTTGATAGAGACGCGAGAAAAAACCCTGCTCCCGGATGCGGCGCACGATGAGTTGGGTGTATTGCGAGCCGAAGTCGATGACGGCGATGTGTTGAGAATCCATGGGAGAAAGTTTGCAGTTTTCAGTATTTCAGTTTTCAGCAGCCGTCGGTTTGCCGCTGACAATCAGGACAAATCGTTTCCGGTCACCCTGGGCCTCACAGGCTCTGGTAGTTCACCGGTTCCTCGGTGACCACGATGTCGTGGGTGTGGCTCTCGCGGAGACCGCCGGCGGTGATGCGGACGAACTGGGCGCGGGCGCGGAGTTCGTGGAGATTCGCAGCACCGACATAACCCATCCCGGAGCGGAGACCGCCCATGAGTTGGAAGACGACTTCGCGCAGGCGGCCTTTGAAAGGAACGCGGCCTTCCACGCCTTCGGCCACCAGCTTGCCGCTGGCGTTTTGGCCGTAGCGGTCGCTGCTGCCGGCCCGCATGGCCTTGAGAGAACCCATGCCGCGGTATTCCTTGAAAGTGCGGCCCTGGTAATTAACCATGTTACCGGGGCTTTCACTGGTGCCCGCCAGCAGCGATCCCAGCATCACCAGATCGGCGCCACCGGCGAGGGCTTTGACGATATCCCCGGAATAGCGGATGCCCCCATCGGCGATGACCGCAACGCCCTTGCCCTGCGCATATTTGGCCACGTTTTGGATGGCGGTGAATTGAGGCACGCCCACCCCACTGATGACGCGGGTGGTGCAGATGGAGCCGGGACCGACCCCGACTTTGACGGCACTGACGCCGGCATCTATCAAGTCTTTGGCGCCCTGTTCCGTCACGACATTGCCCGCCACCACCGGGAGGTCACCAAACGTTTTTTTCAACTGCCGGACCACTTCCATGACGCGGGAAGTGTGGCCGGTGGCGGCGTCGATGAAAAGGGCATCGGTGCCGGCTTCCACCAAAGCGGCGGCGCGCTCAAAACAATCACCGCCCACCCCCACCGCCGCGGCGACGAGGAGGCGGCCTCGTTTGTCCTTGGCGGCGTTGGTGAACATCTCGCGCTTTTTGATATCCTGCGTGGTGATCATGCCGGCCAGTTTGCCGTCGGCATCGACCAGCGGGAGTTTTTCAATGCGCCGATCAAACAAAATGGCGCGGGCTTCCTCAGAGGTCGTGCTCGCCGGAGCGGTGACGAGGCGGTCGCGCGGAGTCATCACGTCGCGCACCGTGGCCTTGGTGTCCTGGATATACCAGACATCGCGGCTGGTGACCATTCCCGCCAGATTGCCCTCGTCGTCCACCACGGGAAAGCCGGCCACCCCACGCTGGTCCATGATGATCATCAGCTCAGCCAGAGTCAGCTCCGGGCTCACCGTGAAGGGCTGATCGATCACCGTATTCTCCGAACGTTTCACGCGGCGCACCTGATCGGCCTGTTGGGCAATGGGCATATTCCGGTGGATCACTCCCAAACCGCCTTCCCGGGCGAGGGCGATGGCCAGCTCGGCTTCCGTCACGGTGTCCATGGCGGACGAGATGACCGGGATATTCAATTCGAGGCCGGGAGCCAGCCGTGTTTTGAGGTCTGCCTCGGCAGGCAGAATCTCCGTCAGTTGCGGGACCAGCAGGACATCGTCAAAGCTGAGTCCGAGAGGAATGGCGTCAATCATAAAGGTAGTCGGCCCGGTTGGCGTGGCCTTATACCCTCAGCGCTGTCATTCACCGGGCGGGCAGTGTCAAACGGAAGAATCGCTCCAGGATCAGGATTCCCCGACGGGAAATTGGCAACGGCCCCGTCACGAGGCCCCCGGACCTCCAGGAATGGGTCTTCCAAGTCAAGAATCGGCAGGAGCAGGGGGCGGCGCATGGCCATTGTTGTATTCCAAGGACAGGTAGGCCGGCCCGAGTTGATTCACCTGGAGGCGATGGAGGAGCCCTTGCCAGGCGGGACCAGGGGGAGGGCCCTGATCCGTCCGCGGTTGAACATAAAGTTGGCGGCACCGTTGCCGCCGAGGGTGAGCTGGAGGGAGATCATCAATCGGGCGGAGTGAATAACTGTTCTGCGCAGGCTTGATGCCCGAATGCTCCCAGACCCGCGCCGGCCCGGGAAGCCGTGCCATGCCGGCCTTCTTGTCCAATGGAGGAGAAAACCGGAAGGTCTGCTTTTAGGTTTTGTTCCGGCGAATCCAGGCGATGGTCACTGAATGCCTGCATCGTCTCCCCCCCCGGTGACCCCGCGTCCCCGGCGCTGGAGACGCCGGTTGGCGTGGGGTTTGGG
>CAIZWU010000006.1 GCA_903936775.1 uncultured bacterium | reverse complement strand
GAATCAGAAATTTGGCAACATACAACCAAGCGAAATGAGGCGCCTTCTGTATAACCATCTTTTTCTAAAAAAAGCAAACTTCCTGATACATCCATGCGCTGAAAAACTTTTCGGAGACAGCCGGGGGCTTGCTCGGCACCAGTGCCGGGAAATGTAGAATAATCCTTCCTGCACCTGTCACATTCCGGGATGACATCCGGTGCGGGCGGGTTAAGGAGCGGACGTGAGTTCTGATTCTCCTGCCACCCCCGCAAAAAGCCGGAAACTTCCCCCGCCGACCGTGACGCACACGGCGCCGTTCCTCGTGTTCATGGGGTTTTTGGCCCTAAAAGGATTATTCAAGGAATCCGGGCAATATCCGCCGGGCACCCCATGGTATCTGACTCACGCGGACCAGTGGATTTATCCGCTGCAGACCCTGACGTGCCTTGCCCTGATCGCGTGGTGGTGGCCAGCCTACCCCATTCACCGGATCAAACCGTCCACCGCCCTCCTCGCCATCATGGTGGGAGCGGTCGGGATTGCCTTATGGATTCTGCCCTCCGTGCTGCATGACCGGTGGAATGTGACCGCGTGGGCCGCGCCTTCCTGGTGGAAATGGAAGTGGCTGGGGCTCGAATCGCGCGGAGGCGAGGGGTTCAATCCAACGATCTGGCAGGATCAACCAGTGGTCTTTTGCGGCATCGTATTCATGCGCTTTGTGCGGATGACCCTCGCGGTGCCGGTCCTGGAGGAGTTATTTTGGAGGAGTTTTCTCTGGCGCACCATCGCTGATCCTTATCGGGATTTCTGGCTTGCCCCCATCGGCCAATGGAGCGCCCGCGCCCTGGCTGCCACAGTGCCACTGTTCGCCATGGCACATCAACCCGCCGACTGGCTCGGAGCCATCATTTGGGCGCTCCTAATTAGTTGGGTGCTGGTTCGGACCAAGAGCCTGACCGCCTGCATCATCGTCCACGCCACTTCGAACCTGTTGTTGGGCTGCTACGTCATGCAGACGCAGCAGTGGGGCTTCTGGTGAACCCTTGATGGTCTGGCCCGCGTTTTTCCAGGGGCGAGGCATTGGCTCAGTTTCCCATACCACGCACTTCTTGATTTGATCTTCCTGCCCTTTTCGGGCTTCTATTCCTCCAGTTTTTCCCCTTCGTGTTTTGAATATGCCTTCCCCCACCCTGCTCGACCGCATGGAGCGCCGTTTTGACAGCCTCGCCATCCCCGGCCTCCTTCGTGTCATCGCCAGTTTTCAGGTCATTTGCTTCCTGCTGATTTACGCCAAGCCAGGATTTGAAAGCCTGCTGATGCTGACTCCTGCCGCATGGACGGAGTGGGAGGTTTGGCGGTTCTTCACTTTTTGCTTTATCCCGAATACCCTGAGCCTGATCTGGATCCTTTTCGCGGTGATGATCCTGCTTTTGATCGGTGATCAACTGGAGGCCGAATGGGGCAAATTCCGGCTCAACCTGTATTATTTCAGTTCTGTGGCCTGCCTCTGGGCCGGAGTGCTGCTGGCTGGGCCGTTGGGAGCAGCAGTGGGGCTGCAGGCCAGCACGTTGTTGTATTCCAGCCTCTTTCTTGCCTTCGCCACCGTCGTGCCCAACTACACTTTCCTCATTTTTTTCATCCTGCCGGTGAAGGTGAAGTGGTTGGCGCTGTTGACGGGTGCCGGCCTGCTCTTTGAATTTTTTGCGGTTCCGCCCATGCGGCTCCCTCTGTTGCTGGCCTTCGTTCCTTACGCCTGTTTTGGCCTTCCCATTGCTTGGCGCCGGTGGCGGCATGGGGTGCGAGTCTCCGCCCGACGGGCGACGTATGAATCAGGCAAACTGCCCCCAGATGCCGCTTTTCACCTCTGCAGGACGTGCGGCCGCACAGAGGTGACCGATCCAACGCTGGAATTCCGCATCTCCGCGGATGGTGAGGAATACTGTCTGCAACACCTGCCGGAAGGGTGATCTTCCTCTGCGGCGCGCCATGGGCCACACAGCACCTCGTAGTTCAGGCCATAGGAAGCGTCAGACGTTCCCGTGGCGTCAGGATTTCCGGTCCGTCGGCGGTGATTAGAATGGTGTGCTCAAAGTGCGAGCTGGGTTTGCCATCCCTCGTTACGGCCGTCCAGCGGTCAGCAAGGACATCCACTTCGGAAGTGCCCATATTCACCATCGGTTCGATGGCGATGACCATACCAGGCTCCAACCGTGTTTTGATTCGCCCGGAATCGTAATTGGGGACTTCCGGTTTTTCATGCAGCTTGCGGCCCAATCCGTGGCCCACAAACTGTTTCACCACGGTAAAACCGAAACGCTGCACCAATGCTTCCACACTTCCACAAACTTTGCGCAGCATTTCACCTGGCTGTGCCAAGCTGATGGCGGTATGCAGCGACTCTTCAGTCGCCCTCAGTAGCTGATGAACCTCCGGGGGAATGGCGCCCACCGGGACGCTGGTCGCATTGTCACCGATCCAGCCATTTTTGACAACGCCGACATCAATTTTAACGATGTCACCGTTTTGAATGATCCGCCTCGCCCGGCCAATGCCATGAACGACTTCTTCGTTCAAGGAAATGCAGATTTGACCCGGATAGCCTTTATAGTTGAGAAAGGCACTCCGGCAGCCGGCATCGGCCATAAACTGCGCCGCAGCAGCATCAATCTCTCCCGTGCTGATGCCGGAACGGACCAAGGCAACGGTTTGGCGGAGCACTTTGGCGGCCGTGTGTCCAGCCTCCCTGAGTCCGTCGATCTCCGCGCCTTGGCGTAGAGCGATCCCGGTTTGTCCATTGCTCCGCTTCATGTAACTGATTTATCCGACAGATTTGCGATAAATCATGGTACTGACCCCGGCGATGATCAGAAGCCCAAGAATGACCCACAACCATACCATCTTCGAGGCTTCGGCAAGCTGCCCTTCCCGGGAGGTGCCATCACCATCATAGCGACTCTTCAACCGTCCGCGTTTGAGGAACCCGTCATAGTTTTGCTGGATCAGGTGGGTTTCCACCTGACGCATCACGTCGAGGAGAACCCCCACAATAATCAGAATACTGGTCCCTCCAAAGAACTGAGCCGTGCTGGAGGCGACTTTCCAATAGTACGTCATCGTTTGTGGCACAATAGCCACCAGAGAAAGGAAGATGGCCCCGGCGAAGGTCAGTCGGCTCATCGTATAATCAAGAAAATCAGCGGTCGGTTTCCCCGGACGGATGCCTGGAATATACCCCCCATTGGATTTCAAATCCTCAGAGATCTGAGTCGGTTGGAACATCGTCGCCACCCAGAAGTAGGCAAAAAAGAAGATCAGCACGCAGTAAATGCCCCAATGCAGCGGTCCCTGCTCATTCATCAGGCGGTAGAAACTATTGACCCATTCCGAGGTGGGGAAGATCCACTGCAGAATCAATGCAGGGAAAGAAATGATTGCCGAGGCAAAAATGATCGGCATCACGCCTGAATAATTCAGTTTGATCGGCAAGTGGGTGGATTGCCCCCCCATCACTTTCCGGCCCACCATACGCTTGGCATAGTTCACCGCGATTTTCCGGACGGCTTGTGTCAAAACAATGATCGAAGCAATAGACAGGAAGAACAGGAGGAGGAGGCCCACAAAGAGAGCGGCCTTCAGAGGATCTCCGGGCTGTATGTAGGTAGTGAAGGTGCCGACCAAGGCATTGGGCAGTGCCGATAGAATGTTGACGCAAATGATCAGGGAAGTACCGTTTCCAATACCCCGTTCGGTGATTTGTTCACCGAGCCACATCAAAAAGAGGCAACCTGCCGTCATCACGGTAACTGCCATGAAGTAAAATCCGAGCCCCGGATTGGCGACCAATTGATAACCACCCTGTTTTAGGTAATCATCCATCCCCTGCAGGAGCGGATTGCTTGCTGGAGAAACCAATCCTTTGGCAAGCAGATATCCCTGTACGAGACAAAGGAAAATAGTGAGGTAGCGGGTGTACTGGGTAATTTTTTGGCGGCCACCGGTTTCTCGGGAAATCTTGCTCAGACGGGGCACTACTGCAGTAAGCAATTGAACCATAATAGAGGCACTGATGTAAGGCATGATGCCCAAACCGAACACAGCGCAGGCACCGATGGCACCCCCGCTGAAGGCGTTGATCAGGGTCGCCACCGCATTCGTATCCGCCGAAGAAGCTTTGTCCAAGTAGCCTTGGACGACTGTGGGATCTACGCCGGGCAGGGTAATGGCGGCGCCAATGCGAACCACCGCCAGCATGGCGAACGTGAACAGAATGCGGGAACGGAGTTCCGGGATTTTGAAAATATTACGGAAGGCGGAAATCATGAGAGTCAGGGAGCGGTGAGGAGGCCGGAGCGGCCGAAGAGTGGGAGCGTAACAAAGCGGGCGCAACTGAGGTTGCGCCCGCTCCGGAGGATTCTTATGATTTATTCCGCGGCGGGCCCGCGGGAGGTCACGGTGCCCCCAGCCTTTTCAATCTTTTCACGGGCGGAAGCACTGATCCGGTCAACGTTAACCGTCAGCTTTTTGGTGATCTCGCCAAAGCCGAGGATCTTTACGCCATCCCAGCGGCCTTTGACAAGCTTGGCATCGCGAAGAGTGACTTCATTGATTTCATCACCATCTTCAAAGACTTCATCAAGGGTGCTGACGTTGATGCTGGCCCAATTGTAACAAAAGGCAGCATTGTTGAAACCCTTCTTGGGGAGTCGACGATAAATCGGCATCTGGCCACCTTCGAAGCCGTGGCGGACAGTGCCACCGGCACGGGCTTTTTGACCTTTGTGGCCCTTGCCGGAGGTCTTGCCGTGGCCGGAGCTTTCGCCACAACCAAGGCGTTTGATCCGGTGCTTGGCACCCGGATTGGGGGAGAGAGTATCGAGACGCATAATGCAGGAATTTTAGAGAGTGAACCGGCGCAGGGCCGGCAGGGAGGACTGGCCGTCCGGGCGCATTAGGCCTTTTCGGTTTTGAACTTGCCGCGGGCTTTGAGGAACTGCTCGCGGGTGCGCATCTGAGTCAGAGCGCTGAGCGTGGCTTTCACCACGTTGGCTGGGTTTTTGGAGCCCAGGCTCTTGGCCAGGATGTCGCGGACACCGGCAGCTTCCACCACGGCGCGGACGGCGCCACCGGCGATAATGCCCGTCCCGGGGCTGGCGGGTTTCAAGAGAACCTTGCCACCGCCGAACTCGCCGAGAACGACGTGAGGAACGGTGTTGTCACGGAGGGACACCGACACCATACCCTTGCGGGAGGCTTCACTGGCCTTCTTGATGGCGTCGGAGACCTCATTGGCCTTGCCGAAGCCGAAGCCGACCTTGCCCTGACGGTCCCCAGCCACCACGAGGGCACTGAAGCTGAAGCGACGTCCGCCCTTCACGACCTTGGCGCATCGGTTGATGAACACCACCTTTTCGGTGATCTCGGCTTTGCTGCCGGAATCGGAGTGCTCGGAAGTAATAACAGTATCTGTTGCCATGCGTCAGGAATTTAGAATTTGAGACCGCTTTCACGGGCGGCGTCGGCGAGGGCTTTGACCTTGCCATGATAGAAGTGACCCCCACGGTCGAAGACCACGGTTTCCACGGAGATGGCCTTGGCCCGCTCGGCGATCAGCTGGCCGACCTTGAGGGCGGTGTCGGCGTTGGCTTTGGAGCTATTGACGGCTTCGTCCTTGGTGCTGGCGGAGGCGATCGTTTTACCGCTGATATCGTCAATCAGCTGGGCATACACGTTCTTGTTGGAGAAGTGGACGGCGAGGCGCGGGCGCTGCGCGGTGCCGGACACTTTGCGGCGGATTCGTGTGTGAACACGGCGCCGGGCTTCTTTGCGGTTAACCTTCATGAGTTTAAAATGGAGTATAAGTTGGAGTAAGTGAAGGATTACTTCACTTTCTTGCCTTCCTTGCGGCGGATTTGTTCGCCGGTGTAGCGGACTCCCTTGCCTTTATAAGGCTCGGGCGGGTAATAGGAACGGACATCCGCGGCGAATTGGCCGACGCGTTGTTTGTCAATGCCCTCGACTTTGATCTTGGTGTTCTCAGTCACCGTGACGGTGAGGTCAGCCGGGATCGGGTGCAACAAAGGGTGGCTGTAACCAAGGCTAAGATCCAGTTTGTCACCCTTGACGGCAGCACGGAAACCGGTGCCGTGGATTTCCAACTGGCGGACGAAGCCATCGTTGACACCGATGATCATGTTGCTGATGAGACGCTGGCTGGTGCCGTGCAGGGCACGCAGTTTGCGATCATCACTGGCTCGTTTTACGGAAAGCTCGGTGCCGTCCTGGGAGAAGCTGATCCCCAACGGAAGGACGTAGCTGAGTTTGCCTTTGGGCCCGGAGACAGAGACGGTGCCGTCCTTGTTCTCGATGGTTACCTTGGCAGGAAGCGGAATAGATTTATTACCAACTCGGGACATATGCTTGAAGAATTAAGGAGTTGGAGGGTTACCAGACGATTGCGAGAAGCTCTCCGCCGATACGCTGTTTTTTAGCCTGGGAGCCAGTCATCAGGCCTTTGGAGGTGCTGAGAATAGCGATTCCGAGTCCGTTGAGCACCTTGGGAATTTCTTCGACTGGTACATATTGGCGCATCCCGGGGCTGGACATACGCTTGAGGTCGGTCAGGACAGCCCGGCCATCAGTGCTCTTGGTCTTAACGCGGATTTGGGGGTGTCCCTCTCCGGTTACGACCTCGTAGGACCAGATGTAACCTTCTTCTTGAAGGATTCGGGCAATCTCCGCCTTAATGCGGGAGAAGGGAGCAGTGAACTCTTCTTTCCGTGCGCGGCTGGCGTTTTTCCAGCGGGTGAGGAAGTCAGAGATGGGGTCGGTGAGGACGGCCATGATATTTTGGAGATAGAAAGTTGGAAAGAATTAGGCAGCAGCCACTTCGCTCTGGGAGACAGCGGCAGGCTTGTGGTCGCGGAACGGCATCCCGAGGGCACGCAGGAGTTCGCGTCCAGCGTCGTCGGTAGTGGCGGTCGTCACGATGCAGATATCAAAGCCGAGTTGGCGTTTGATCTTATCAATTTCAATCTCGGGGAAGATCGATTGGTCGGTAATACCGAGAGTATAGTTCCCTTTGCCGTCAAAGGCTTTGGGACTGACCCCACGAAAATCGCGTACCACAGGAAGAGCCATCTTCATGAGACGCTCGAGGAATTCCCACATGAGGCGGCCACGAAGAGTGACTTTCACGCCGAGAGGCTCCCCTTCGCGGAGTTTGAAATTGGAGATCGCCTTTTTAGATTTGGTGATCACGGCTTTCTGACCAGTGATGGTCTGAACGTCATTGAGGGCATCTTCAACGGCCTGCTTGCGGTCGGCCTGCTTGCCTACCGAGCAATTCACCACGACTTTTTCAATCTGGGGAATTTGGTGCAGGTTGGTAACCCCAAGCTTGGCTTTGAGGTGCGGAGCGACTTTCTCCTGATAAAACTGTTTGAGGGCGGGTACTGGTTCCATGTCCGTGTGGGGTCAGGGGCTTATTCGGTGGCTGCCTTGGCGCGCTTTTTGGCGGGAGCTTTGGCAGGTTTTGCAGCCTTGACGGCCTTGGGCTTTTCCTTAACCGGAGCTTCGGCAAGGCGTACGTTGGAAAGATGGATCGGACCTTCGCGTTCGATGATGCCACCCTCGGATGATTGGGTCTTCTTGACGTGCTTTTTGATCATGTGCACGCCCTTGATAATCACCTGCAACTTCGTCGGATTGACGGAGAGGATGACACCGGTCTTGCCTTTGTGCCCGCCGGAAATGATGACGACTTGGTCGTCCTTCTTTACGTGTGTTTTCATGGGTCTAGAGAACTTCGGGGGCAAGAGAAACGATTTTCATGAAATTCCGGTCGCGGAGTTCACGGGCGACAGGACCAAAGATACGGGTTCCACGCGGGTTTTGATCTTTGTCGATGATGACAATCGCATTGGAGTCGAACCTGAGGATCGACCCGTCGTCGCGACGGATGGGAGCGCTGGTGCGGACGACGACGCCTTTAACGACTTCGCCTTTTTTGATGGCACCGGTGGGGGTTGCTTCGCGGATGTGGGCGGTGATGATGTCGCCGATGCCGGCAGTGCGCGAACGCTTGCCGAGAACGCCGATCATCTTCGCAACACGGGCTCCCGTGTTGTCCGCCACCTGCACCTTGGATTCCATTTGAATCATGGTTTTATGTTTGGGATGTGGTTTGGCTTGGTGAGTAAGCAGTTTAGTGCTTGAGAACTTCGACGAGACGCCAGCGCTTGAGCTTGCTCAGCGGGCGGGACTCCATGACGCGGACACGATCGCCCACTTTTGCTTCACCGGCGTCATCGGACGCATATAGCTTGGTGGTTTTTTTGACGATCTTGCGGAATTTTGGATGGGGAACGCGACGGACAACACCGACGACGATGGTCTTGTCCATCTTGTCTGACAGGACGACGCCGACACGGGTTTTGCGGGTAGGACGCTCGGTTTCCTGCGGCTGGTTGGTTTCTTCGGACATGGGAAAAGTCTAAGGTGTAGGAAGGGAAACCAACTCAGGCCACGCTGGCGGCGCGTTTGGCGGTCAGTTCGGTTTCAATGCGGGCGAGATCCTTACGGATGAAGGTAAGGCGGGAGGGATTCTCCAATTGGCCACTGCGCTGCTGCAGGCGGAGGTTGAAGCCCTCCTGCTTGAGTTCACCGCGCTTGGCGGTCAGTTCATCGACCGAGAGGTCGCGGATTTCACTGTTTTTCATGGGACGGGAGACGGATGGAGGTTAAGCGGCGCCATTGCGGCGGACGAAGCGGCAGCGGATGCCCAACTTCTGGGCCGCGAGACGGAAGGACTCACGGGCAAGAGATTCCGGCACGCCGGCAGTTTCGAACAGCATATTGCCGGGACGGACTACGGCTACCCAGAATTCTGGCTGCCCCTTGCCCTTACCCATCCGGGTTTCAGGCGGACGGGCGGTTACTGGCTTGTGGGGGAAAATGCGGATAAAGACTTTGCCCTTACGTTTCAAGTTGCGGGTGATCGCAACACGACACGCCTCGATCTGGGTATTCTTGATCCATCCCCGGTCGAGGGTTTGGAGGCCGTATTCACCGAAATCCACGTTGGTGCCGCGCTGGGCATTGCCCGACCGGCTGCCACGCATGGTTTTGCGGTGCTTTACTCTTTTAGGCTGCATTGCCATAATGATGAAAGATAGTTAGGAATTAAATGGAAAGACGGTTCTGGCTCAGGATTGAGCTGCTGGGGCTGGAGCTGGGCCGCGATTGCCTCCACGGTCACCGCCACCACGGGGACCACCAGGGCCTCCGCCAGGACCACCACGGCCACGGCCACCAGGACCACCACCACCGGGACGGTCACCGCGGGGACGTTCACGACGGGCGTTGGGTGGGGGGGGCGGCGGGGCTTCGCCTTCGGCGAGGACACGCCGGTTGATCCAGCACTTGACGCCGATGATGCCATAAACGGTCCGGGCTTCAGCGAAACCGTAATCAATTGGGACACGGAGGGTTTGGAGAGGGACTTTACCCTCTTTATACCATTCAGCACGGGCGATATCGGCTCCACCGAGACGACCGGCTGCTCGGATTCGGATGCCCAGAGCACCGAAGTCCATCGCGGTTTGCACGGCGCGTTTCATGGCGCGACGGAAGGAAATACGGCGTTCCAGCTGGGTGGCGACGTTTTCCGCTATCAACTGAGCTTCGATCTCCGGCTGTTTGATTTCGAAGATGTCGATTTTGACTTGTTTGCCTCCGCACATTTCGCTGATGGCGGCGTTCATGAGTTCAATTTCGGAACCCTTGCGGCCGATCACAAGACCGGGACGGGCGGTGAAGAGGGTGACACGGACGCTGTTCCAAGCACGCTCGATCACGATGCGGGAAAGGGCGGCAAACATCAGCTTACCTTTCAGGTAACTGCGGATTTTGATGTCGCTGTGGAGAAAGCCGGGAAAGTCGGCTTTGGGGGCATACCACTTGGAGCGCCAGTCCTTGTTGACGGCGAGGCGGAAGCCGATCGGATTGATTTTCTGTCCCATAGAATCGTGTCAGTGAAAAATTAAGTCGGCTTATTCAGCAGCGGCAGCGGTTTTGGAAACATGCTTGCGGCCTTTGGTTTTGACGACGGGTTTGTCGTCGGAAACGATGATTTGAAGATGCGCCATCGGTTTGCGGATGGCAGCGGAAGATCCTTTGGCCAAGGGCATCATGCGCTTGTGCACCGGACCGTGGTTGGCGACGGCGGATTTAACAATCAGGGCGTCGGGATTGAGATCGAAATTGTGCTCCGCATTGGCCACCGCGGACTTTAGGGTCTTGGTGAACAACACTGCAGCCTTTTTGGGGGTGAAGGTAAGCAGGCTGAGGGCTTGGCCGACTGGCAACCCTTGGATTTCGCGGGCCACATCACGCGCTTTGAGCGGTGAGATGCGGACATATTTGGAGATGGCTTTGACGTCCATGACTGGTAGTTTTACTTTAAAGTTGGAATAGTTTCGGGTTTGGCCAAATCACCGACCTTGAGGGCACCGGCAGAAGTGGTAGAAGTCATCAGCAATCCGGCAATCCGGCTCCTCACATCGACCACCAATCCGGTGGCGACAATTTTCTCCCCACGGACCAGCCGCATCGGGGTTCCAAGGCGGAGGCCACTTTCAGCGCCAGTATTGATGACTGCAAGTCCAAGATCGTTTTTCAGAGAAATGACTTTTGCTGACTCAAGAGGAGTCGAAGCGACGACCGTTTCTGCTTTGGCAACCGTGAGAGAGTGGTTGGCGGTAGCGAGCTCCTGTTGGAGACGGTTTCGACTGATCTGGTCCTGAGGATCGCTGAGCAGCGCGAGGGAGGCCTCGGACAAATTGACCATCCGTTCGGTCAACTCCTTGGCGCGGCGGTCGGCGAGGCGGTAGTCTGATACCGCAGCCAAGAGGCGTTCCTGGAGTGGCCGCAGTTCAGGTTTGAGGCCAGCCAGGCCGAGCGCCTCCGTCTGCAGGCGCAGACGCTCATACTCAGCACGGAGCGTAGCCAATTCCTCATTGGCCTTGGCGAGGCTCTCCGCCGGGGCCGCAGCGTTGGTAACCGCAAACTCCGGCTCGGCAGGGCTTTCCTCTTTGGCCTGCCCCATGGCGCCACCAACGGAGACCGCCAGAAAGGCGGCGCCGCAGATGGCGTAAATGGCAGAAGAGGAATAGGACACGGAGGCGCTGGAGGATTATTTGGAAACCTTGGCCGTGGTGGCGCCGTGACCTTTGAAAGTACGGGTCGGGGAGAATTCCCCGAGACGGTGGCCGACCATGTTTTCAGTGACGAAAACGCTGATGAAGTCTTTCCCGTTGTGTACGAGGAAGGTGTGACCAACAAAGTCGGGAGAGATGGTTGAAGCGCGGGCCCATGTCTTAATGGGGCGCTTTTGGCCGCTGTCATTCATCTTGTCGATCTTCACCAGTAACTTCTGGTTGATAAAAGGACCTTTTTTGAGGGATCTGCCCATGGTATTGAACTATTTAAAGAGAGTTGGGTTGGGCGGGCTTATTTGCCTTTCTTGGCATTGCGGCGCTGCACGATGAAGCGGTCGGTCTTGTGATACTTCTTGCGGGTCTTCTCACCCTTGGCGTGACCCCATGGGCTAAGGAGGTGCTGGCGGCCACCACCGGACTTGGAACGTCCTTCACCACCACCGTTGGGGTGATCGACCGGGTTCATGGTCATCCCGCGGACGGTAGGACGGACCCCCATCCAGCGGGTGCGGCCCGCTTTGCCGGAAACTACGTTCATGTGTTCGCTGTTACCGACGGTGCCGATAGTGGCGTAGCATTCCTGATGGATCTTACGGATTTCGCCGGAAGGCATCTTCATGAGGGCGTAGTCGCCTTCACGGTTGTTCAACATGACCGATTGGCCGGCGGAACGGGCCACCCGGCCGCCTTGACCTGGTTTCAATTCCACATTGTGCACGGCGGTGCCGAGCGGGATGGAACGGAGGGGGAGGGCGTTACCGACTTCCGGGGCCACTTTCTCACCGGCGATGACGGTCATGCCGGCGACGAGGTGGTTGGGGGCAAGGATGTAAGCCTTGGTGCCGTCTTCATACTTCAGGAGAGCAATGCGGGCGGTGCGGCCTGGATCGTATTCAATGGCTTCAACGTTCGCAGGAGCGTCACGCTTGAGGCGTTTGAAGTCGATAATGCGGTATTTGCGCTTATGGCCACCACCGATATGACGGCAGGTGATGACACCTTGATTGTTGCGGCCACCGCTGCGCTTTTTGACATCAAGCAGAGATTTCTCGGGCTTCTTTTTGGAAAGCGCGGAAAGATCGGGATGCTCTTTGTAGCGGTTTGTGGGTGTATAGGGGCGGAAGGTCTTGAGTGCCATGATATTGGATCAGGTTGGCAGTGGAAATTAGTGAGGGGAAACCGGATGGATTAGACCAGATCGATCTTTTCACCTTCGGCCAGACGGACGATGGCTTTCTTCCAGTGATTGGTGCGGCCTTTTTGGGCTCCACGACGACGGGCTTTGCCGGCGTAGTTGCAGGTACGGACTTGGGTTACTTTCTTGCCGAAAATGGTGGTGACGGCGAGTTTGATATCCAATTTGTTGGCCTTCGGATCGACTTCGAACACGTATTCGTTGTTCAGTTCGCCGAGGACGGTGGCCTTTTCACTGAGGCGGATGTTTCTGATGACTTGATAGACGTCTTTCATAGGGCGGTCCTCCGGGAGAGGGTTTCGAGGGCGTCGGCGGTGACGATGATCTTGCGGTAGTTGAGGAGATGCTCAGTATTGACCTCGTTGGCGGTCATGAGGAGGGCCCCGGCGTAGTTGCGACCGGCGAGGTAGGTTTGCTCATCGAAGGCTGCGGCAATCACGATGACTTTTGGGGAGACCACGATACTGTTTAGCAACGCGGCGAAGGATTTGGTTTTGCCATCGGCGACAGAGAAGCCGGGTATGGTCAGGACGTCCTGCATCTTGATGCGCTCGGAGAGGGCTTTCTTGAAGGCAATTTTCTTGTCCTTCTTGGAGACCTTCTTGGAGTAATCACGGGGCTTTGGTCCGTGGGCGACACCACCACCGACGCGGGTCGGGGAGCGGCGTTCACCGGCGCGGGCGTTACCGGTGCCTTTTTGGCGGTAGAGCTTTTTGTTCGAACCACGGACTTCGCCGCGGGTCTTGGTGCAGGCGGTGCCGCTGCGGCGGTTGGCCCGCATAGCGACGACAACGTCATGAACCGTTTGCGTGTAGCGTCCGTTTTCGACCACGCTGATGTTAGCGGCCTTTGCGGATTCGAGAGTGAGCACTGAAGATGCCATAAAGATAGTCCTTTCCTTGGATCAAATGGGGTTACTTGGCCTCGGGAGCGGGGCGCTTTTTGGCGGGGCGGATGATGACAAGGCTTTCCTTGGCACCGGGAATGCTGCCGGAGATGAAAATGATATTGTCCTCGGGGCGGCTGCCCACGATTTGCAGATTCTGCGTGGTGCGGCGGTCGACGCCCATGTGGCCGGGCATTTTTTGGTTTTTCCAGACGCGGCCGGGAGTGAGGCGGCAACCGATGGCGCCCGTCCGGCGGTGCATCATGGAACCGTGGGTCATCCGGAGACCACCGAAGTGGTAGCGCTTGACGACGCCGGCGAAGCCCTTGCCCTTCGTGGTACCGATCACATCAACCCATTGACCGGTGGCGAAGTGGGTAGTGTCCAACTTGGTGCCGACTTCTGGAGCGGAACCGGCTTCGACACGGAATTCACGAGCGTGATATTTCGGGGCGGAACCTGCCTTTTTGAAGTGACCGATTTCTGGTTTGGTGGAACGGCTCTCCCGCTTGTCAATGAACCCGATCTGGACGGCGGAATAACCGTCTGTTTCGGTGTTCTTGACTTGGGTGACTTCGTTCTGACTTACGTCAACGACGGTCACGGCGACGGCTTTGCCTTTGTCGTCGTAGATGTGGGTCATGCCCAATTTTTTGCCTAAAAGTCCGAGGCTCATATGAATTGCTCAGTTGGTGACAGCGCGGGAAACGTGTCGGGTTTAAATCTTGATGGAAATATCAACACCGGCGGGGAGATTGAGCTTCTTCAGCTCATCCACGGTGCGGGCGGTGGGATCGACGATGTCGAGAAGCCGCTTGTGAGTGCGGATTTCGAACTGTTCGGCGGACTTCTTGTCAACGTGGACGGAACGGTTCACGGAGAACTTTTCGATCCGGGTCGGGAGAGGCACGGGGCCGGCGACGCGGGCTCCGGTGCGTTTGGCGGTGTCCACGATCTCGGTCACGCTGCGATCGAGAGTGCGGAAATCATAGGCCCGGAGGCGGATGCGGATGCGCTGGTTTTGCATGGGAATGGAGATAAAAGAACTAAAGGATTACTGGCCACCGCGACGGTTGCCGCCCCCTCGGGCTTCAACGACCAGTTCGACGATGTTGTTGGGCACTGGTTCGAAGTGGCTGGGCTGCATGCTGTAGGAAGCACGACCAGAAGAGAGGGTACGGATGGCGGTCGAATAACCGAACATTTCCGAAAGAGGGACTTCGGCATTCACGATGGAGGCGTTTTGACGGCTTTCCATGCTGTTGATGCGTCCGCGGCGGCGGCTCAAGTCACCCATGATGTCGCCCTGATATTCGTCAGGCGTGGTGCACTCGACTCCCATGATCGGCTCGAGAAGTTGGCACTTCGCTTTCTTGAAGGCGTCCTTCATGGCGAAGATAGCCGCCATCTTGAAGGCGTTTTCGTTGGAGTCCACGTCGTGGAAGGAACCATCGATCAATTCGATGTGCAGATCAACCACCGGGTAGCCGGCGATAATGCCGTTGGTGGTGGCTTCAATGATGCCGTCCATGGAAGGCTTTATGTATTCCTTGGGGATGGAACCTCCGACGATTTTGTTTTCGGTGGTAATGCCCTTGCCGCGTTCGGAAGGATACATTTTGAGAACCACATGGCCGTATTGGCCGCGGCCACCGGACTGCTTGACCAGTTTACCTTCACCATCAGCGGCGACCGTGGTGCATTCGCGATAGGCGATCTGGGGTTTGCCGGAATCCACTTCCACCTTGAATTCGCGGAGCATGCGGTCGCGTATAATCTCCAGGTGCAGTTCACCCATGCCGGCGATGATAGTCTGGCCGGTTTCTTCGTCCGTGCGGACGACAAAGGTAGGATCCTCATCGGAGAGGCGCTGGAGGGCGACGGCCATCTTTTCCTGGTCCGCCTTGGTCCGCGGTTCGATCGACATCGAGATCACGGGATCCGGGAAGGTCGGAGGCTCGAGAAGGATTTCGGCACTCTCGTCGCAAAGAGTGTCACCGGTCCTGAGTTCCTTGAGACCGACGATGGCGGCGATGTCACCGGAGTAACATGTTTCGATGTCCGTGTGCTGATTGGCCTGAATCTGGATCAGGCGGCCCACGCGTTCCCTCTTGCGGGTCCGGGGGTTGTAAATCTGGTCACCTTTGGAAACCTTGCCGCGGTAGACCCTGAAGAAAACCAATTTGCCGACGAACTTGTCGGACCACAATTTGAAACCGAGGCTGACAAACTTGCCGTTATCGTCAGGGGAAACTTCGATCTTCTTGTCGAGATCATCCGCGTCGTGACCGATCTGCGGCTGAATGTCGAGAGGGTTGGGAAGATAATCAACCACCGCATCGAGGAGAGCCTGCACGCCCTTGTTTTTGAAAGCGGACCCACCAGCTACCGGAACGATCTGGTTGGCGATGACAGCGCGGCGGAGAGCGCTTTTAACGTCTTTTACTGTGATCGGCATTTCCTCGAGGAACATCATGCCGAGTTGTTCATCTACATCGCAGAGCGCAGCGGTGAGATCGTCGTAGGCCGCATCGGCGATCATTTTTTGCTCCTCCGTCAGAGGGCCGTATTCGTAGGTGGAGCCGAGTTTCTCAGCATCCGAATACATGATGGATTGTTTGCCGATGACGTCGATCACGCCCTTGAGTTGGTCTTCGGCTCCGATCGGGATCAGGATCGGGTGGGCATTGGCTCCCAGTTTGGAGCGGAGTTCGCTGACGGCCTTGTTAAAGTCGGCACCGGTGCGGTCCATCTTATTGACGAAGGCCATCCGGGGGACATTGTATTTAGTGGCTTGGCGCCAGACCGTCTCGGACTGGGGCTGGACACCGGCGACGCCGCAGTATACCAGAATCACACCATCGAGCACTCGGAGGGAGCGTTCCACCTCGGCTGTGAAATCCACGTGCCCGGGGGTGTCGATAATATTCACCCGCATCTCCTCACCTTCAAACATTTTGAAGACACCGGGATTCGGGAGCTGCTTCCACTTGGTGGTCACCGCAGCGGAAGTAATCGTAATGCCGCGCTCTTTTTCCTGCTCCATCCAGTCGGTCGTGGCTGCTCCATCGTGCACTTCACCGATGCGGTGAATCATGCCGGTGTAGAACAGGATCCGCTCCGTCAACGTGGTCTTCCCCGCGTCAATGTGCGCTGAGATCCCGATATTTCGGGTACGCTCCAGCGGATATTGGCGGTTGGGACTGTTACGGGGATCAGCCATGACGGGGACGGAGGGAGAAAGAAAGTTCTTCTAAATGATGAATGAAAAGGAAGCGGCGATCAGAAAGCAGACTACCAGCGGAAGTGGGCGAAGGCGCGGTTGGCCTGGGCCATCTTGTGCACGTCGTCGCGTTTGCGGACGGCGTTGCCCTGATTTGTGCTGGCATCGCGGATCTCGTTGGCGAGAGCGAGGTGCATCGGGACCCCTTTGCGCTTGCGGGCAAAGTTGATCAGCCAGCGCATCGCGAGGGACTCGGAACGGTCGGGAGCAACTTCCAGCGGCACTTGGTAAGTGGCACCACCGACGCGGCGGCTTTTCACTTCCAGACGGGGCTTGGCGTTTTCCACGGCGCGGTTCAGGATTTCGAGAGGGTCCACAGTCTGGGCACCATCGTTCACCTTGTCGATCGCCGCATATACGATGCGTTCGGCGACGGAACGGGAACCATCATACATGAGCCGGTTGACGAGCTTGGCGACAACGGAGCTGTCGTAACGGGCGTCCCTGAGGTCGGCTTTTTTGTAAACGCGCTTTCTGCGGGCCATAGGAGTAAGTCGGTAAGAATTGAGTAAAGTGGAGAATCGGAAGAAGCTTACTTCTTGCCGCCCTTCTTGACGGGAGCGGCGGGTTGGCCGGGCTTCGGACGTTTGGCACCGTATTTGGAACGGCCCTTGCGGCGTTTATCGACGCCGAGACAGTCGAGCGAACCACGGACGATGTGGTATCGGACACCGGGCAAATCCTTTACCCGGCCGCCGCGAACGAGGACGATGGAGTGCTCCTGGAGGTTGTGGCCTTCACCGCCGATATAGGCAATGACTTCGAAGCCGTTGGTGAGCCGGACTTTAGCGACCTTACGAAGCGCGGAGTTCGGCTTCTTCGGGGTGCGGGTCATCACTTGGAGGCAGACCCCACGGCGCTGTGGGCAATCGGCCAGAGCGGGCGACTTGGACTTTTCCGTCTTGGGACGGCGTCCTTTGGTGACAAGCTGGTTAATGGTGGGCATGGCGTCTGAAAGTGTGGATTTCCCTCTCACCAGAGGATCCATCGGGACAGCCAAACCCGGACGACAACGCGTCCGACCAAACTATTCGCAGCAACTTTTCCGGCACTGCGTTCCGATAAATCCTATGCGGAACACAAACCGTGAAGTTTGCAGGGCCGAGGAAGGAGGGGCGATTATAGGAGGCTTTTTTCGCTTCGCAACTGGTTTTTGTTCTTTTCTTTGCTTGTCCCTCATGAAAGCCGGAACCCTCTCCCGACGGACCTTCCATAGCATTTCGGCATCCTTTATCATCAGCGTCACATGCGTCCATTTTCACATGTTATTTCCAACTGACGGAGCAATCCGGGACTCGAGAAGTCCGTGGGAAGGATATCGGGCATGGTCACGGAAAGCCTGTCGGCGCTGTACAATGGGCCCTTGTAAGAATTTGTGCAATACCGCCACCCAGGAAAAACCCAGCGGATTATTGACTGCATTCTTCTCAGTTTTATTAGCGTGATTTAATTCGTGACGGCCCCGACCACTCCCCGTCACCGGCTATTCAACAGGCTTGAGATACGGCAGGCGGCCACCCCCTATTGCCTGCCGCCGCCGGCGCATACGGTTGGACGGTGCGGGCGTCAGCGGCGCCGGCCACATAACGAAATAGAAGTGCCCGGTGCTTGCCTTTTGCCGCCAAACGGTTGGCTGCACAGGCTGGAGCCTTTTTTAGAACCCTGCGCCCACCTACCCAACCAAGCATTGCTTTCTGCTCCGGCGGGGGTTGACTCCATCCTCCCGGGAAAAAAACTGCAAAACCGATTCCAGGATTGCGAAACCGCAATTCCCGACTACGGATTCGCCCCCCGGCACGATCCCCCGCGCCCTAACCAGAAGCCACACTCCGACATGAAGGACCTCAGCAAATACCGCAACATCGGCATTTTCGCCCACGTTGATGCGGGCAAAACGACCACCACCGAACGTATCCTCAAGCTCACCGGCAAGATCCACAAGATCGGTGAAGTGCACGACGGTGCCTCCACCATGGACTTCATGGAACAGGAAGCCGAGCGCGGCATCACCATTCAGTCCGCCGCCACCACCTGCTTCTGGAAGGGTTACCAATTCAACGTCATCGACACCCCCGGCCACGTGGACTTCACCATCGAAGTTTACCGTTCCCTCAAGGTCCTCGACGGCGGCGTCGGCGTGTTCTGCGGTTCCGGCGGCGTGGAGCCCCAATCCGAAACCAACTGGCGCTACGCCAACGATTCCAAGGTTTCCCGCGTCATTTACGTGAACAAGCTGGACCGTACCGGCGCGGACTTCTACCGCGTGGTCGCCCAGGTGAAAAAGATCCTCGGTGCCCTCCCCCTTGTCATGGTCCTGCCGATCGGGATCGAAGGTGACTTCTCCGGCGTAGTCGATCTCCTCACGATGAAAGCCCATGTCTGGGACGAATCTGGACAGCCAGAAAACTTCAAAATCGAAGAAATCCCCGCCGACATGGTGGAAAAAGCCAAGGAATACCGCGCCGCCCTCATCGACATTGCGGTCGAGCAGGACGACGCCGCCATGGAAAAATATCTCGAAGGCGTGGAGCCTGACATCGAGACCCTCAAAAAGTGCATCCGCAAGGGCACCATCGATCTCGTTTTCTTCCCGACCTACTGCGGATCTTCCTTCAAAAACAAGGGCCTCCAGCTCGTGCTCGACGCCGTGGTCGATTACCTCCCGTCCCCGACTGATGTGAGGCCTCTCCCCGAAGTTGACGCCGAAGGCAACGAAACCGGCAAATTCGCCATCATTGATCCCAAGGCTCCGTTCCGCGGCCTCGCCTTCAAGATCATGGACGACAAGTTCGGCGCCCTCACCTTCACCCGCATCTACTCGGGTACCATCAAAAAGGGCGACACCGTCCTCAACTCCTTTACCGGCAAGACCGAGCGCATCAGCCGCATGGTTGAAATGCACGCCGATGACCGCAAGGAAATCGACTCTGCCCAAGCGGGTGACATCGTCGCCATCGTCGGTTTGAAAAACGTGCAGACGGGCCACACCCTCTGCGACGAGAAAAACCCGGCCACTCTTGAGCCGATGGTCTTCCCCGATCCCGTCATCTCCATCGCCGTCGCGCCGAAGGACAAGGCCAACGCTGAAAAGCTGGCCAACGCCATCGGCAAGATGATCCAGGAAGACCCTTCCTTCCGCGTCGAAACCGACGAGGAAACCAAGGAAATGATCCTCAAGGGCATGGGCGAACTTCACCTCGATATCAAAATCGACATCCTGAAGCGCACCCACAAGGTCGAGGTTATCGTCGGCGCGCCGCAGGTCGCCTACCGTGAAACCATCACCAAGGAAATCTCCGACAGCTACACCCACAAGAAACAGTCCGGTGGTTCCGGTCAGTTCGCGAAAATCGACTACCGGATCGAGCCCGGCGAGGCCGGCACCGGTTTCATTTTCGAGTCCAAAGTCGTCGGCGGCAACGTGCCGAAGGAATACATCCCGGCCGTGGAGAAAGGCTTCAAAGGCATGGTCAGCAAAGGCCCCCTCGCTGGCTACCCCTGTTTGGACTTCAAGGTCGTCCTGTTGGACGGTGGTTCCCACGCCGTGGACTCCAGCGCTCTCGCCTTCGAAATCGCCTCCAAAGCCGCCTACCGTCAAACCATGCCCAAGGCCGGCCCTCAAATCCTAGAGCCAATCATGAAGCTCGACGTCTTCGCCCCCGAGGAAAAAGTCGGTGACGTGATCGGCGACCTCAACCGCCGGCGCGGCGTGATCCAGGGCCAGGACAGCACCCCCGGCGGCATCCGCGTCAAAGCCGAGGCCCCCCTCAGCGCCATGTTCGGCTACATCGGCGACCTGCGCACCATGACCTCCGGCCGCGGCCAGTTCTCCATGGAGTTCAGCCACTACGCCCCTTGTCCGAAGAACGTCTCCGACGACGTCATCGCCAAGGCCAAGGCCAAGGAAGAAGCCCTCCGCGCCGCCAAATAATCGGGCCAAATCCCACGTTTCAGCAAACCCCGCTGTCCTCCCAAGGGCAGCGGGGTTTTGTTTTCATCACCTTGGTGGCAGTGAGTGACTTCGTGGCGGGATCGTTCCGCCAACGACCGCCACGTCCAGTTGTTCCTTTGCCGCCGGAGCTGGCTCCTGCCATTGATTTCCCTCCATTTCCCATAATCTTCCTGGGTTGCCCTCATGCCCGAAACCGACCGCCCCCTCCTCGCGTGCTTCGCCCATGAGCGCGGCGATGCCCGGGTCAGGAAGCGGGTCGCGGCCCTTCAGGCCACCGGCTGGGAAGTGTTGGGTTACATGTTCCACCGGAACCGTGACAAGGTGGAGGAAGCCCCCTTTTGGGAAAATGTGGAACTGGGCATCACCGAGAACCGCAAATACCTGAAACGGGCCTTTGTCTTTCTCGGCAGCCTGCCCCGTCTTTGGAAGCATCGCGCCGCCCTGCGGCAAGCCCAGGCGTTTTACGTGGTGAATACCGACAACGCCCTGCTCGCCCTCGCCGCGCGGTGGATGGCACGCCGGCCGGGCGGTCCGGCCCCGCTGGTGCTGGAACTCGCCGACGTGCAGCCAGCCATGCTCGGCCAGGGCATGCGCGGGAGGCTCTTGCGGGCCGTGGAACGTTTCGTCCTGCTCCGGACCGCACTGCTCGTGACGACCTCCCCCGGCTTCGTCAAAAACTACTTCACGCCACTCCAGCAATTCACCGGTCCGGTTTTTTTGTTGGAGAACAAAGTGTATCCTTCGACTGGAATCGCGGAAGCCAACCCCGCCGCTTCCCTCACGCGTGAAACCGCACGCGAGGGCCGGCCGTGGATGA
Organism: uncultured bacterium; assembly: GCA_903936775.1. Taxonomy (GTDB): domain Bacteria; phylum Verrucomicrobiota; class Verrucomicrobiia; order Verrucomicrobiales; family V1-33; genus CAIZWU01. The sequence goes on along the minus strand of CAIZWU010000006.1, from coordinate 21,718 downwards.
TCGGCCTCTTTGGCGCCTTCCGCTGCCGCCGCAGCATCCAGCTGATACGGCAACTCGCGGTCCGTTTCCCCGACCGGCTGCATTTCTCCCTGCGAGGCTACCCCTCAGGCACCGACGCCGCTGGGATCAAGAGCCTGCTGAAAGGCCTGCCCAACTTGGAATGGGGTGGGGCCTACCAGTATCCCGGCGACCTCGCAGATCTCTACCGCCGGATCGATTTCAACTGGACTTTCGACTTCGCCGACGCCGGCACCAACTCCGCGTGGCTCCTCCCGAATCGCCTGTATGAAGGCGGACTCTTCGCCTGCCCCGCTCTCGCCGAGGCCACTACCGAAACCGGCCGTTGGGTCGCCTCGCACACTACCGGCTGGACGTTCGCAGAGCCGCTCGAGGAATCTCTCCCCGCCTTTTTCGAAAGCCTGACGGAAACGGATTGGCGGAAACAACAGGCCGCCTGTGCCGGATTACCCCGCAGCCTGAGTTGCGGTGAGCAGGACTACGCCGCCCTATCCGCTGTTATTAGAAAACTGGCCGACGGATAAAGCGGGCGAGGGGCCCTTATTCCAAATTGAGTATCCGCCGCGCGGCCTCACGGATTTCCCCCACCCTCCCCGGCTCCCAAGGCGACTTCACGGTGCTCGCCCACACCGTCCCCGGCCACGCCGCATCGCCTTCGCTGCGACCCACCACATGGATGTGCATTTGCCGCACCTGATTCCCGATGCAGGCCACGTTCAGCTTGTCCGGTTTGAAATACGCGGACACAAACAGCGACAGCTCCCGCACCAACTCCATCACCTCGGCATACCGGGCCGGCTCCAGCTGGTGCAGATCCTCCACCCCGTCCGCCACCTCCGGCACGATCAACAGCCACGGGAAAGAGGCATTCTCCTTCAGGAGCACCTGACAATCCGCCGCCCTCCCCAGAAAATGGGAACCAGCGGCGAGACGGGAATGGAGGGTGAATGAGGTCATGATGCAGACCATCCGGGGAAAACTCCCCTCTTCAACCCGCCAAAGCCTCGAATGCGGGCTTGCCGCGCCAGGCCGGTGATCACACCCCATTTCGTCCCGTGTTCCCTGCGCTCGCTGGCACCAGCTCGCCGGCCTCACATCGGATCGATGACGGGAATCTGCTCCCGCTCTTCCAGAGATTCCCCCCATCCACCAAAGCCCAGTTCTGGAGACCGCCTGTGTTCAGCCAGGGGTTCACCCCGGCATCTGGCTTAGCGCTTCCAGCCATTCGTTTCATTTCCCAGCACGCTCCACCGCCGCTGCGGGATTGCCCGCCACCAGCAACTCCCAGCCCCGGCCCAACGCTGCGATCAGCGGATCCACCGTGGGATCGGCTGCCTGAGAGAGCTGGCTGTTTCCCCCGGGGATGCTGATCAGGGCAAAAAAGGCGATTCTGGAACCATGAGGGCTCATCCTGCCGCGATAGGAATCGCCCTGCCGTGATGACGAGACTTCTCCGACCCGGCGGGCGGGAAAATAATGGAGAGTGGAGGATTCTTTAAAGTGCCCTGCAGGTCAGGGGTGTGCGGTCGGCTCACTGCTCAGACCTGATGACCAAAGGCAATTCCCTCGCCTGCAGGTGCGCAAACTCCTGCTGAGCCCCCGTTCAGGCCAGCAGATTTTTCACCACGCTGACGGATTCGACCCCGGTGAGGCGCTGGTCAAGACCTTGGAACTTGAGGGAAAAACGTTCGTGGTCGATGCCCAGGCAATGGAGCATGGTGGCATTGATCTCATTGATGTGAACTGGGTCCGCGGCCGGATTGTAGGAAAAATCATCCGTTTCGCCATGGACGATGCCGCCCTTGATGCCGCCGCCGGCCATCCACATGCAGAAGTTCCGCGGGTGGTGATCGCGTCCGTAGTTTTCATGCGTCAGGGTGCCCTGGGAGTACACGGTACGGCCAAACTCGCCGCCCCAGATCACCAGCACGTCGTCCAGCAGTCCCCGCTGCTTGAGGTCCTGCACGAGGGCCGCGGTGCCGCGGTCGGTGTCGAGACATTGATTGCCCAATTGGTGGGGAAGGTCGCCGTGGGAGTCCCACCCGCGGTGCATGATCTGCACCACCCGGACCCCCCGTTCCACCAACCGCCGGGCCAGCAAGGCGCTCGACGCAAAAGAGCCCGGCGTTTTCACTTCCGGTCCGTACAGCTCCAGCGTAGCGGGCGATTCCTTGGACAGGTCCGCCAGTTCCGGCACGCTGGCCTGGAGGCGATAGGCCATTTCATACTGTGAAATCCGGGTTTGAATATCAGGGTCCCCGCTGCGCTCGAAGCTGCGTTGGTTGAATTGATTCAGCACATCCAGCATGGCCCGCCGGTCACTGCGGTCCACCCCGGGCGGATTTTCCAGATACAGCACCGGATCGCCCGCCGACCGCAACACCACTCCGGCATGACGGCCCGGCAAAAAGCCGCTGCCCCACATCCGGCTGAAGAGCGCCTGGCCATTGCCGCTTTCCGGGAAACGCGGCATCAAGGCCACAAAGGCCGGAAGATCGTTCGCGGCCGAGCCCAGGCCATAACTGATCCACGAACCCAGACTGGCTTTGCCGGGAATCTCGCTGCCTGTCATCAGGAAGGTGCAGGCGGGGTCATGATTGATGGCGTTGGTGTGGACCGTCTTCACCAGGGCAATGTCGTCGACAATTTTCGCGGTGTGGGGCAACAGTTCGCTCACCCACCGGCCGGACTGGCCATGCTGGGCGAAATTGAACTTGGAAGGCGCGACCGGAAAGCTGGTCTGCCCGCTGGTCATGGTGGTGATACGCTCCCCCAGAAACGAACGCGGCAGGTCCTTGTTGAAGTGGTTTTTCAGCCCGGGCTTATAGTCCCACAGATCCAGTTGGGAGGGCCCGCCATTCATGTGCAGGTAGATGACCGCTTTGGCTTTCGGGGCGAAGTGGGGCAGACCGGGCAATGGAGGATGCACCGCAGAGGGGGCGGCGGCCCCCGCAAGATCGCGTCCCAGCAAATAAGTCAGGGCCATGCCGCCCAGCCGCAGGCCGCTGTGGCCAAAAAAGTTCCGCCGGGTCAGCTGCTGCTGGTATTCAGAGAGAGGATTCAAAGCAGTTCAGGTCAGGGGTTCAGGGGCGGGTGACGGCTTCATCCAGGTTCAGCAAAAGATTCGCCACGAGGGTCCACGAGGCCAACTCCGGTTCTTTCAGCACGTCGCTGGGCTTCACGGTGCCGAACGTGACCGCCTTGAGCGCCTCGGCGGGAGCCGCCCGGTATTTTTCGAGGCGGGATGTTTGGAATTGAAGCAAAGCCACCCGCTCCTCCGGGGTCGGTTCGCGGTTCAACACGGTGCGGCAAGCGAAACCGATGCGGGATTCGGACGTGGCTCCGCCCAGCAGCAGGGTGCGCTCAGCCAAGGCCCGGGCGGCCTCGAAGTGCTGTACATCATTCATCAGCTGCAGCGCCTGGAGCGGAGTGTTGCTCCGCTCCCGCCGGGTGCAGGCCTGCTCGCGGCTCGGCGCATCGAAGTTGATCATGAAAGGGGCCGGCGCGGTCCGTTTGTAGAAGGTATACAGGCTGCGCCGATGGACGCCGGTTCCCGCGCTCTGCACATAATTCCGGGTGTTGGATCCGGTGTAGGCGACCGGTTCCCAGATGTTGGGTGGTTGATAGGGATTCACCCCGCGGCCGCCCATGGTCAGGTCGAGCAACCCTCCCGCAAAAAGCGCCTGATCGCGGAGTTGCTCGGCATCAAGGCGGAACCGGGATCCCCGGGCCAGCCATCTATTATCGGGATCGGCCTGCCAGGCTTCAGCAGGGGCCGCGCTGGTCCGGCGGAAGGTTTCGCTGGTGAGCATCAGGCGCATCAGGCCTTTCACATTCCAACCCGTCTGTTGGAAGTGGAGCGCCAACCCATCCAACAGTTCCGGGTGACTGGGCAGGTCTCCCTGCGTTCCGAAATCGTGGCTGCTCTTCACCAGACCCGTTCCGAAAACCTGCTGCCAGAAACGATTCACTGTCACCCGGGACACCAAGGGATGTTCCGGGGCCACCAGCCATCGGGCCAAATCCAGCCGGTTGGCGCGGATTCCGGCCTTGGTCAGGGGCGGCAGCACCGCCGGCGTTCCGGGTTCCACCTTTTCCCCGGGCTGGTCATACTGCCCCCGTTTCATTACAAAACTATCCCGGGGCTGCTCCAGATCCCGGAAGATGAAAGTGGACGGGATGCTTTCCAGATAGGCCGCCAACTCCTTGTTGGCCTCCTTCACAGCTCCCGTTTCCGCCGCCAGCTCCGCCACGGTTCCGGCACAGATATTTTGCAGGTAATACCCGCGCAGCTGCTGCAGTTCACCGCCGGACCGTTCCTTGTCAGGGCCTTCCTTCAGCCACCCCCGCAGCGCTTCCGGCACTTCCGGCAGGTCCTTTCCGGCCACAGATTTCCGCCACGCGGTGAAGGATCGGGAGGGATCGGTGGAGGGATCCAGCCGCCCCTTGATTCCCAACCGGTCAAAATACGCCGTCCCTCCATGGACCGTGAACGCGATCCCGCTGATCTTCATGCCCGGCAGAAGTCCCATGCTCGAAGCCTCCACTTCCAAGGGCACCCACTTACCCGTCTCCGGCAGGGGGCCTGCCCCAAACCGCTGGGGGGTGCCCACGGCTCCAAAAGCGATAATATCCTGTCCCCACCACGCCCGGTGCAGCCATTCGCCGGTGTGAAATTGAATCATGATTTCCTCAGGGGTATCCTGCGGATCCAGATAAACTTGGAGGAAAACCCGGCCACCGGCGGGAACTTCCAGCGGAGCGGCTCCGCTTTGATAATAGTCCTGCGCCATGCCTTCCCCGCTCCGCTTCAGGGACCGCTGGCCGCTGGCAACCGGCGCGGGCTTTTCCACCAGTTGCTGAGGATGTCCCGAGGCGCCGGTTTCAGCGCCGGCGGGGAAGGCATCGTCAAACCAGATGACTTCCGTGTCCTTCACCTCCGGCAATGGATTTTGTTCCGCCGGATCCTGATATCCCACGGTCGCAGTCTTCGCATTGAGGGCGGCCTGCCGGGCGTTCCGATTTTCCTCAAAAGCGGCCACTTTGGTCTGATAATCCGGCGGCTTGATCCTCATCACCGGATTTGTCAGGAGCGTATTGCCATCCATCGCGGGGTCGGCATTGGAATGGAAAAAGGCATAGAATGAGTAGAACTCCTTTTGCGAGACCGGATCGTATTTGTGATCATGGCAGGCCGCGCAACCGACGGTCAGGCCCAGCCAGGTTTGGGCCGTGGTGGAGGCCCGGTCCACCGCATAACGGAACAGCTGCTCGGCATCGATGGAGCCACCCTCGCCGGTGGTGACATTGCAGCGGTTGAATCCGGTGGCAATCAACTGCTCCTGGGTCGCTTCCGGGAGGAGATCCCCGGCCAGCTGCTCCACCGTAAACTGGTCAAAGGGCTGATTGTTATTGAAGGCCCGGACCACCCAGTCGCGGTAAGCCCACATTTGCCTCTCATTGTCGAGGTGCAGGCCGTGGGTATCGGCATAGCGGGCCACGTCCAGCCAGTGGCGCGCCATTTCCTCGCCATAACGTGGCGAGGCCAGATACCGGTCCACCATCCGTTCATAAGCCCCCGGAAGGTTGTCCCGCAGAAACTGTTCCGTCTCATCCAGCGACGGAGGCAGTCCTGTCAGGGCAAAACTGACCCGGCGGATCAGCACCGGGGGCTCCGCCGCCGCAAGGGGAGCGAGATTGGCGGCAGGCAGGCGTTCATTCACCCATCGATCCAGCCGCATTTGCGGGGTTTCAGATTCCGCCTGGGTGGGATTCACCAGCGGTTCAAAGGCCCAATGTTTTTGATAGACCGCGCCTTGCGAAATCCAGCGGCGCAGGATTTCCTTTTCCTCAGCATTCAGTGTTTTGTGGGAATCGGGCGGCGGCATCACCTCCTCCGGGTCCGTCGAGACGATCCGTTGCCAGACGAGGCTGGCGTCCGGATTGCCCGGAACCAAAGGAGTGCCCTCCTTCAGCGGTTTCACCGCCTCTTCCAGAACATCCAAACGCAGGTCAGCCTTCCTCGTTTTTGAGTCCATGCCGTGGCAGGCAAAACACTTGTCGGACAGGATAGGCCGGATATCCCGGTTGTAGCTCAGAGCTCCGGCTTCAGCGGCCGGCGCCGCGCCTGCGGGGACGCACGTCAGGAACAAGAAACTGGGAAGCAACCAAGGGCGGAACATTGCCTCTTAATACTGGCAAATTCCGGGCAATCTTGCGCCGCAAGCCGCTTCAACCCCCGACGTTTTCCGACCGCTTCCGGTGTTTTTCCCCAGAGCAGGTGACTTGGGCGGGAGAGACAAAACCATGATCCCAAAAAGAAATCACAGACTTTGGCACCCCCTCCAAAACCGCCCCGTCGCGCCTAATAAGCCAACCATGGAGAGAGCCATTTTTCGACTTCCGCCACCGTCATGCCTTTGCGGGCGGCGTAGTCTTCGATCTGGTCCTTGCCGAGGTCAGTGCCGATCCCGAAGTATTTCGCCTGCGGATGGTTGAAGTACAAACCGCTGACACTGGAGCCTGGGTGCATGGCGCAGGACTCGGTCAGCTCGCAACCGGTAAGGGCAGTGGCGTTGAGCAGGGAGAAAAGGGTGCGCTTTTCCGTGTGATCGGGCTGGGATGGGTAGCCCGGCGCCGGGCGGATGCCGCGGTATTTCTCCCGGATGATTTCCTGACGCGTCAGCTCGCCGGGCTTCTCGATCCCGCAGAAGAACCGGGCCCGCTGATGCAGCCACTCGGCGAAGGCTTCGGCGAAGCGGTCGGCCAGCGCTTTGACGATGATGGAACTGTAAGGATCCTGCTGATCGTCGTAGGTTTTAGCATACTCATCCGCGCCGTGGATGGTGACGACGAAACCTCCGACCCAATCCGCCCGGCCGCTGGAGGCAGGAGCGGTGAAGTCGCTCAGGGCAAAGTTGGGCGTGGGACTGCCTCCGGTCTTGATGACTTGCTGGCGCAGGGTGTGGAACGTGGCGCATTTTTCCTGACGGCTTTCGTCCGTGTAGATTTCAATATCGTCACCCACCGCGTTGGCAGGGAAGAATCCGGTCACCCCCTTGGGCGTAAAATGCTGGCCGGCGATGATTTTATCCAGCAGGTCCTGGGCATCGGCGTAGAGCTTGGCCGCGGTTTCCTCCGCTTGGATCTTGAGTTCCGGATCCACGTGGGCGGAGGAAAACTGCGCTACCGCCTCATTCCAGCGGCCGCGGAGTTCCCAGGCGTGGAAAAAGGGCGACCAATCAATGAAGCTCCGCAATTCTGTCAGGCTGACGGGAGGAACCGTGGCGGTCTCTCCTTCCGTTTCAGAAACCGGAATCACGCAGGTGACCGGAGGCCGGGCGATGTCCACCCCTGCCCAATCCGACACCCACGCTTTGGCGCGGGCCTCGGCAATCGGGAGAATGTCGCGCTTCTTTTTGTTGCCATACTGCTCGCGCAGGGTGGCATGGCGGGTTTCGTTGTCCGCGATGAATTTTTCCTTTTGCCCCTCGCTGAGCAGGCTGGTGGCGACGGGTACACTGCGGGAGGCATCCAGCACGTGGACGATGGTGCCGCTGTAGTTGTGCGCCAGTTTGATGGCGGTGTGGGCCGCGCTGGTGGTGGCTCCGCCGATCAGCAGTGGAGTCGTCATGCCGAGGCGCTGCATTTCGGAAGCGACATGGGCCATTTCATCAAGGCTGGGCGTGATCAGCCCTGACAAACCGATGATATCGGCACCGACTTCGACAGCTTTGGCGAGGATTTTGTCGCAGGGCACCATCACGCCCATGTCGATCACTTCGTAATTGTTGCACGCCAGCACGATGCCGACAATGTTTTTGCCAATGTCATGCACGTCGCCTTTGACGGTCGCGAGCACGATCTTGCCGGCATTGCTCTTCTCCTCCACTTCAGCCGCCACGGCGGTGCCGCTGGCCAGAGCGGCAGCCTTGGCGGCCGCGCGTTCCTGAATGCGCAATTCCTTTTCCGCCTCCATGAAGGGTTGCAGCCAGGCGACGCTCTTTTTCATGACGCGGGCACTTTTCACGACCTGCGGGAGGAACATCTTGCCGGCGCCGAAAAGATCGCCGACCACACTCATGCCGTCCATCAGCGGGCCCTCGATCACCCCCAGCGGCTTGCCATATTTGAGACGGGCTTCCTCGGTGTCTTCATCGATAAAATCGGTCAGGCCCTTGAGCAGGGCATGGCGCAGGCGCTCCTCCACGGGGGCCTCGCGCCACGAAAGATCGGCCTCCAGTTTCTTGCCGGCCACCCCTTTGAACTGCTCGGCATAATCCACCAGCAGTTCGGTGGCATCCGGCCGGCGGTTCAGGAGCACGTCCTCGACTTTGACAAGCAGGTCCGGCTCGATTTCCTCGTACACTTCCAGCATCCCGGCGTTCACGATGCCCATGTCCATCCCGGCCTTGATGGCGTGGAAAAGGAAGGCACTGTGCATGGCCTCGCGCAGCTTGTTGTTGCCGCGGAAGCTGAAGGAAATATTGCTGACGCCGCCGCTGACCCGGGCGCCGGGCAGGTTTTCCTTGATCCAGCGGGTGGCGTTGATGAAGTCGACCGCGTAATTGTTATGCTCCTCGATGCCGGTGGCGACGGTCAGGATGTTTGGATCGAAAATAATGTCCTCCGGCGGGAAACCCACGTCGTTGACGAGAATATCGTAGGCGCGTTTGCAGATCCGGATCTTATTTTCGTAATCGGCCGCCTGGCCGTCTTCGTCGAAAGCCATGACCACGGTGGCCGCCCCATACTGCAGGATGCGGCGGGCTTGTTCCTTGAACTTCTCCTCGCCTTCCTTGAGGGAGATAGAGTTCACGATCCCTTTGCCCTGGAGAATCTTGAGGCCAGCCTCAATCACGGTCCACTTGGAGGAATCGACCATGATCGGCACCTTGGCGATTTCCGGTTCGGCTTGGATCAGCTTCAGGAAATGAGTCATCGTGGCTTCACCATCGAGGAGGCCTTCGTCGAAGTTGATGTCGATGACGTTGGCGCCGTTTTCCACCTGCTGGCGGGCCACGGCGAGGGCTTCGTCCAGTTTGCCTTCCTTGACCAGTTTGGAGAATTTCGGGGACCCGGTGACGTTGGTGCGCTCGCCGATCATCAGGAAGTTCGAGGCCGCGCTAACGGTATACGGCTGGGAGCCGCTGAGGCGCATCGGCGGGACCGCAGGCTGCGCGGGGAGCAGGCGCGGGGCGTGACGGCTGACGGCTTTCGCGATGGCGGCGATGTGCTCAGGCGTATTGCCGCAGCAGCCACCGGCGAGATTCAACAGTCCGCTGGCAGCGAAGTCGTCCATCAGCCGCTCCATGTCTTCCGGCAGATAGGGGAAGCCGGTGGGGGACAACGGATCGGGTTCACCCGCATTGGGGTAGGCACTGACGAAGGTGTCGCATTTGGCAGCCAGTTCAGACAGATGCGGGCGCATTTTCTCCGGCCCGAGCGAGCAGTTCAGGCCGATGGAGAGCGGCTTGATGTGGCGTACCGCATGCAGGTAGGCCTCGGTGACCTGGCCGGAAATCATGGTTTCACCGCCATTGCCCACCGCGGCGGAAATCATCACCGGGAGCTTGATTTTGTCCGCAGCAAAGACGTCGCCGATCGCCACGACCGCCGCCTTGGCGTTGAGGGTATCAAAGATGGTTTCGACCATCAGAATATCGGATCCACCAGCGATCAGGCCCCGGATTTGGTGCCGGTAAGCCTCCACCGCCTGGTCGAAGGTGATGCGGCGGAAACTGAGGTCTTCCGGGTCCGGGAACTGCGAGAGGGAGACCGTCATCGGCCCGATGGCACCAGCCACGTAACGTTTACGGCCAGTTTTGCTGCCGATTTCATCCGCCCATTTCCGGCAGAGTCTGGCGGACTCAAAATTGATGTCCCAGGCGAGTTCGTTGAGGTATTTATCCTCCAGCACGCGCTGGAAAAACTCCGGGTCCTTGCGGCCATCCTCCTCGTGCGCCCCCCGCTCCCAGCCAGGATGGAAGAACTCACTCTGCGCCAGGCCGGTGCCGGAAAAAGTATTCGTTTCGATGATGTCGGCCCCGGCTTCGAGGAAACGCTTATGGATATCACCGATGACACCGGGGTTGGTCAGGGAAAGCAGGTCCCCATTGTTGCGGACATCCTTCGGGGCATTTTTGAAACGCTCGCCCCGGGTCTGCTGCTCATCGAGCCCATAACCGCGGATAGTGGTGCCCATGGCACCATCAATGACCATGATACGTTTGGCCAGTTCGGTGCGAAGCTCGGCTTCGGCATTCGGCCGCGTCTGGTGGAAAGCAGGGGAATCGGGAGTGATAATCATGGACACAGCTTCAAAATAGGAAAATCCGCCCGCGTTTCAAGGGCAATGCATCATAATATCCTGATATGTTGATGCGTTCCTTTCGCTGCAGTAAAAGGAGAATTTTAACTCGCCACGGATTTTGGTAAACCCCAAGGTTTGCCACGTAATGACAGGCCACGCCTTCGTTTCCACCCTGCTGCCCCTTCTTTACCACGCTCTACTGACATGAAAACCTTCTCCCTGCTCGCCCTCGCCGCCCTTTCCCTCCTGCCGGTCTCAGCGCAGGACAACTGGCCAGGCTTCCGCGGCCCGTCCCGCCAAGGCATGTCCACTGGCCCGGAACTCCCTCTGAAATGGAGTGCGACGGAAAACGTGAAGTGGAAAACTCCCGTGCCCGGCGAAGGCTGGTCCTCCCCGATTGTCTGGAGCGGGGACGTCTTTTTAACGACGACGGAGGACAAAGGAGTCTCCTGCCGCTTGCTCTGCTTCGATGCCGCGACCGGGGCTTTGAAGTGGAATACCGAGGTCTTCAAACAAGCCACTGCGCGGAAGGAAAACCGGAACTCCTACGCCACGCCCACCCCAGTCACTGATGGCAAACACGTCTATGCCGTCTTCGGCGGCGGCGGCATCGCGGCGGTGGATTTCTCCGGGAAAACCGCGTGGACCTTCACCGATTTCCACTTCTACAGCCGCCACGGTCTCGGGGCCTCACCCGTGCTGGAGGACGGCCTGTTGGTGATGCCGTGGGACTGGAGCACCGATCCTGACAAGGAAGGCGCCGATAAGGAAAAGGTCGGCTGGCAGATCCCATGGGACCGCTCGTTTGTCTTCGCCCTCGATACCGCCACCGGCAAACTGGCGTGGAAAACCGGCCGGGGCACCTCCCGCATCGCCCACATCACGCCCAATGTCTGGACGGACGAAACCGGCCGCAAACAAGTGGTCAGCGGGGCCGGCGATGTCCTGCAGGGCTTTGATCTCAAAACCGGCGATCTGATCTGGACCGCCAAAAACGAAGGCGAAGGGGTGACCCCTTCCGTGCTGATTGCTGATGGTCTGGCCATCCAGCCGAACGGCTGGGGCGGCTCTGATTCCGTCAAAGCCTTCCGGCTCGCCGGAGCCAAAGGGGATGTTTCCGAATCCGCCTTTGCCTGGGAGCAAAAGAAAAACGCGCCCAAGCTGCCCAGCATGGTTTACGTCGCCCCGCATCTCTTCTGCATCACCGAAGGCGGCATGGCCTGGTGTGCCAGAGCCGACACCGGCGAAGTCCTCTACCGTGAACGTATCGGCGGCACCTTCGCCTCATCTCCAGTCGTCTCCGGCAACCGCATCTACATCACGGACGACCAAGGCGAAACCGTTGTGCTCCCCGCCACGGAAAAATTTGAAATCCTGGCCAAAAACCCCATCGGAGAAGAAGTCCAGGCTTCCCCTGCCATCGCCGGTGGCCGTCTGTTCATCCGCGGGGAAAAGACGCTATTCTGCGTGGGAAATTAAGCATTCTGCCGGATCCACGACGGCACTGACTAAAAAGCCGATTTCAGCCTTCCTCTTTCTTTTCACCTCAACCGCCCTGATTGCTGGAAGGAACTGGCCGGGGGAGGCGGCACAACGCGCTGTCGGATGATTTGATTAGGCGGGAGGAAGCCTGGAGGGAGGCGTATGGGGAAAAATCCGGTTTCCCAGCCGACTGGTTGGGCATTCCGGCTGGAGGTGCAGTTCCCGGCCTATTTCATCTGCAGCTGGCGCTGGCGGGCGGCTGTATTGGGTGATACCACGGGCTTCCTGCGCACCGCGCTACTTCCCGTGTCCCTGCACTTGATCGCATGTCTCGAAGGCGTTGCCGGCTTCGGAATTGGTCGCCACCACGATGGCCATATTCTTCTCCGGCAAGACCCACATCACGGCCATCCACATGGTGTTTGAGCCGATCATCTGGAGGCAGTGACCACCCGGTGCGGGGATGTCGTGCACTAACCACCCGCCGACGCCGTGGTTCCGCCGTCCTTCAAGGTGGAGTGCAGCTTCTCGTCTTTGTTCTGTAGACAATAGCGCGCGAACTTCGCCCCATCCCCGATGGAGGCATGGACCGTGCCTGCCGGACCGACCGCGTCCGGATTGTCGCCATGCGGTTCCGGGGCGACTGGAATGAGCGGGCGGATTTTCCAGAGCAGTTGCGTGAGGGATTAGCTACGGCGCCCGCGCCAGTCGGAAGCGTCTTGGCTGGAGTGAGGAGGAGAAATCGGGCTGCCCAGTAGCCTGCCAAAGTGGCGGAACTCACCGCCTACTTGGATGCTTGGCGGGATGGGAAAGGCCGGCAAACCTCAGAGTCCCTCAGCGTTAGGTTTGTTTTTCTTCTCCGCCGCCTCACAAGCCTTGAGGTCTTTGATGCAAAAGAAATCCGGATGCCCCGGCCAACGGTATCCCACCAACCGTGGCACGCCGGAACGTTCCCAACGGCCAGCCTTCTTGTCGAAGCGCCACGCGGTGCCGACGGGGGTGTTGACTTTGAGCAGTTCCTTGATCGCCTCATCCGAGGTGCCTTCTTTCCGCGCGTAGATCTCCATCACCGATTTGCCATCCAAAATGACGACCTCGACAATGAATCCACTTTTGGAATACTCAAATGATTCCGTCCCAGCCAACCGCTGCGACGGCATCTGCTTTCCCTCGCCATACCGGATCGCGATTTCCTCCCGCGTCTCTCCCACGCGGGCGTGGGCGTTCATTTGTGCAAGCAACGCAGCGAATGAGAGGGCGAGAAAATGTTTCATGAGCGGTGGATTTATTCACTCAATTCCGATCCCAACGCAAATACCAGTTACCTTGGATTTCTTTACGCCTGTAAAGAGCTTCCCACATCTTGTGACCCCTCATCATCTGGGACATCGCTGCCGGCTCAGCGGGGCCGCCAGATCTTAGCAAGGCGAGGAGTTCGTCTTCATTAACGTTGCGAATCACGATTGGCTTGGTTTCACTATCTGGATACGACTTTCCCAACGAGGGCGATCATGGGAACGGGTCCGATGTGACGGCTGTCTCTTGAGTTGGCGCGATTGTCGCCGAGGACGTAGCAGTGGTGGTCTGAGATCGTGATTGGGGGAAGGTTGGCTTTATCGGGGTGGACGCCGCTAACTTCCTGGATGGCGGCTCCGTTGAGATGGACAATTCCTTCTTTGATTTCCAACGTATCCCCTGGCAAGGCGATGATTCGCTTAACCCAGGTTTGCCGGCGATTCGCGGGGTTGAGGAAGGCGACGAGGTCGTTGTGCCCGGGTTGGCGGTCACGGTAGCTGTCTTTGCGCACGAGGATTTTGTCACCTTCATCGAGGGTTGGGCTCATCGAGTTGCCGGCCATGGCGAAGACGTGCAGAAAGTTTTCGCGGACGGAGAAAGCCAGACCGGTGACGACGCACATCATGAGGAAGGTGAGAGCGACATAGACGGAAAACCGGTTGTAGTCTTTGAGCCGATAGTCTTCGCGACTGGCGAGGGCCATCCGACGGGCGTCCCATGCGGAATAGGCGATGGGGATGAGTGCTAGAATGATGACGGTGATGAGAAGGGTTTTCGGGGGGGCGGATTGGGTCGCAAGGAAGACGATGGCGACGACGAGGAGGGCGGCGAGGGAGGAGAGTTGAAGCAGACCGCGACCGAGGGCACCGCAATAGACCTGGCCGAGACCGGGCAGGAAGAGGGACAGGTTAGTGGCAGTGGATGGCTTCCGTTTGCTGACGGGGCCAAGGGTGAGATCGTTTGAAGGATGGGTGCTCATTGTTTTTGTTTTTTAGAATGCGAAATGGAAGACGAGGCTGAGTTTGCCGATACCTGCGATGAGGCAGGCGGAAGCAAGGAGCCAGGAAGGGTGCTCAGGTTTGGGATGAGGAATGGGTTGGGACGCCTTTTGGATTTCCTTCATGACAGACGGAGCGAGGTGCGCGGAGGGGTCTTTCTTTCGCGCTGCAATCCAGAGGTCGAGTTCGTGATCAGAAGACGTGGTCATGGTTCAGTGATGTTTGAGAGTGGCTTTGAGAAACTCACGGGCGCGGCTGACGCGGGACTTGATGGTGCCGACGGTGGTGGATTCGATCTGGGCGGCTTCGGCGTAGGAGAGGTCTTCGAGGGCAACGAGGGTGAAGGCGCGCTTTTGCTTTCCGGGGAGTTGATGAAGGGCTTGGTCGAGCATTCTCAGGCGGTCCCCGCTCCCGGGTTCCGGGGTGTCGGCGTATTGCTCGGGAAGTTCAGCCAGGAGAGTCGGGCTCTTCTTCCGAAGGGCGTTGAGCGAGCGGCTGCGGGCGATCATGAACAGCCACGTGGAGAATCGACTTCGCGCGGGATCGAAATGCTTGAGACGGCGAAAGGCTTCCACGAAGACGATCTGCGCGAGGTCTTCGGCGTGACGTCTTTCGTCATTCAAAAGCGTGGCAATCATCCGGAGCAGGCGATCCTGGTAATGAAGGACGAGATGCTCAAAGGCCTCGATCTCCCCGTCCACAATGCGTCGGATGATTTGGAGTTCGTCGGCTTCGTTCATGCGTTGTTCGGTGATGATACCGGCGGGGGACGAAATGGTTCCATTTTTTGCTCACAAACCCAAAAGGGGTTCCGCACGCACGGATGTTTGAACTCCTACCCGCGTCGCAGATTTCCTCCTGTGGAACACGGGGCCTGCTGGGGAGGTTCTGCGTGATCAAGCGGTCACAAAGACACCACCCCATTCACTTGCCCATCACGGCTGACGATTGAAGAGGGGTTCGTAGTCTTTGACCGAGAGGAACTGGTGCCGCTTCTCTGCGGGCAAGTGCTCTATCTGATCGAAATAGGTGGTTGGGTCCACGTCCTTGTTGGGCGCGAAGCCAGTGAGATACATCCACGCACCGTCCTCGCCTTCCCATGCTTTGAGGTTGATGAAACAGGCTGCTCCCCGTGCTTTTGCGATTTCATAATTGCCGCGCACATCGAACATCGCGGATCCCACGGAGCCGCCGCCGACGGATTTAACGGTGACTATCGAGGTCTTCTCGTCGCGCTGTAGTTCCTCAAAGATCATGACGATATCCCTGCCGTCGCGGGCCTTCTCCCTCACCTCGCGGCGGTAAAGTTTTGCGGCAGGTTTTTCGGGCGGCGCATTCTCTGGCGCGGGTGGAGATTCCGGGGCGACCTTTTCGGATGGCTCGCCAATCACGGACATCAGCTCCTTATCCTTCTCCCAGTCGCCGTTGCGAAAGTATGGAGTTTCTTTCCATGGATACTTCGCTTCGGGCAGCATGGGGCGCACGAGAAGTTTTAGCCGAATGTGACCCAACACTTTGCCGTTGTCGTCCTGCGCCTCGAAGAGCTTCAGACTGTGCCACTCTCCTGCTGACCAATCGCTCGGGCTCACGAAATAGGATCGCTCGGGACGGACGTGCACCCACTTTGTCGTCGCGGGGTCGAGCGTGGTGTCCGCTCCGCGTTCTGGATTGTCGATGCGCCCTTTCACACGGGGGATGTCAGCAAAGCTTTTGCCTTTGCCGCCGATCCTCGCGACGGCCTCGAATTTTGGAATACCTGCTCCGCGCTTTATCCGAAAGAGCCACGCGCCTTCGCCATCGGTTACGTTCCCGATGGACCATGTCACCACATCTCCCTGGTTAACGGCACCATCCGGTGAAGCGAAGTAGAAACCGAGTTGCGAAATCGTGTATGCTGTCGAGTATCGCTCATCGACAAAGGCGATCTCCGCCAATGCCACATGGCGTGGCTCCGCCAAAAAGCTGTTGAGCACATACTCTCCGGGACTTGGATTCAAGGTCGGTGAAAATGATGCCAACCGTTTTGCGTCAGGTTTTCCGGGCAACTGGGAGTGAACCGCCTCATTGATAGCTGGAACGTTTATGATGCTCCCGGGCTTTGGGAGCTTCTCCAATTCGAGCGGAGCGTCCACACGAGCGAAGTAGAATGAGTGGCGATACGCGTGGAGTTTGGTCAGATCGACTTCGGCTTGGGTGAGTTCGAGTTCGACGAGACAATCATTCGAGATGCTGGGATCGTTGTCGGTAATCTTTGTCACCTTTGCGCCGCGAACGATTGGGAGCACTTCGGATTGACTTGGACCAGCGCCGTGGAATTTGACAATGACGTCCGCAAATCCTCCCACTTCCAGCGGCTTTCCTACGGTGGTCCGCCCCGAAATGGTGTAGGGAAATACCGGGCCGGTGCGAATCGGGGCTTCGTTGTTGATAGCAGCCTGCGCCGATGGCTGAGGCACCTTCCTTGCCCGAATCCGGACCGAGACCGGCACCCGCGTGCCATCTGGCTGATGGATGTCAGCGACCGTGTAGATCCCATCACTCGAAGACACCGCGCTGGCGGGGCGAATTACAAACTCGCCAAATGGAACCGGCCCGCCGGGAGTTATCGCCACGTTCGCCACGCCCCCGCTGGTGCGGATAACGAACCCTTTACCCAGCGAACCGTCGTCGAGCCGAAGCCCGCTGGAAGGTTCGACCGTGGCTGTCACTGCGGCTGCGCCTGGCTGTGAGAAGGACCAGCCCAGCGTCCCGTCACCAATGAAGACGAGTAACTCCTGCCCCGCGTCGACTTCCGCATCGATGGTGGCTTTTTGAGCCTCCATCTGAACTTTTGAGATTCCCCCGGCTTTCGGTTCCCGCACCGTCCCGCGCCACACCACGCTGATGACTTTGCCGACGATGGCGGAGTGCAAAACGGACGTCGGCTCACTGTTGTTGCGTTTAACAAAGACCGCTTCCTGACTTGGTTTGGCGATGCGTCCAATGTTGACGCGTCCATTTTCGGCGTAGGCAATGAGTTCTCCTTCGGCAAATGTGCGGGAGAGCTTCCACACGAGCACGAGGCTGCCGCGTGGGATTTCCGGGGCGGTGGCATCCGTCACCGCCCAGAATGGCTGCATGATGAATGTGCGGAGTAACAACGCGACCGCGATGGCCGGCACAATCGAACGTCCAAGTTGCCGCTTCCAAGAGGTGACGCGAGAGTCGGAGCCCGTCTTGATGTTTTTTGCCAGCATCCAAAGAAACGCCGCGCCCGCGAGCAGGACTACCGTGGCGAGTGCACTGGGAAGCACGATGTCTGAAGCATTGAGTCCAGTCCGATAAAGTCGCGCCTCCGATAGCCGATACAGCCACAGGGAGCCAAAGGTCACCAAGCACAGAGCGATCAGCCACACATCCCAGCCTTGCCAGCGCGACTTCGCCGGAGGTTCCGCTCCGGGTGAGGAAACGCCTGAATCGACGGTTCGTCCATCCATCGCCTGCCAGAAATGGCGAACGATCAGGACGTCCAGCACGAGCGAAACGAGGATCGCAATGGAACTCACGATGCCGGGATGTTCGTAGAGGAAGTTCGCCAGCTTGGTGACGAACGCAGGATCAATGTCCTGTCTTTGCGTCAGCCATGGATTGGCATGAAAGTCGGTGAGCCATCGCGCCGCCGTGACGAAGGCCCAGACGATCGCCGCGTTGAGTGGCACCAGCAGCAGGACCAGGACTGCGAGGTTTCTTCCCGGGAATCGGATCGGAGAGGAGGGCGGAGAGACTCCACGCTCATTCATGCGGCGGTGGAAGAACCAAAGCCACACGGCAATCAGCGGGAAGAGCACCAGCGCCCAAACAAACTGCAACGGCGAGACCGTGACTCCTCCGGGCCAGCGGGAAATCATCGACAGCCCAAGCCAGTGAGCCCCAAAGAGGAACCCGGCAGTCGACACGAACCCGACAGCGATGAGCCCCATCTGGCGGATCAATGGAGTCATCCTGTCACGGGAATTCCAAAGTACCAGGGCGGCAGCGAGCACGGTCACGGTTGCGGTGGTCAGGGCTACCCCGGTGCCGCGCCAGCCCGATAGCCCGGCAGTCACCACCATCCAACTGGTCATGCCCAAGGCGGAGCCGACCATGCCCCAGCCTTGCCAGGGTGATTGCGAGGGCCTTGATGGTGCGGGGGTGGGGCGGGGGGGCTGCCGTCGAATCCACCAGTGGAAGCTCAACGGCATGAGCAATAGAATGACGATTGTTCCGATGAGCGTCTGCTGCTTTGTAAAACCGGCGGGCACAGGCCCCAATACCATCACGATAAACAACACGGTTATGACGACCGGAAGAAAGATGCGGAGGAGGTGCGGCCAGCTTGAACCTTGGGAAATGCCCAGTCCATTTGCAGGCGTGGAGCCCGGCGCTCTGCCAGTGGCTGCCAGAACCGCCGATTTGATGGCGGCGTGCCATTCGGCGGCAAAGGCATTGCGACTGGAAGGTATGCCGATCCAGCCTTCCATCGGTGAGATCAGCACCTGCCTGGGTTCATCTCCATCTCCATCTTCATAAGTTAAGCTGATCAGGTCACAACTAACCGGTGACATGGACCGGGGATATTGTCCCATGCTGAGATCCCGGATGGAGGCGAGCGGGATGGTGGTATCCACGCCCCCACGCGAATAGACCAACTGTTGATGATCCAGAAATAATTGCCCACGCTGGCGATAGGCGAAAAACTGCCCGTTGGCCGTGGCGAACTGCGTCGGCTCGAAGAGAAATCCCTGCGAGGATTTGGGGAGGCGCCCTGATGGGCTGCCAGCCCGGGGGGAAACCGCAGCCTCCACCTGCGTGCGGAAATCAGCCGCTGTTTGGAAACGGAGTTCCGGCGTTTTCTCCAAGGCGCGCAGCACGATTTCATCAATGCTGATGTCCACCTGCACGCGCTTCGATGGCGGGACGAAGTTTTGCTGAGGCCGCTCACCTGTGAGCATCTCGTAAAGGACCACACCCAGGCTGTAGATGTCGGCACGATGATCGGTGGCGACGACGTTGTCCTGCTGCTCCGGGGCGGCATAGGCGGGAGTGCCTATAGTAGCCATCTCGCTCCGCGAGATGAGCTGGGAACCTACGACAGCGGGATGCTTAACTGAACGACGGGCATCTGTCGTGTCTGAGTCAGCGCATGGCTCCTCTCGCGGAGCGAGAGGGCTACTATATATTTTCGCGATGCCGAAGTCCGCAATTTTAACGGTGCCGGATTTGTCGATGAGCAGATTCTCCGGCTTGATATCGCGATGCACGATGCCGTGATCGTGCGCGCATTGCAGGGCCTCGCAGACCGGTGGCACGATGCTGAGGGCTTCCTTCGGCGTGAGGCGTTTAGATTGCAGCAGTTGGCGGAGGTTCATGCCGTCCACAAACTCCATGAGCAGAAAGTAAAAGCCACCCGCCTGCCCGAAGTCATACACGCCAATGATGTTTGGGTGATTTAATGCTGCCAGCGCATGGGCCTCCTTTTCAAACCGGGCGGCAAACTGGGGATCGTTCGCCCGCTCCGGCGCGAGCAGTTTCAGGGCGACCAAGCGGTTCAGGGACTTCTGCCGTGCCTTGTAAACGACGCCCATGCCGCCACGGCCGAGGCATTCCAATATTTCCAACTGAGGGAAATGCGGGGCGAGTTCCTCAGGTGTGAGGGTGGGCCTCGCCGGTACCGCTTCACCGTCATGCGTCGGCTGGATAATCTGCGCCATGAGACAACGCGGACACTGCTCCACCGGAGTTCCTGACGGAATTCCAGAACCGCAGTGAGGGCAGGTGATCGGCTGGGATGAAGTGCTCATGCTGGGATACTGACGCATTCAAAGTCAAAACCGAACAAAGGATTCATCGCCCCAGCGCAGCAAACAAGGCGTCCATCTCATCCTGGACGGCCGCAGGGTCATCCAATGTGCCGGCCACTTCGGCTTTCACGCAGTCGCGCAGGCGCTTGCGCAGCCGGGAGACAGCCATGCGGAAGGCATCGAAGGTCATGCCGCAAGTGCTGGCCAGAGCCGTTTGCTCGCCATGGCTGGCGTGGCCGTTGAGAATGTTTTGGACGGCATCAAAAAACGCGCCCCGCCCTTCGGCCACGCATTGCGACCGCAGGGCCTCCATACTCCGTGCGATCACCGTCATGGCCCATTGGCGGTCGAATTCCAAGTCCGGCGGGAGCTGCCGGATGTCCGGAACTTCAGCGGCTTCCTCCTCATCCAACGAAACCTGCAGCGTGCCGCCTCCCCGTTTGAGACGCTGGGCCGCCTCCCGCCGGTGACTGACAAAATGTTTCACCGCCCCCAGCAAATAAGAGCGGAAACGCCCCTTCCCCTCGTCCGCCGTGCGGATCGCTCCGCCACCCAGCATTTCCTCAAAAAACGCGTGGCTCATTTCCCGGGCAGCCTCTGCATCCCGGAACGCACTGCCAAGATAAGCCACCACCGGCTCGTAATACGCTCCGCAGAGATCCCCCAGGGCTTTGCGCCCCTCGTCAGAATTTGCCTTTGCCAAACAAACACGAGTCCACCGTGTCGTGAGAAACGGGGCCGCGTGGAAATTGGGTTGAGGGTCGGTGGGCATCGTCTGGCGGCATGGCGCCGCAACTCCATGACGTATGGGCGGGGAAATGTGACAAAGAAAGCGCCGACAGGGTAGAATGCGGGCCAGGCCAGATCACATTTATCGGCCCACCTCATTCCAACGGGATTTTCAGCCACTAGAATTTCTTCCCACTCCCCGCAGGGATCGTGAAGCGGATCGTCTCAGCCTCTCCGCTGGCGGCCGAGGCTGGCGGCCGACTTCGGCTTGAGAACGAGTCCTTTCACTGCTGGATATCCAGGGTCGCTCACGTTCGGATTCGGGATAATTTCCAGATTCAGGGTCCCGGCTTCTCCCGGGGTCAGGCGCCCTTGTGTGGCCTCACCTTCCAGCCCTTTGCGGAAGATGAGTTCCGCGGAGTTGCCATCTGGTGCGACCACGACAGACATATCTGCGGCGATGCTGGAGCTGGGCCGTTTCACCTCCCATCGGACCTGCTGGTGCTCGGAGAGCCACTGAAACTCCACCTCCATGGTCACACCGTCCTTTTCTCCCTCCCAAGTGCCTTCGAGCACCGCACGATCAAGCTTTGCGCCTGCCTTGGGCTGGGATGCGGATTTCGTTTCATTGGATACGGGTGCCTCCACATCGCGTGTGAGAAAAACTTCCTGTTGCCCCTTCTGACGGCCATAAAGCTCCAGCTTGAGCTTGCCCGCCACGTCGGGAATGAGCGTCCCGAATTTTATGTCGCCGCCCGCGCTGTGCTGCACCACCTCGGCCGAACCGCCATCCGCCGCGATGGTGAACCCCGCCAGCGCCCCGATCGTCGCTTCGCCGAAATAGATGTCCAACTGCACGTCCTTCTCCACCGGCGGGCGGTGGAACGAAAGCATCAGTTTTTCCTCATTCACGGTCCCGCGCCATGTGCCGATGAGGCCATCCTGAGTGAGCTTCGCCGCTGTGCCTTTCGGAGTTTCGGCAGCCAGCGACCCCGACCAAGAGCTCGAAGACGCGCCTGTGAATGTGAGTTGCGACTTGAAGCCCGTCACCGCTCTCTCGTCCG
>CAIZWU010000005.1 GCA_903936775.1 uncultured bacterium | reverse complement strand
GCATGACCACGGCGATCGCCAGTCGCACCGGCCAGAGCGCCGGCGTGGGATTTGCCATCCCGGTCGGCACCCTGTCGCGGATCGTGCCGCAGCTGATTCGACAGGGAAAGGTGGTGCGGCCCGACGCCGGCATCGCCCGGGTCTACCAGTCGGATGCGGGGCTCGTCGTGGCCGAACTCGCCCCCGATGGGCCCGCGGAGCGAGCTGGGCTCCGAGGCTTCAAAATCATCCGGGAACGGCGGCGTCAGGGGCCTTTCACCGTTGAAACCTCGCGGGTTGATCGGGCGGGAGCAGATCTGATCGTCGCCGTGGCTGGGCAAGCGGTGCGGACTGCGGACGATTTTCTCTCAGCGGTGGAGTCACGAAATCCGGGGGATCAGGTCCTGATCAGCGTGCAGCGAGAGGGGCACCAACTCGACGTGACGGTGGTCTTGGATGCAGAAAAATAGAGACTTGCAGGCGTTTCGTGGGGGCTGCGAACCTCCCGGGCGGCGGCTGCGTCGCGACTGAAGCCCCGGTGCCGGCATGCCGATAAAGGCTGTTCGCCGAAATTTTCTCGGCAGCATTGCAGGCTGTTGACCCGTGGTCGAACGCTGCTATGCTTGGGGACTCGCCTGAAGGGATGGCAACATTCCCAGGGCGGACTGATCTTTGACAATTCGGCAGTTGATCTCTTTTGGTTTCGGCCGGCACGCGATTGTGACCGGCAAGTGACCGAAGACCGGGTAACCGGTGTTCGTTCATGAACCATTTTTTTCAATAAGTTAGATCGAATCTCTTGAGATTCAGGCGAATCAACGCCGCATCTGCTTCGGTAGGTGTGGCATGAAGAACCAAAAATTGAAGGGTTTGATTCTGGCTCAGAGTGAACGTTGGCGGCGTGGATTAGGCATGCAAGTCGAGCGAGAACCGTAGCAATACGGGGACAGCGGCGAAAGGGACAGTAATGTGTAGGTACCTACCCCGAGGTCTGGGATAGCTGCGGGAAACTGCAGGTAATACCGGATAATGTCTTAGGACCAAAGGTGTGATTCCACCTTGGGAGGGGCCTGCATCCTATTAGCTTGTTGGCGGGGTAACGGCCCACCAAGGCAACGATGGGTAGCGGGTGTGAGAGCACGACCCGCGTCATTGGGACTGAGATACTGCCCAGACACCTACGGGTGGCTGCAGTCGAGGATCTTCGGCAATGGGCGAAAGCCTGACCGAGCGACGCCGCGTGCGGGATGAAGGCCTTCGGGTTGTAAACCGCTGTCGTAGAGGAGGAAGTGCAAGAGGGTTCTCCCTTTTGTTTGACCTATTCTAGGAGGAAGTACGGGCTAAGTTCGTGCCAGCAGCCGCGGTAAGACGAACCGTACAAACGTTACTCGGAATTACTGGGCTTAAAGGGTGCGTAGGCTGCGCGGAAAGTTGGGTGTGAAATCCCTCAGCTCAACTGGGGAATTGCATCCAAAACTGCCGTGCTCGAGGGAGACAGAGGTAAGCGGAACTCAAGGTGGAGCGGTGAAATGCGTTGATATCTTGAGGAACACCGGTGGCGAAGGCGGCTTACTGGGTCTCTTCTGACGCTGAGGCACGAAAGCTAAGGTAGCAAACGGGATT
>CAIZWU010000004.1 GCA_903936775.1 uncultured bacterium | reverse complement strand
CCCGCGTTGTTGACCAAGCCCGAGACGCGCCCCATGTGTTGGTCAATGGCTGAAAACATGGCCATCACCTGGTCCTCTTCGGCCACGTTGGCTTGACCCCACCGGGCGAGATCCCGGGTGATGGCTTCGGACGTAATTTGGGCGTTCAAGGAATCGATCTGGGCTTCGAGCGCGGGACGGCCGAGGGGGCCAGCCCGGAGTTCCTGCCAGCGGTCGATATATTTCTGATAGAAGTCCGGGTCGAGGAAGAGCCGGTTCCACCAAGGGTAGTTGAAGAAATCCGTCCCGAGATCGGGCACCGTGGAGCGCCACGTCAGGGGATTGGCATCCCGGCCATCTGTCGAGGAAAGCGTGCGGTCAAAATCCCAAATGGGCCCAGGGAACACCTTGCCGCCGCGGTCCTTGGTCCAGTAACCACTGAGACGGAGGGCATCGACGTTGAAGGCCCACACGTTGAGCAGGTGGTGGTCAATGGCCGCAGGGACATCCAGTTTGGGCGCGTAACCAAGCACCGGGTCCTTCCAGTTGGTGGCCGACTGAAGGCGGGTGTTGAGATCATTGAGGTAAGCGGTGAGGGCCTTTTCCTGGGGATCGCGCTGAGGTGATTTGAGATCCCGCTCCTTCGGATAATAATAAGCAAAGGACTGGCCTCCGGCGGAGAATCCAGTGTCGCCGGCGTCGAGGCGGTCGATTTTGAATATATATCCCCCGCTGTTCCTTGCGGCATCATTGTCGTAAGTGTCCAATCGGGTGATATCGACCCGCTCACTCCCCCGGCGGATTTTCTCCATCACGTTGTAGACGCCGAAGTAATCCCCGGAAGCATTGCCCGCAAAGCTGAGCCCGGCACTGGTGACGTCCACGAAGACTTCCGCCATCCGGTTGCGCACCGCGTAGCGCCCAACAGAATTACTGAGGGCATACATGAGGGGATTGTGCAGGAGGGAGAGATCGAAGGCGTAGGGAGCATGGAAAACCCAGTCTGAATGGGACGGCATGCCCAGCAGGGAAAAGTCCTGTTCATCCTCATCGGATGGTTTTCGGGTCTCCACGTTCAGGCTGAATTTTGGATTTCCCAGCGTACTGGAGCCCCGCTTGTCAATCACCGAACGGCTGGCGATGACGGGAGGATTGGTGAAGCGGGCCCGGTTGTCAGGAGCCGCCGGCTCCCACACCCACATGAAAGAGCCCAGATCGGCATCATCGGGCGGAGTCCCCCCGAAACTGCTGATGACCACGATGGGCATGGCGGAACTGAAAGTCCGGGCATTGGTCTCCAATTTGAGGAAACACTGGGTATTGGTTGGGCCCGGCAATAGCCCCGGCTTGAAAACCCGGGCCCGGACCATCTGGGTGCTGTTGATCACCAAAGGAGCAAGATAAGGGAGGGCATTGATGTCCGGAATATCGACCACACCTTTAGGCGAGACCGTCCATGCGGCATTCGTGTCCGGGTTGTAAAGTTCAGCCGTCGCCAGGGAAGTGCTGCCATTGGCGCCTCCTGCCGCGAATACCCGGCCGTTATTCAGCAGGTTCGCGGTATGATAGGCCCGGATGCCCCCAAGGGAACCGGCCGTGGCCCAGGTGTTGGAAAGGGGATCGTAAAGTTGTGCGCTATTAAGAGCGGGGGAAGGCACCGCCGTAATACTGCTGGTCCCCCCCGCCACCAATACTTTGCCACCCGGCAACCGGGTGGCGGTGTGCAGGCGGCGGGCCGCCGTGAAAGCCCCGGCGCCGGTCCAGACATTGGTGGCCGGGTCATAAAGCTCCGCGGAGGCCAGATTGCTGAAGACCGGACCAGGGATGGAGGTGAGTCCGCCGGTCACGAGGACTTTGCCATCCGTCAGGACGGTCGCAGTATGCTGCTGGCGCAGAGTGGTCAGGGGAGCCGCCCCAGTCCAAAGGCCTGTCGCCGGGTCATAAATTTCGCTGCTATTGAGAATGTCTGTATCCAGCCCCCCGGTCACGAGGACTTTGCCACTGGAAAGCAGGCTGGCGGTGTGCAACTGGCGGGACGAAGCGAGAGACCCGGAAGCGGTCCAAGTATTGGAAGCCGGATCATACAGTTCGCTGGTGCTGAGAGCGGCGGTACCAAGCCCCCCTGCCACAAGGACCTTCCCATCGGGCAGCAGGGTGGCAGTATGCAATTGACGGGCCGTAGCCAAAAGGCCCGCCGGACTCCAGGCATTTGTCGCAGGATCATACAACTCCGCAGTGGAAAGAGCCCCGCTGCTGCCGAGCCCGCCAACCACGAGAACCTTGCCGTTGGAGAGGGCGGTGGCGGTATGAAGGCGACGGGCCCTGGCCAGACTGGCCGCCGGCAGTGAATTGGTGGCGGCTGGATTAAAAATCTCACTACTGGCGAGCAACACGCTGCTCAATCCGCCGGTGATGAGAATCCCGCCGCCCGGCAGCGCCGTGGCGGTATGCTGCTGCCGCACTGAACCAAGGTTGCTGAATCCGGTGGTATAGAGGATCTGAGCCGCAGGATCAGGAACCGCCTGGGCCAGGCTTAGGTTAACGAGCGTGTCTGTGGCCGAAGTGTTGAAGGCGCGGCTGGCTTCACTGAAGATCACGCCTCCCGCCACCCCCGCGCCGGTGTAGCGGTTATTTTTTTCACCCGGCGTGGGTCTGGTGTAAAAACCAACCAACGCAGGAGCGATCGCGATATCAGAATCATCGCGGCCCCACGAGACATTAGCTGTCTGACCAGGATAATTGGAGATGGTGGAGACGACGGTGTTACCGCTGTTCAGCAACCTGAGGGTGCTGCCCGCAGCCGAGGGAAGGGTGAAACTGGTGTGCAACGGGGCGGTAACCACCGTCCGGTTTTTTCCCGATGCCCAAATAAGGATCCGCTCATCCGGCATGATCTGGATGGTGGGAATGTTCCAAGTCGTGGCGACCCCTGGACTGGGCGGGGTACTGGATAGTTTGTAGCCCGTCAGGGAAAAAACGGCTGTCAGGCTGGGATTCCAGATCTCGATCCAGCCCTGAGGGGAGAGGTCCTCATCGGTGATACCGTTGGTGTTGACCGCGAGAAACTCTGTCAGACGCGGCTGCTGGGCATGGGCTGCAGAAGGCAGCACCAGCTGGAGGCAAAGCAGGACAATGACCAATGGCGCCCAGGCCAGTCGACGGCAGCAGCAACCAAGCGGAGGGAAGGAAAGACGTGAGGGAGTTTTCACTGAATCAGGAGTGGCGGGAGCGCGGCGATGTACCGTTCTTAAGAAATCAGCGCATCAGATTAAGCTATTCTCCTAAGACTTTTAATCCTGGAAAAGAAGCATAATTGCCCGGACACGGTTCTTTTTTTGAACAGAGTCCCCTGCCCGTGTCCTGAAGCTGGCTATTTCCCCGTGGCCCGCCCGCTTTCCCCGTCAGATTCCGAGGACCTGCCTCTGCCAATCCAGAAACAGCTCCTCGACGCGTTCCGGTTGAAAACAGATGGCTTCCAAGGAAGCCCGTGAACCGATCAGGGAAGGATCAATGTCCAATTCCCTCCCGAGATGGTCGCGCTTTTCCTTGAGTGCTTCAAATCGCCTTTCTGCTTCCGGATTGCGGTCGTAGCGCAACCGGGGAGGACGCTGGGGCCAGGTGGAATGGTCTGCTTCGCGGGCATCCCGCACTGCTTTGTGGAAGCGGCGATGAAACGGAGGGGGAAAACGGGAATGAAGATCAGCTTCACCTCCATTCTCCAGCGCTTCAGCCCAATTGAGCAAATCTACATTCCCCGTCACTTTGAAGGCGGGCCGGTCCAAACGCAGGGCTTCGGCATCGCGCCACTGCCAGAGGGCACGAAGATAATTCATCCCACAGGCGCGTAGCTTTCCGCTCCCGGAAATCCTCCACTGCTCATCAGGATCCGCCGCCGACCGGTTCAGCACCGTCTCGCGGGCATCCCGGCAGGATTCCAAAAACCACTCCTCCCTCCCAAGGCTCCGCAACCGGGCCACGAACCGGTCCGCCAATTCCAGAATATAATGCACATCATTCAAGGCATACTCGATCATCTTTTCGGAAAGAGGGCGCTTCCCCCAATCTGCCCGCTGAGACTGCTTGGAAAGAGCCACTCCGAACCCCGATTCCACAAGATGAGCCAATCCGAATTGCTTTTCACCGCAGAGCCGGGCCGCCGTTTGGGTGTCAAAAATGCGCTCTGGAATGACATTAAACGTCCGCTTCATCAGCGTCATGTCAAAATCAGCCCCGTGCATCCAGATTTCAACTTCCTGCAGCCAAGTTACCAACGGGGACAAATCCGGAATACTCAAAGGATCAATGATGACCTTTTCTTCCCCGCAAGCGAGTTGGATCAGACACAACTTTTCTCGATAGGAATGGAGGCTGTCCGCTTCGGTATCGATTGCACAACGAACACCAGGACCAGCCGGAATGCGCGACAGCAGGGCCGCCAGCGCTTCAGGAGTGGCAATATAGTGATC
The DNA here is from genome assembly GCA_903936775.1 of uncultured bacterium. Taxonomy (GTDB): domain Bacteria; phylum Verrucomicrobiota; class Verrucomicrobiia; order Verrucomicrobiales; family V1-33; genus CAIZWU01. Next base: position 12,740 of record CAIZWU010000004.1, on the reverse strand, counting down.
GGAAAGAGCGGAATCAGGCACCGGGTGAATCGGGGGAAAGAGTGAAATTGAGGGGCAACAACCCCAGCGGAGCAAGGCCCTAAGGCATGTCCCGGCTCAGCGCAACCCCGTCAGGAGCAGTTCGGCATTCCCCGGGGTGGCTTTCAGGTGCTTGGTCAGCACCTCCATGGCCTCACCGGCCGGCAATTGGGAAAGCTGCCGCCGGATGGCGCTGATGCGCCGGAACTCATCCGGGTGGTAGAGCAATTCGTCCTTCCTCGTGCCCGTCTTCTGCACATGGATTGCCGGGTAAATCCGCCGTTCTGCCATCTCCCGGTCGATATGGATCTCCATGTTGCCGGTTCCCTTGAATTCTTCGAAGATCACCTCGTCCATTTTGGAGTCGGTTTCGATCAATGCCGTAGCCAGCAATGTCAAACTGCCACCTTCCTCGACCTTGCGGGCGGAACCAAAGAATTTTCTCGCCCGCTGCAGCGCCACGGGGTTCATCCCCCCGGACATCAGGCCACCCTTTCCGGAAAGCATGTTATTATACCCCCGGCTCAAACGGGTAAGACTGTCCAGCAGAATCACGACGTCCCGTTTCATTTCAACCAAGCGCTTGGCCCGCTCCATCACCAATTCCGCCACTTGGATATGACGTGTCGCCGGCTCATCAAAAGTCGAAGCAAATACATGCCCTCCCACCGTCTCGACAAAATCCGTAACCTCCTCCGGCCGCTCGTCGAGCAGAAGGACGATCAATTCCACCTCTTTGTGGTTTTCCCGGATGGAACTGGCAATTTCCTTCAAAAGAATCGTTTTGCCCCCGCGGGGAGGCGCGCAGATCAATCCACGCTGCCCCTTCCCCAGGGGGGCAACAATGTCGACCACCCGCGGAGAGATAGCCCGGGTACGACGATTTTCGAGAATAATGCGTTCCGTTGGGAAAAGAGGGGTCAGTTTCTCAAAGGCCACGGGCGGCACGTAATCTTCGACGGGAATTCCTTCAACACTGACAACAGACTCCACCGAGATGAACTTGTCCTTGGGGTCCCGCGGCGCCCGGCAGATGACCTTGAGGGAAAGACCTGCCTGCAAATTATAGCGGCGGAGATTCGACGGAGAAATAAACACATCATCCGGATAGGAGACAAAGTTGAAGCGGGGGTCACGGATCAGACCGAACCCTTCGCGCATGATCTCCAGGATGCCTTCGGCCTCGATGAGGGCTCCATTGCGGCCGTAAAAACTGACGATTTCAAAAATCAGAAAATGTTTGGACCGGGTCCCACCGACACGAAGTCCAAGCGATTCCCCAAGATCATATAATTGAGCCAGAGTGTGGCCCAAAAAGTCGTTCAACCTTACTTTTTCCGGAATCGCTGGACGCGTTTCTGCAGGAGTGGTCTCTCCAGAAGTAATTGCGGCTGCCGTCTTTCCGTCCAGAGCGGAAGGAGGCGCCGGCGCGGCAGATTCATTACCGGTTACTGGACCGGGTCCAGTCAGGTTGTCATTTTGCTTTTGAGCCATGTCGAAAAAGTGAAGGTTTGACGGCGGAGGGCGTCCGGGGAACCGCCATTCCAGATGACCGCACCGGCCAAGGCGACCTTCTCCAGGATGGGAAGCTGCGCCCCAATGATGCGATCGGCCAGATCCGGCGGAAAGGGGTTTCGCGCCATCAGGCGCTCCCGTTGGGTAGCCGGCCCGCACGCCACAACAATCTCAAGATCGCGTGGCATCGGAAAGGCTGATTCATACAACAGAGGCACATCCATCAGAAAAAACAAGATACCGGGCGAGTGTTGCGCCTGCTGATGAGCCAACCGGCATGCTTCCCGCACCAGCGGATGCAGAATTTCTTCCAGCGTGCGCCTGCTCTCCTCGTCATGAAACACCCGCTCCCGCAAACGGCTTTTATCAAGCTGTCCATCGGAACCGGCAAGGTTCATTCCCAGAGAGGCGTTAATCATCCGGGCAACCTCCGGCTTTGTCAATAGCTCATGGACACACTGATCACAGTCAAAGAACGCTGTTTCCGGAAGGGCCTCCATCAACAACCGGGCAAAGCTCGACTTGCCAGTAGCGATGCCGCCGGTAAGGGCAAGGGTCAGAATCATAGGGGACATTTCAGCTGAACCGCCTCACCTCTCACCAGGAAAAGAAACAGGGCGGGAGTTGCCTCCCGCCCTGCCCGAATGAATCCTTGAGGCTTTATTTGTCACCGACTGGCATGACGCCAGTTGGGAAGAGCGGAGCGGCAGGTCCACCCTCGATCGGGACTTCCATCTCTTCGCTGTCGCTCTTGGAAGCGTTGATCGGCTGTCCAGCTGGATCGATCATTGTGCCCGTCACGTAAATCATCAGATTCTTTTTGAAGTGCTCGTCAGATTTAGTGCGGAACAAGCGACCAACCAAAGGAATGTCTCCGAACAGTGGCACCTTGTCTTCAACCGATTGGACGTCCTCGCGGATCAATCCACCGATCCCAACCGTCTGACGATCCCAGATCAGAACCTGGGTAGCCAGTTTGCGGGTGGCAAACACGGGCTGGAGAATCTTGTTGTCGGTCAACACCACCGGCTCGCTCTGACCGAGGGCATTGATACCGGTGGTCTGAATTGGGCTTCCGTAATTGATGAAACCTTCGAACTCGATCACTTCCGGAGCCAAATTAAGATCGATGGTGTAGCCATCGTCCGCCACCGTAGCTTCCACTTCCATGGTCACACCGGTGTTTTTGAACTCGAAACTCTGTGGTGTCGTGGGTGTAACCGGGAAGCTTCCGCCCTGCTGGGTGCCGCCGCCTTGACCGCCGAGGGAGGTGCTGCCCCCGAAGGTTTGTGGAATTTGAGGTGGATCGAATTCGGTTGGGTAAGGGAATTCGCGGATCACCTCAATTTTGGATTTCTGTCCGCCGCGGACAATCACGCTCGGAGCGGTCATGAGGTCGACACCCTTCTTCTGGGAAAGGGCCCGCATCATGATTTGGAACTGAGGATCAGTGAAGACGCCGGCCAAAGCAAAAGTGGCAGGAGTGACAGCTGAGGCACCCGAGGCGGTTCCGCCAGCGATGAGGGAATCAATCGCGTTGCGGGAGAGCGCATCAGCACCAAAGCGAAGGCCGCGGGAAATCGGGCTGCCTCCGACAGGACCACCACCGGGGCTAATCACAGAGTAGTCGCCGCTGTTCAGCGGAGAAGCCGTGCCAGATGTTCCACCGGCACCGTAGACACCGCTGTCGCCCAGATTGAAGGCACCAATCAGCGTGTCGAATCCAAGTTCGTCGGTGTTGCGCTGGGTCACCTCAACAAATTTGGTGGTGATGAAGACCTGCTTCACGCTCGACTTGAACATGGTATCAATCACGCTTTCGGCGTTATCGAGTTGTTCGAGGGTGTTGCGGATCACCAAGCGGGAAGTGCCCGCACTGAAGGTGGCAGTCGCACCCTCGCCAAATTCGACGCCAAGCTGCTGCATGACGGTTTTGGCATCAGGGCGTTTCACCAAAGCGGAACCAGCCTGGGCTCCACCACCGAAAGGATCGGCTGGCGCAGCGGCGTCAGCACCTTCCGCAGCTCCACCACTCCCCTTGGACAAAAAGTCAGGCGGCACGCGGAAAACACGGGTTTGGAGACCACCGGAACCGGCACTGGTTACCGGCATGATGACTACTGCATTCGGCTCGAATCGGTAACGCATTCCAGCCTGATCACAGATGCTCTTGATGGCGTTGATCAATTTGGAGCCGCGCAGGTCGAGCGTCACGGGGCGGGCACCTTCGGCAGAGGTGAGAATGAAGTCAACGCCCTTGCGGTTCGGGTCGGTTTCTACCGTGTCAGCTTCAATGCTCTTGCGGCGGAGGTAATCGACCACTTCCTGGATGCTGGCATCCGAGAATTGCAGTCGGTCCAAGGTGATATTATTCAGTTTGAAGATGATGGCCTGGGAACCGGAAGGCTCATCCGTCGTCGTCGTGGCCAGGGCCGTTGGAGCCTTGGCGGTGCCGGGAACTGGTGTCACCCAAAGGCTATCCACATCGTTCAGCATCTTGATGCGGGTGTGGTCACGGGCGGCACGCAAGTAATTGTTCACTTCGCGTTCCGTCTTCTCAAGTTGACGGCGCGCTGCAGTATTGGTCGGGTCAATGGCGAGAACCCGGTTGAACTGTTCTTCAGCTTCCTTGAACTGGCCAAGATCATAATAACCCAAACCCATCCGGAAGAGACGGCGCACTTCCTCGGTGTTCGTGTAGTGCTTCTCGCTCATCGCCTGGTTGAACTTGTCGGGATCCTCCAAGTCCTTGAGCAGGTTGCGGGCGGCCACGTTACCGGGGTCGACATTTTCGGAAAGCACGCCGTTGAGCAGGCTCCGGGCCTTGGTGAAGGCTCCACGATTGCCCAGTTCCCGGGCGTGGATCACGCAAGCTTTGGCATACTTATTGATAACCCGCTGACGGTCAGCAGAGGAAACGTTGCCCAAGGGAAGCAGGTCGAGAGCTTCGCGATATTTGGCAATCGCCCCCTCATAGTCCTGCTCAGCCATCAGGCGGTCTCCGTCCGCTTCCGCTGTCAGCGCATTGGCAATACGCATCTGACGTTTGATCACTTCCTGCCCAACGATGGACGACTCGGAACCACCTCCATCTCCGGCCCGGACAACGGGAGCGGGGAGGGCGGTGGCACACGCGATGCCGACGATCAGGGCCTGACTTTGCAACGATAACACTGGCTTTCTCATGAACTTTTTTTGGATGGCAGATTTGAAATAAAGGGGGTCTTGAAAGATGGGAAGAAAAATCTTAAGCAAAATTCACCATTCCCGGAATTTAATAATTATTTAATCTTTAACTCCTGCTCCTGCCGCTCGGTCTTGCCGGGTAGGATGAAGCTGAGAGTGATCGATTCCTCGTTGACTTTGGCAACAAGAATTTTGGTACCAGGCATCTTCGGCAGTTCGAATTCCTGACCTTCACGCAGCACAAAATCCTTGCCGGAGAGCTCGTCCGTGATTTTAGCGGAGAGATTTGGACGCTCGACGGTCTGTCCAAGCTGGATCTCCAAGGGGGGTGCATTTTTGGCTTCTGAGTCTTCCAGGATGAGCACCGGCTTACGGTCCGTAACGCCATCTTTGGTGATCTCCCTCATCTCGACCTTCGCGATCTTGAACCGTGGATCGACAGGGAAGACATCACCCTCTTTAAGGAAGGCAGATTTTGATGGTTTGGGTTCCGTACGGGAAAGTTGGATTTCTCCGTTGTTGTAGATGGCGAATTTAAGGGAAAGCGGGTCCTTCACGCATTCCTTGTAGCGCAATTTCGTGTAAAATGGGGGAACCTCCGTCCGGCTGCGTGGATTGCTTTTGCCCTCGAACTCCTCCAGATTGGTATACCCATCGCCATCATTATCGAGTTGGGCGATATCATCGCGGGTCAGGTCGAGCTCGTTGTTGTAGAGCCAGATATTGTCGATCGGGGGACGCAACTGGGGAGCTGTCTCGTCGAGCAAGGCAATCACCTGTCCGTCTGCAGTCTTGATCACCGGGGTGGATACAAAAAGGTCAGCCAGTTTACCACCAGGAAGCTGCAGGGCTTTACGGGCCGCTTTAGTTTCCAGGACAGTTTCCGCTTTGGCAACGTCCGCGGATTTATCGGGCCCCAGATCGGCTGGTTTCTCACCAGCCTTGGGGGGCGGTGAAAATTGGCTATTGAAGGAGACGATATTCAAAATGAGCATCGCGCCGATAACCAGAGCAATAAGGGCACAGAGACCGAGCAAAATGCGGTCGTATTTAGTCTTGATGGCTTCCATGGATTGGGAAAATCTTTCGGGTCCGTATGTTATTTCTTGGCTTCGGCCACTTCAGGTGAACCGGCAAACCGGATGAGTTCCAATCCAAGGTGAACCTGGATTTTTTCTACCCCGAAGATGTAAACAGAGTCCCGTTTGAAGGGTTTCTGAGTATCAGGATCCGTCATTTCCTGAATGGTGACTGGCGCGGAGGTTTCGGCGCCGGTTTTTTGCTCATTCTCGATTCGCAGGACCCGGATATTATAGAAATAAGGGGAATTGCTGCTGGTGCCTGAACTGGCCAAGGCGGTCAGCAGGTCGTTCAGGGAACGATTGGAAGTCGTGAAAGTGATATTGAAGGGGTAGCGCTCAAGAACCAGTTTCTCATCAATAACCGCCACTGGGGCTGCCTCCACAGGCTTTTTGCCCTTTGCCGCCGCCGTGGCCGGTTTGGGTGCCGGTTTAGCTTTTTCCCCGGCTGGTGGAGTATCACCCTTCTTTTCAAAGTTCAATTCCAGCCGGTCGATGGCATTGATTTCCTTCACGCCGCTGGCAACAACCAACGCGAAGAAATGTTGGAGTCCTTCCATCCATGCATTGAGCTGCGGGACGGCCTGGGTTTCAGGGAAAGTTGAGAGGTAGGTGCCAAAGCCAAGATCGAACTTCTCAGGAAGTTTTACGCCGGCATTCTTTGCGTCGACCGCAATGGCATCACGCGTTTTCTGCAACTTCGCCTGGAATTCGGCGCTCGTCATCGCGTCTGCCAGAGGCGTCTGGACGGCGTGGAGTTTGTTGTTCAACCCGCCTACCTTGGCCGCGTAGGCGTCCACTTGCACTTTCTTGGCATCTACATTTTCCTGTTTGGGAAAAATGGGTGCTTTTTGCAGAGCGAGGAGCTTTGCCTTGGTGGTGGTGTATTTTTCCTCGGCCTCGGTGGTTGCGGAGGAGGATGACCATGCCAGATAGCCCAAGCCTGCCGCACCTGCGGCCAGAATGGCGAAATAGCCGGTCAGAAAGGTATTCTGCTTTGCCTTACTCATGAATGGTTCGAAATTCGAAAGGTTATTTTTTCGTGATGGGCTTGACCGGCACCGGGACGTCCATTTTCTGCTTCAGGGGGAGCAGGATTTGGAAATCATACCCTTCCTTGGTGCTGATGGAGCCAACTTGGTTATAAACGTAGTCCCGGATGAGATCATCATCCGTCTTGCTGGTATCGAATTCAAAGTAGTCCTTCAAATTCTCCCTGATTTTAGCAAACAATGTAGGGACATCCTCGCCAACCCCACGGTTGATCCCCGCAATGTGAAGTGCCGCTACTGGCATGGTCTGTCCTTTTACGGGGGGGGCAGCGGTGGTGGCTTTCACTCCGGTGCCAAAAACACCATAGGAAACCGCATTGGTGAACAATCCGTCGACGGTTTGTTCGCCTTTGGGTCCGACCATCGAAATCTGGGTAATCCAGATCTTCTCATTGGCGAATTGGGCGTTCAACGCGTTCATCATATTGACCCAGAAACTGCGTTGGTTGATGACGTTGGCCAAATAGCCGGCCCGCGCCTCTTCGATCTTCTGGCGTTTTTCCTGCGCTTTGATCTGGTCGTCGTATTTGGCAAACTTCTCGACTTCGAGTTCATATTTGCCCGTTTCGCGGGCAAAGGCGGAAGCCGCGCTCTTGTTATAAATCATGATGCTGCCCAAACCGGCCAGCAAACAGGCCGCGGCGATGTAAAGGCGTGGTTTTTTGGCACCCACATCCTTGGCGGCTTTCACCGAATGCGGTGACAGATCCAATGCCATCGGGCAGGCCATTTCACGCAAAGCCAAACCAACCAATTCGCCCAAGGTGTGAGCCTCGGCCCCGGCCTGTTCGAGATTGACCCGTGGACCCACTGCGACATTGCGCAGCGGATTGAAATATTCGACGGGCAGGCGGAGCTTTTCTTCGAAAACTTCCTTGAGGTAAGGCAGGGATGCTCCGGCTCCGGCAAGGTAGACGACACTCGGAGCGCTGCCACCCTGCTGACTGCGGTAGGCATTGGTGCGGCGAGTGATTTCCCCATGCACCTTGAGGAGGGCATTTCGGATCACCTTGGACATGCCATCCACTTCAGGATCTTCGTGGTCTGCGTAGTTGCCTCCCAGATTGACGAATCCCTCCTGAACTTTGCGACCTTCTGCGGAATCAAAATCCATGCCCATTTCCCGGGCAATACTCTGGGTGATGGAGGCGCCCCCGGTCTGGAAGCTGTTGATGAAGGCCCGGTGTCCTTCAATGAAAATCAGATTGGTGGTGCGGGCGCCCAGATCGATCAGCAGGGAACAACCCTCGGCATCCGGGTAATTGTAGCGGAAGGCATTATACAAGGCGACCGGAGCGGCATCGACCAGCTGCGTATCCAAACCGGAACTTTCCACGGCGGCATGCATCTCGCCGAGATGCTCCGAACGGATGGCTACGATACCAACTTCAACCTCTCCGCCGGATTTGCCCATCAACTGGTAGTCCCAAACGGTTTCCGCGAGCGGAAAGGGCACGGCCTGCTGCGCTTCAAAGCCGACAATTTTATCAACTTGGTCCTCTGCGAGTGGCGGAAGTTTGACAAATTTGGCAATCAGAAACTGGCCGGGAACCGCGTAATTGACATCCGAGTCCGCAGCTTTGAACTGGGCTACCAGTTGTTTGACTGCTTCGGTCAGACTATTGCGTCGGGTGCCGTCGGCGGTGGGATCGCCTGCCATTTCGGTGAAAGCGTAGTCCTTAAGCAGAACGCCGCCTTTGCCGCTGATCCCGAAACGTGCCATGCCGACGCGCTGGGAGCCCAGATTTAGTGTGAGGATAGATTTCTTCTCGGCCATCGTGATCGTCTTTTAGAGCGGTGAATGTCCGCAGCGTCAATGGGAAAGCCCTTTATTTCCCAAGGGACAGCTGCGAAACGCGTAGTTAATTTTGCCGCAGTGATTATTTGGGTTTGACGTCCGCGTGGAAATCGCCCCAAAGGGGCCCGAAGGGGGACTGGGGCTTTGACAGGAGCGCGGGCTCCTGCGGTGGCGCGCTGGGGGCTGACCACCACTTCGCGCCATTGTCATTCGGATTCTTTGAAACGCCTTTGGGACCTTTGCTGTAGAAACCAACGGTCTCGCTCCCCGTCACAACCTCGACTGCATAATAGCTGACCAAGCCCACATTGCCTTCTGGCCGGCCAGTGACCTTCAGAATGGTGGAAGGTGAAATGTAAACCACGCTGTGCGACACTTCATCAATCGGCACGTTGGTGTGGGTGACCTCAGCGGTCAGCACCCGGGCGTTCTCCTTGACGCTGCTGTTCAGAAAAACATAATACTTGAAGGTCAATTCGGGGACCACTTCTGATTTCTTTTCCCCTGCCGGGCGCTCGGTTTTAAATTCCGGCTCAATCTCGATCCAGTCCTTTGGTTTCCACCGCTTGTCAGTCGTGCTGCCTTTGGTGGCGAAGTCTGGGGTCTTTTGGACTTGGACTTTAATGTCCTTGAATTCCACCAACTTTTCCTGGGCTTTGCCCGGGGTGGCCGGGGCATCCTGGGCGTGGCTCGCTGCGGCCAGGCCGGCAAGCACGAAGGCAGCAAGGGAGAATCGGGACGGTAATTTCATGCGGGGCTCAAATGGGGGTTGGGAATATTGACGGACGTTGGCGGGTTTTTCGCGGCAAGGCTACAAAAAAATCCTACGCCCCCTCAGGTTTTTATGCGGTTCGGGGCAAACTGCTTCAACTTCATTTGAAATTAATTTTCAACAGTCTTTTCCTTCCCTCTTGAGAGCGGTTTTGATGCCTTCCGGCGACACCTTTTCCCATAGATCGTCCCACCCCCCGCGTATTAACCGATACCTAACTGCCCCATGCACCCGTCCTTTTCCCTTTCCGTCTTCGGTTTCCTCCTGCTTGGAACCTCCTGTCTCCTATCCGCCAAGGAACTCGACGGCGTCCGCGCCGCCGCAGCCGGCCCCTGCCCCACCGTGGACGAGGCCATCGCCAAAATGACGGTGCCCGATGGCTACGCCGTCCGCTGTTTTGCCAGCGAACCCATGATTATCAACCCGGTGGCCATGACCTGGGACCACCGGGGCCGGCTGTGGGTGGTGGAGTTGTATGAATACCCCAGCGGGGCCGCCGCCCCGAACGACTACTCCAAAACGGCCACCGACGAGCAATTCCGCCCCATTATCCCCCAGCAAAAAGACTCTCCGCGCGACCGCGTTATCATTCTCGAAGACACCGACAACGACGGCAAAGCCGACAAACGCACCGTTTTTGCCGAAGGACTGAACCTCGCCACCGCCATCCTCTGCGGGCACGGCGGCGTTTATATCGGGCAGGCTCCCAACCTTTTTTTCTTCCGTGACACCAACGGGGACGACAAAGCGGACGAATATAAGAGCGTCCTCACCGGTTTCGGCCTCGAAGACCGCCACGAACTGCTGAACAGCTTCACTTGGGGCCCGGATGGCTGGATGTATTTCACCCACGGCGTCTTCACCCACAGCAAGGTCCGCCGTCCCGAACAAAAACCGGAGGAGGGTTTCACCCTGAATGCCGGGATTTTCCGGGTGAAACTCAGCACCGAAAACAACAGCCCCCGCGCCGACGATTATGAAGTCTATGCCGATGGCACCAGCAATCCCTGGGGGGTCGATTTCGATGCCCGCGGCAATGCCTTCGTGGAAGCCTGCGTCATCGACCACTTCTTCCACATGGCTCCCGGTGGCATCTATACCCGCCAGGGAGGCGCCCCGGAAAATCCCTACGCCTACGAACTGCTTCCCAGCATCGTCGGCAAGGATCACCCCGGCCACTTCCGCGCCGCCTACGCCGGCATCAGCATCTACCAGGGCGGCATCTACCCCGCCGATACCCACGGCCACGCCTTCTTCGGGAATATCCACGACAACGCCATCCACGAGGAAGCCATGGACCCGGTCGGCGCCACCTTCAAAGCCCGCCCCATCCGCGATTTCCTCCGCGCCAACAACGGCTGGTTCCGCCCCGTCAGCATCCAGACCGGTCCCGACGGATTACTCTGGGTGATGGACTGGTGCGACAAGTACCCCTGCTACCAAAACGCCCTCGCCAACCCCGAAGGCGTGGACCGGGAGAAGGGGAGGATCTGGCGGGTTTGTTATACTGGCAGTCCGGAAGGGAAGGAATTGGCGGGGAAATCGCGGACTGAGAAGGACTTGGATTTATCAAAGAATTCGGCGAAAGGACTGGTGGATTTGCTTGCCAACAAAAATAACTGGGTGCGCCGCAAAGCGCGTTCATTATTTTCGGAGAAAGCCAATCGAATCCTTCTGGACGAGGATGGTAATGGCGTTCCCAATAATCCCTCTGAAGATATCGCTTCCCGATGGTATTCTCCCGAACGCAACTCGCTGCTCAAAGCCCTAAATTCGGCCCTTTCTGCTGGCACTATTCCCCCCATTGAAGTTTATTGGACTCACTTGGCTTGCGACAATCAATTCTTCGCTCCCCCTGCCTACAAAAGCACTGATCCAGCCATCAGAAGTCTCGCGGCCCGAATGGAAGGCGATGAAAGAAATAAAAGGGCCTTTCTGAGTTACCCCGACGGATTCCCAAAAGGAATTGACAAGCAAGGCGCACCCCCACCAACCAATTCAATTTTTGAAGCACTTGCTGAGGATTCCGACCCTACGGTGAGAGCCGCTGCAGCCGTTGCTCTTAGATCGGCATCCCACCTTTTACCTACCACCAATCGCCACAAGGATTACGCCCTCATTTTGAGTTATGACCCACCACAAGTTCCATCCAAATTCGGAATGGGATCTATCAATCCCGTCATATTCACTAAACTGGTAAAGGCAAGTGCAGCCCCCCCTGATGCCGCACTGTCATTTCACATTTGGATGGCTTTGGAACCTCACTTGGCCGCCGCGCCGCCACTTTATCTCCCTTGGCTCGCCAACCTCGCCCCCACCACCAAACCCCTCTCCCTCACCCTCACCAACAAATCCGCCCGCCGCATCATCGACACCCGCTCGCCCGCCAATGTCGATCTGCTTCTGACCTTCCTCGGCCAGATCAAGGACCACGATGACCTCACCGCAGCCGCGCTGGAGGGCATGTTGAAAGCCCAGGAAGCCGGGCCGGTGAAACCGGACAAAACCGATCCCGCGCCCTACTTCGTCCGCTGGTCGCAGAGTGCATCCGCCGACGTCAAAAACCGCGCCGCCCGTCTCGCTACCCTCTGGGGAGATCCGACCGCCGTCGCCGCCGTGATCGCGGAAGCCGCCCAAGCCGAAACCCCCCTGCCCCGCCGCATCGAGTTACTGGAAACCCTGCGCAAACTCCGCACTCCCGCGACCAAACAAGCCGTGCTGGATCTCCTCACCGCCGGTGGCCCTGACAACTGGCTGATCCCCGTCCTGCGCGCTGCCGCCGAGGTCGGTTCCGGCGATGAATTCAGCACCCCGGCCCTCAAACTCTGGCCCGCCGCCTCCCCGGCCCTGCGCACCGCCGCGGCGCAGTTCCTGACCGGCCGGGCCGAGTGGCAGCAGCGCCTCCTTGCTGCCGTGGAAAAGCCCGATCCCGCTACGGGCATCCGCATCCCCGCCGGTGAATTCCCGGCCACCACCCGCCGGTTCTTCGCCACCAACAGTGATGCCGCCCTCCGCGCCTCCGCCGAAAAACTGTTGGGCCGCTGGAGCGATTCCACCGACGAAACCAAAGCCCTCATCGCGGCCAAACGGAAGGCCCTCATCGAAGGCGAGCCTGACATGGCGCTGGGCAAAGCGCTTTTCACCGCCACCTGCGCCACCTGCCACAAATTCCACGGCGGCGGCCAGGAAGTCGGCCCCGAACTGATCGGCTCCGGCCGCTCCAATCTGGATGCCATCCTCGCCAACGTGATCGATCCCAATCAGATCATCGGCAACGGTTATCAAAACTTCATCATCACCACCAAGGACGGCCGCACCCT
>CAIZWU010000003.1 GCA_903936775.1 uncultured bacterium | reverse complement strand
GACTGGATGCCCTCGGACTGCTGCGAAGTTATGGGACAGCAGGCGGCTCGTTCAAGCTGCTGGGGGCCGTGCAACAGGCGTGGCTCCCCGGATTCCGGCCATCTCTGACATAATCCCATGGGACAGCACCGCCATCACACCACACGCTCAACCCCCCAAATCCCAACTTGGCCCCCCGCCCATTCACCCCTTTCCACCGGGGAAATCAGGGGCTATAACATAGCCTATGGGATGCTTGTGACATCGGTTGGGAACCACCGACAATCCCTCGAATTTCAGCCTCATTTGTCTTAATGGTGAGAAAACGCAGGCGATTTGAGTTTTCTGGTGGTGAAAGGGATCGTCACACCAGAAGATGCAGAGACTTGTCTGCGACTGGGCGCGGATGGCATCATCGTCTCGAATCACGGCGGGCGTCAGCTCGATGCCGGGCAGTCCACCATCTCGCCCCTGCGCGTACTGGCGAAAGAATTCGGCCGCTGTACCACCGTGATGATGGACAGTGGCGTGCGCTCCGGCCCGGACGTCGCCTGCGCCATGGCCTGCGGCGCGCAGTTCGTGTTCATGGGCCGCTCGCGGATGTATGGCGTGGCCGCGCTGGGCAAAGACGGCGGCGAGCACACCATGACGATGATGAAGCGGCAGTTCAGACAGGTGCTCGAACAACTCGGCTGCGTCCGCGGCGAGGACCTTCCACAACATCCCGGCCCGGTGGCCTGACGTTCTCAATTCCCCTGCGCCTTGAAACCGCTGGAATGGCTCCACCTCACCTGAATACCGCCGGCGGCACAAAGCGGCAAGGAATGCCCTAAGCACGATGGTGGATTTCACGCAGCACTTTGTGGATAAATGTCGCATGCTTTGGATGGCTTCCGGCGTTGTATCATGAGCATTCCTTGACACTCTCCCGTTGATCCGCTGGAACTTACTTATCTACAACAAATGAACCCACTCCATCCCGCCTTGCTTCCTTTAGCATTAGGCTTCAGCCTGTTCCTTCCCCTGCGTCCATCCTCCGCGGCGGAGGTGCCTCCGGCGGCTTCCACGGACGTCATCACCCTCTTTGATGGAAAATCGCTGACCGGCTGGGAGGGCGACCCCAAAATCTGGCGCATCCAGGACGGCCTGATCACGGGGGGCTCCTTGACAGAAACGGTGAAGCGCAACGAATTCCTCGCCACCACCAAGGATTTCGGCAACTTCATCATCCGCCTCAAAATCAAACTCACCGGCAGCGAGGGCTTCCTCAATTCCGGCTTCCAGATCCGCTCCCAGCGCGTGCCCGGCGATTCCGAAATGGCGGGTTATCAATGTGACTTCGGCGACCCCTCGTGGTGGGGCTGCATCTACGACGAAAGCCGCCGCAACAAACTGATGGCCCAGTCCGACATGAAGCTGCTCGACCCGGTCATCAAACGCAACGACTGGAACGATTACGTGATCCGTGCCGACGGCCCGCGCATCACCACCTGGATCAACGGGGTGATGGGAGTGGACTACACCGAAGCCGACCCAGCCATCGTCCAGACCGGCAAACTAGGCATCCAGGTGCATGGCGGCGGCAAGGCACTCGTCCAGGTGAAGGACCTGACGATAGAGGAACTCCCGCCCACCCCGCAACGTCAGGGGGCCCCGGAACCGAAAAAACCGGCTCAGGCCTCGCCCCTGTCCCCGGAGGCGGAACGGGGGGCCATCTCCCTCGCTCCCGGGCTGGAACTGGAGCTGGTCGTGGAGGAGGATCTGGAGAAAGGTTATGGCAAGTTCGTGGCCGTGCAGTTTGACCAGCAGGGACGCCTCTGGACCATGACCGCCCGCGAGTATCCGGTCGATGCCAATGAAAATCCCGGCGCCGCGGATGCCCTCTACGCCAGCAAAGCGCAGGACAAGATCCTCGTCTATGAGGTCGTGGCCCGCGGCACCGATGGCCAACCGGTCCGTTATGCCAAGGAGCCCACCGTCTTCGCGGAAGGCCTCGCCATTCCCCTCGGCATCCTCCCTTACGAGGACGGCTGTTATACCCAGCACGGCCACGACATCGTGTTTCTGCGCGACACCGATGGCGACGGCAAAGCTGACAAGCGGGAGGTCGTCCTGACTGGATTCGGGGTGCAGGATTCCCATCTCTTCCCCCACCAGTTCAGCCGTGCTCCCGGCGGCTGGCTCTGGATGGCGCAAGGGGCCTTCAACTACAGCAAAGTGGTCGGCCCCGAAGGCAAGGTCACGCCATTCGACCAGACCCGCATGGCGAAGTTCCGTCCGGACGGCACGGAGTTCACCATCACCAGCAACGGCCCCTGCAACATCTGGGGCCTCGTCATGAACGGCGAAGGCGAGAGCTTCATCCAGGAGGCCAACGACTTTGGGTATCCGGTGATGCCCTTTCACGAATACGGCAACTACCCCGGCTGCTCGAATGCCCAGTGGAAAAGTTATGCCCCGGAATTCCCCGGTACCGCCGACTTCCGCATGGGAGGCACCGGCCTGAGCGGACTGGCCCTGACGGATGCCGCCGGCTCGTTCCCGCCCGACTGGTCGGACGTGATGCTGGTGGCCAATCCCATCACCAACCGCATCCAGGCCATCAAGATGCATCGCGACGGCCCGCGCTGGCGGCTGGAAAAGCTGCCCGATGTGGTGGCCAGCGGAGACGAATGGTTCCGCCCGGTCGCCATGACCCTCGGCCCGGATGGAGCGGTTTACATCGTGGACTGGTATAACAAAATCATCAGCCACAACGAAGTCGCCCGCAACCACCCCGACCGCGACAAAAAACGCGGCCGTATCTGGCGCCTCAAAGGCAAGGAGCAAAAAGGCTTCCCGGTGCCGGACTTCACCAAACTCCCGGAACTGGACCTCGTCGCCAAACTCGGCAGCGCTTCCCTGACCCAATCGCATCTGGCCTGGCAGACGCTGGGGGACAAAAAGAAACCCGCGCCGGAAACCCTCGCGGCCTTGAAGGCCCTCACCCTCCAGGCCAAACCGTCCGCCACCACGCCCTATCCGGAGGCGGCCCGCATCCAGGCCCTGTGGGCGCTGCAATCGACCGGCATCGATCCCTCGGCTTCCCTGGAAGCGCTGACCAAATCACCCAACCGGAACGCCCGGCGGGAAGCCGCGGTGGCCGGACTGCTGCCAGCCCTCGGGCTTTTGCAGGACCCCGATCCCGAGGTGCGGTTTGCCAGCCTGGGCACCGTGGGCACCAGCCTGTCCGGGGTTTCCGGCAGCAAAGCAGCGGGCGACCTGCTGCACGCCATGATCGGCAACGCCGGCGCCGCCCTGCCGGAGCCCGTGCGCCAGTCCACCCACAGCGGCAAAACCATCAAAACCGGGGCCGCTTATGAGCGCGAATATGAACGCTACCTCGTCCGGATGTTCCTCGAATCCCATCCTGACAAGGTTTCCGCCTTTCTGGACAGCGGAAAAGCAGCCACCCTGCCGCCGGAAAATCTGATGGTAGCCTGCCTCTCGCTCCCGGCCAAGGCCTCCGCCCCCCGCGTGGCCAAACTCCTTGCCCGGCTCGACCGGGCGCCCAACGATGAGGAAATCCTGCGCCTCGCTGAATCCCCGGAGGACCCGGCGGTGCAGCAGGCTCTCGCCGCCCTCGTGGCCAAACCAGAAGGCCTCCAGGCCCTGCTGCGGCAGAAGACGCGGTTTGATGCCCGGGCGCTCGCACCCCTGCTCACCGGCACCGCCAAGGACCTGCTGGCCCGCGATCCCGCGGTAGCCCTGCAGGTGATCGCCGCCTTCACCCTGACAGATTTGGAACCGTCGGTGGCCGCCCTGCCCGCCACGGCCGGCGTCCTGACCACGCTCCGGCAATTGGGCAGCACCCGGGCCGACCTGTTCCTGCCCCTGACTAAATCCCCCGACCCTGCCCTCCGGGATGCCGCCCTGGCCGCGCTCGTCACCACCCCTGCCCGCCTGCTCCCGCTCTGGCCGGAACTGAATGCCGGGCAGCGCCGCCACTCCCTCGAAGCCCTCGCCTCGCAACCCGCTTCTGCCCAGGCCCTCGTCGCCGCGGTGCAGGATGGCCGCATTGCCAAGGATGAATTGGACGGCCCGCTGGTGGACCGCCTCCAGGCCGTGCTGAAAGACGATGCCGGCCTCAAGACTCTGCTGGATTCCATGAGCAGTCTCTTCGCCGAGGTCCTTGATCTCAACGGCACGGACCAGGCGTGGGTGGATAGCAAACTGACCCTGGAAGGACCCTTCACGGTCGAAACCTGGATCAAATTGGCCCCCGGTATCGGAAATCAGGACAGCCTGCTCGGCGCCCCCGATCAACTGGATATCAACTTCTACGATTCCCGCCTGCGCGTCTGGGCCGGTGGCCTGAATGATATCGTGGTGGCGTCCAAGACCACAGCGCCGGACGCCTGGACCCATGTCGCGGTCACCCGTGATGCCGCCGGGCAATTCCGGCTCTATCTGAATGGGGAACCCGACACCACCGGCACCAAACCCGACCCCCGCCCCTACCAGGGATTGGCGATTGCCCGCAGCAATGTCCCCCAGGGCACGGCAGGCCAACTCACCGAATACCGCATCTGGCGCAGCTGCCGGACCCCTGACGAAATCCGCGCGGCCTTCGACCGCACCGGACTGGAGGCTGCCTCCCCCGGGGTCACCACTCCGGGCACTCTGGCCTACTACCGGCCCATGGGCGCG
Source organism: uncultured bacterium (assembly GCA_903936775.1). Classification (GTDB taxonomy): domain Bacteria; phylum Verrucomicrobiota; class Verrucomicrobiia; order Verrucomicrobiales; family V1-33; genus CAIZWU01. The sequence goes on along the minus strand of CAIZWU010000003.1, from coordinate 12,350 downwards.
GTCTGGGACCAACTGCAGGAAGGCGCACGCGTCGTCCGCACCATGGATTTCCCGAACCTCATCACCCCGGCCGCGGCCAAGGCGGTGGATGAAAAATTCGCCCACTACCGCGCTCTCGCCGAAAAGCCGGGCGACCCTGCCAAAGGCCAGGTGATCGGTGCCATCTGCATGGGCTGCCACCTCGTGGGAGGTAAAGGCGGCCAGATCGGCCCCAACCTCAGCAGCGCCGGAGCCATGGGCACCGAGTCCCTGCTGCGTAATATCCTGACCCCGAATGCCGCCATGGAACCGGGCTACCGGGTCTTCCGCGCGGAACTCACCGATGGCAGCATCCGCGAGGGATTCCTCGCCTCGCAGGACGAAACCGCCATCGTGATGCGCCTCCCCGGCACCGAAGACCAGCGTATCCCCCGCGACCAGATCCGCCGCTCCAGCTTCACCAAACGTTCCCTCATGCCCGAAGGCCTGGAGCTGTCCTTCAGCCCGGAACAATGGACGGATCTGTTCGCGTGGCTGAAGAGTCTGCGTTAGGCCAGGCCCGGGGAACCAGGGAGGTGTTCCCCCGCTCCTTATTTCCCCAGCGCCTTGCTGGCGGCTTCCTGAAAGGCACGCCGGACTTCGCTGGCATCACTGTTGGGGAAGTTCGACCGCTGCACCATCAGCACATAAGCCACACCCTTCACGGGATCGATCCAGGCCTGGGTGCCCCAGGCGCCGCCATGGCCATAAGTGCCGGGCGGGAGCATCGCGGCGACGCCGGCGTGGGGTTGGCGCAGGATGCAGGTGCCGAGGCCCCATCCGTAGTTCACTCCCAGGTTGCCGAGGGGTCCGTTCTGGAAAAACCCGGTCGGCAGGTCGCCGGTCTGGGATGTGGTGAGGAATTTCATGGCGTCCCCGCTCAGATAGCGCCGGCCATCACAGGCTCCGCCGCCCAGCAGCATCCGGCAAAAACGGGCGTAGTCGGCCGGGGTGGAAAAGAGCCCGCCATTCCCCTGCGGCGGCCGGCCGCGGGTGCCGTAGCCCTCGCGGGGCGGCACCGCTTCCAGCAGGCCGGTATCCTTGTTTTTGGCATAGGCGGTGACCAGCCGGGCGCGCTGGGCATCGGTCGGATAGAAGGTGGTGCTTTTCATCCCCAGCGGATCAAAAAGCCGCTGCTGGAGAAAGGCATCAAAGGTCAGGCCGCTCACTACTTCCACGATGCGGGCCGCCGCGTTGATGCCGCTCTGGGTGTAAGCCCACTTGGCGCCGGGTTCATATTGCATTGGAGCCGCCAGCCAGAGAGGGACGAGATCCGCCAGGGTCTTCGCCTCCTTCGCCGCCGGGCCGCCCGCCTCGCCGAGGCCGGAGGTATGCGTCAGGATCTGCGTGATCGTGAGATTGGCCGGTTTGCCTGAGGGGGATTTCAGTCCGGCAAACTCCGGCAAATATTTGGCCACCGGGTCGGCCACGTTCAGCTTGCCCTCATCCTGCAACATCAGCACCGCGGTGGCGGTGATCGGCTTGGTCATCGAAGCGATCCAAAAAAGCGTTTCCTCCGTCATTGGTTTTTGGGACGCCACGTCGGCCAGACCGGTATTCTCCAGGTGAAGGATCCGGTCCTTCGAAACCACCACCGTCACCGCGCCGGCGATTTCGTGCTGATCCACCATCGCCTGCAGGGCGGGCCCGATCCCGGGCAGCACCGGTTCCGCGGCAGACCGGGAGGACATGAGGCCGGTCGCGGCGGCCATGGCGAAAGATGTCAGGCAGAGGATCGGGCGGCAGGAGAACATGACGAGGCAGCTTGGAACTTCCCCGGCCCCTTTGTCACGTTTTTTATGACTCTTCTCCGGGCAGCGGGAGGGCCAGCCCGTTTTCCGGAGGGATGGCCTCCTCGCCTTCGCCGGAGCGATCGCGGCCCGTCCCGGGATTAACTATGCAACTCACGATGGTTCCATGGCCATCAGGATTGCGGCGGATTCCCAGCTCCCCGCCGATCATATCGCTGCGGTAACTCATGATGCGCAAGCCCATGCCTTCCCGCTCAGCGTCCAACGGCGGCAAGCCTTTGCCATTGTCCTTGATGGACAAAACAATGCAGCAGGGATCGGCGGAGATCTCAATCTCGATCCTGCTGGCTTTACCGTGGCGGACGCTGTTGCTCACCGCCTCCTGGGCAATCCGGTAGAGATGAGTCGCCATGGTATTGTTGTCGACCTGCAGATCCACCGGGCATTTGAGAAGGCACTTGATGTGGAACGTTTCGGAAGCCCGCACCGCCAGCCCCTGCAGGGCCGACCGCAGACCGCCCGGCTCCGGAGGGACGGGATGCAGGCCACGGGCGAGGCCCCGCGTCAGGGTCAACGACTCCTTCAACAGTGAGGTAATCCGATGGGCGGATTCCGCTTCCGGGGATCCCTGTTTCAACAGCTTGCGGACATGCACCGCGCACATCATGCTGGCAGCGGCGAGCTGTTGTCCCAGATCGTCGTGCAGGTCCCGGCCGATGCGCTGCTGTTCGCGCTCACTGATTTCCAGGATCTCCTCCTCCAGACGGCGGCGGCGGATGATCTGATTCCGCAGTTCCTTGTTGGCCGACCGCAATGCCTTGGTGCGTTGCTCCACCCGATGCTCCAGCTCGGCATTGAGTTTCTGGATGACCAGTTCGGCATGTTTGCGCTCACTGATGTCCACATGGGCGACCACCACTGAATTAGGTCCACCCCCCTGACAGGCCGTGACATATCCGACAAACCAGCGCTGCTTTTCCCGGCTGTGGCAGGGGTATTCCATGGAAAACTGGCCCGTGACACCGCTCATGACTTCCCGGATCCCCTGGGCCAACTGAGCCGCTTCGGCGACGCCTGCGGCCGCCGCCGCCGTGCACAAGGCGAGATAATTGATTCCGACGCCGTTGGTTCCAGGCAAGGCCCCGTTGGCTTGGGCAAACTCGTCCCATGAACGGTTGATACTTACAATGATGCCATTGGCATCAAGAACGGCGACGCTGGCGGGAACCGCTTCGAGAGTGGATTCGGCCAACTGCTGGGCTGCCCGCAAGGCCTGCTCCGCCTGCCGGCGCTCGGTGATGTCCCGGACCGCGCTAATGATGACCAAGCCTTCGGCCGTTTCCAGGGGACTAAGGCTGACTTGGACCGGAAATTCAGAACCATCCTTGCGCAGGGCGAACAATTCCCTTCCCTCCGCCATGGAACGCGGGGTCGGCGACGCGATATAACCAGCATGATGACCGGCATGGTGGTGACGCAACCGCTCCGGAATGAGCTGCTCAAACGATTGGCCCATCAGTTCCTCCCGCGTATAGCCAAACAACCGCAAGGTCTGGGCATTGACCAATTGGATACGCGAGGCGCCATCCACAATGATCATGGCCTCGGGCGCCGCTTCCAACAGCCCACGGAATTTTTGCTCCGCGTGTTTTTGCTCGGTGATGTCACGCGCGATGCCACTGACCAGACTGGGCCGGCCATCTTTGCGCTCGAGGATCGTGCCACGGTCCGACAACCAACGCAGTTCCCCCTGCCGGTTGTAGATCCGGTATTCGATCTGGAAGTCCTCGGCTTCGCCTCTCGCCCACCGGTCAAAGGCAGCCCGGGACGCTTGCAGGTCGTCAGGATGAACACATTTTTCCCAAAGGGCGGAATCACGGTAAAGTGCCTCCATCGGGACGCCCATGATCCGTTCAAAGGTCGGACTCACATAGGTGATGCGCGGCGGGTCAAGTTCCATGAACCAGAACAATTCGCCGATGTTCTCCGCGAGGGCGCGGAACTTGGCCTCACTGGCGCTCAGCGCGTCCTCGGCATGGCGCTGCCGGGTAATATCGATCAGGGCGGTCCGGCACCATTGGGACCGGTGCCCCACCCCCAGGGAGCAGTTCGTCGCCAATTGCACGGAGCGCTCCAACCCGTCGATGGCATTCAGGCGCAGGGTGGTAATGACCTGGGTGGTGCTGCGGCGGCTTTTCCAGAGATGGTTCAGGAAGTTCCGGCGATCACCCTCCGCAATGTGGGGCAGCATCGGACGTCCCATCAAATGGGCTGCCGACCAGCCCAGCAATCGGCAAGCCGTCTGATTGATCTCCTGGATGCAGCCATTTCCATCCAAGGTCAGATACCCGACGGGCGCGAGATCATACAGGTCGGCATACCGGTGGTGGGATTGTTCCAGTTCCGCCCGGGTCTCGGAAAGTTGTTCGTTCTGCAATTCCAGCAGACTGTGTTGTTCCTGCATCTTTTCCAGCAGGTCGATATCGCGTCCTGCCGAAGCCCGGTCCTCCGGAGATGGCTTTACGGGACTGTCTCCCGGCAGTAAGCGATCCGCCTTGGCCGCACTTTTTTTGGCGGGGGGCATGGGGTTGCCGTTCCTGAGGGGTTCCGGTTTCATGGTGGATTGAGTTTCCCGGTCACCTCCTCCATCGCCAACAGGATCATAGGAGGATGTCCCGCAGAGGGAGCCAGCCGGCGGGCGTTCAGCAACATCAGCTTCTTTTTAACTCCCGGCAGGCTGATTTCTATCCTGAAATCCTGGAAGATGGACTTCTCCGGCAGGACTTTTTCCAACAACTCCCGCAGGGCAGGTTCGGCCCAGCCTCTTCCCCGGAGTTCATGGATGAGCTTCCCTTCGGTCTGCTCCCGCCCGGTGCGGAAGCAGGTATAGAAACTCTGGTTGGCGGTCCGCACCCGCAAGTCGGCGTCCAGGATCAGCAGCGGTTCCCGCACCGTGGCCACGATGGCCTCCGCAAAGCTGCGGGCTCCCTCCACCTCTTCGAGCGTTTGTTTGACGGCATCGATACCCTGGAGGGTGATCACCACCCCGTTGATGCGGTTGTCGGAGGTCTTGTAGGGCCGGATGCGCAGCGCATACCAGCGGCCCTCCATGTCCTGGACTTCCTGTTCCTTCACGGTCAGGCTTTCGAGCACTTCGGTAATCAATTCCTGCAGGTTGGGCAGTTTGAGTTTGAGTTTGAAATCCGAAATCGGGCGCCCGATGTCCCCCTCGATCAGGCTCAACACCTTCACGGCCCGCGGGTTGAAACGGCGGATGCGGAGGTCATCGCTCAGCATGATGATCGGAATATCGACACTGCCGAACAGGTTGACGAGGTCATCACTGAGTTCCTGAAGTTCAGTATTCCGGCTTTGCAGCTCGTCATTGAGGGTCACCAGTTCCTCATTGCTGGACTGCAGTTCCTCGGTGGCCGTTTCCATCTCCTCGTTGGTGCTCCGCAGTTCCTCATTGCTGGAGAGGATTTCCTCATTGGCGGCGCGCAGTTCCTCATTGGAGGCATCCTGCTCCTCGATGATATGCTGCAGGGAAAGTTTGGTGGAGGCCAACTCATCCGAGACCTGCTCCAGCTCCCGCTGGAGGGCGCTGGAGCGGAGCGGCGGGCTCTTCAGGGATACCCGCAGGACGTTGGAAGCCTTTTCCTCGAAAATAACCAGATAGAAGGGTTCAGCGAAATCCGGCATCAGGAGCGGGATCACCTTGAGGTTTACCGAGAGCATGCGCCCTTCGTGGCGGATTTGAATTCCGTCCTTGCTGGTGGTATGTTTTTGCTTGGCGGCCTTGGCAATCAACGGCCGCAATTCCGCGGCCAGTCCCTGACGCGCCATTTTGAGGAGATTCAGGCTGGCCTCGCCGGAGGCATTTTCCAGGTAGGGTCCAGTGCGCCCGCGGAACTGCAGGATTTCCATACTGGCGTTGATCACCACGCCGGTGGGAGCGAACTGGCTCAGCACGATGGCGTCCGCCTGCTTGCGGATGTCCACCAGCAAGGGCTCCACCCGGCTGCGCGGGACCGCCGTCAACTCGCCGGTTTTCCGCTCCAAACTGGCGGTGAACCGCGCAGGCACCCCCACATGGCGGGTATGGGAGAATTTCTTTTCGTAGATCCGGTATTTGGCATCCGCGATGCCAAACAGTTCCGCAAAACTGCCGACCGATTCCGCCGTACCCAGCACCAGAAAACCATTGGGATTGAGCGCATAGTGGAAAACCGGCAGCACCTTCTTCTGCAGCGCGGCATCAAAATAAATCAGCACATTGCGGCAGGTGATCAGATCGACATGGGAGAAGGGCGGATCCTCAAACAGGTTTTGCCGGGCAAACATACAGGAATCCCGGATGCTCTTATTGATCCGGTAGCCGTCGCCGGCCTTGGTGAAAAACCGCCGGAGCCGTTCCGGCGACACCTCATCCTTGATGCGTTCAGGATAGATCCCCGTCCGGGCCCGTTTGAGCACCGTTTCGTTGATATCCGTTCCGAATAATTGAATCGGGCAGCGCACCCCTTCCTTCTCGAGGAACTCCACCAATGCGATCACCATCGAGTAGGCTTCCTCCCCGGTCGAACAACCCGCCGACCACAAACGGATCGGTGTGTCCGGTAGCCGGTTTTTCAAAATCTTCGGAAATATCTTCTTCTTCAATACGTCGAACATCTTGCCATCGCGGAAAAAGCTGGTGACGCAGATCAGAATGTCCTGGAACAGGGCCTCCACTTCCGACGGACTGCTGCGGAGAAACACCGCGTATTCCCGGAGGGTTTCCAATTTCTGCAGGACCATCCGGCGGCTGATGCGCCGGCGCAGCGTCGCGGGTTTGTAATGGAAAAAGTCCACCCCGCTATGGTTTCGCAACAAAGTGCAGATCAGTTTGAATTCCTCCCCATCCGCGGGCGCCACCGTGGCCGTTTCGACCGCACGGGCCGGGCCCAGATGCGGATGGAGGGAGATCCGGGTCAACTCCTTGGCGATTTCCTGGGGCGGCAGAATATAGTCGGCGCTGCCACTGCCTCCGGCACTGGAAGGCATGCCACCATATTTGGCCGTGGCCTCATTCTGCACAAAGGTGATGCCCCCTGCCGCCTTGATCTCCTCCATTCCCAGGGTGCCATCCTTCCCAGTACCGGACAGCACAATGCCGATCGCCTCGCTCCCCCGGTCCGCGGCCAGACTGCGGAAAAAATAATCCACCGGCGCATGGATCTCGCCGCCCTTGCTGCGCGGCAGCAGATGCAGCACGCGCTGCTCAATGAACATCGACTTGTTGGGCGGTATGACATAGACATGGTCCGGTTCCACGACCATCCCCTCACGCGCCTCACTGACCAGCATCGCCGTGGCCCGCGACAGCAAAGTAGTGAGGGAACTTTCGTGCAGGGGGTCCAGATGCTGCACCAACACAAAGGCCATGCCGGTGTCCTGCGGCAAATCCTTGAGCAGCAGGGTCACCGCTTCCAATCCGCCCGCCGAGGCTCCAATACCCACCACCGGAAAGCTCTCGGAAGGTTGGCGCCGCACCTTGGCCGGTGCCGATTTGGGAAGTCTGGATCGGGTGACTGCTTTTTTCATGCGCGCCATATTAAAATAGCACCAGGAATTCCGCAACTCTATCCCCGTGAAATCACTGATCCAGAAAGGCGAAAATTCTTTGTAACAAACCACTACTTTTTCCGTATGGCATCAGAAATTAGCATGGCCAACGGACCCGCACCCCGCAGGCTGGTTAGCGGAAGAGGAATCAGCCCCACCCCCAATCACAGTTAGAAAAACCACTGCCCGGCTGCCCTGGATGACGCTCCGCGCCTCATCGGGCGTGGGCGGCCGGCAGCCGGATATCATCTCCGGCGAGGGACGGCCAGGCAACGCCTCGATTCCAAGCCGGGGGATCCCAGCAGGTTGGAGGTGTGATCAGTCCAGCAGGCCGCAGGCCATGATCCGCCTGACAGCGGGCGATCGACTGGCGCGGCAGGAGCGGCTGCCTCGTCCCGCCATGGGGGGTGGATTTGGAGGATCCGGCGGCCCCCACCGCGGGCCGCCACCCGGACGGTGAACCCATCCATGCCAGTCCGGATCCCAGTTCAGGGCACCAGCGACTTTTTCCAGCCGGCCTCCAACTCCTCCACGGTTTTACCGGTCCACTCCCGCCAGAGTCCGTGGTGGTAGCCGGTGCTGGAAGTGGCGTTGAGCTTGCGGGGCAAATCCTTCACCTGGGTGCGGACCACCCAGTCGAAAAAGTTGGCCGTGGTGCGGTAGCTGGCATCGTAGCGGGCCTTGTCAGGATCGCGGATCACCGCCCCTTGGGACTCCGGCTCAAACAGAAACCACCGGATGTAGTCGGCCACGCCCTCCGTCACCCAGCCAGGCACGCGGCCCCGGCCCCAATCACTGGTTTGCGCGATGTGCACGATCTCATGGATGACACAGCCAATGGCTTCGCCCTTCTCCTGGGAACGCAGAAACCCGGAGCTGACCACAATATTGCCGCCGGAAGCGTAGGCCGGCACACCAGGGTTTCCGGGCATGATCACTCCTTCCTGCAGACGCAGGGTCATCTGCGTGGGGGAAGCAAAACCGGGCACGGCAATCAGCTCCACGATTTTCGGATACCACTCCTGCACCGCGGGGATGGCTTTTTTACCGAACCACTCCCGCAGGTCGGGAGACTGGGTGGAATCCACCATGAAGGTGTATTTGCCGTCGTCGGTTTTGTAAGTGTCGATGATCTTCTCCACGTTCAGGCGTTTCACCGGAGCGGCGGCGGCATCGATCACATCGATTTCGCTGTAAAAGGTCTGGCCGAACCCGGCGGGATCCTGATTGGGATCGACCTCGAATAGCAAATAACGGTTTTTGCCGGGCGTGCCATTTTTGCCGGGAAAAATCTCCACGCCATGCTGGCCCGGCCCCTTGTCCACGGTGTCCACTTTTCCGATCAGGTTCCAACCGGCCTTTGCGGGATCTGTGTCTGCTGCCGGCTCGGCCTGGAATCCGATGCCTGAGCCATCCGCGGCATAGAGCGTGTAATGCTGCGCGGCCCGCCCCCCCTGGTGCCATGAGTAGGTGGCGACACTTTTTACATCGACCACCCGTCCGAGATCAATCAGCAGGCGGCCCTTTTCCGTGGGCGGAGCAAAGAAAAAATTCTCCCCCGGGGCATCCTCATTGGCCGGCACCCTGCCGTCGTGCAGCACCGCCAGACCACCCCGCGCATTCGGGTCCGCCGTGCCGCCGATGATTTTGAAAGTGGCCCCGGTAGCGGCATCATCAACGGCAGGAGGCGGCACCGGATCCAGTTTGAAGGCAACGTCCCCGGGGGCATGACCGGTTTGAATCGTGACCTCAGCAGCGAAGGAGGCACAGAGCAGCGCCGCCCACAACGGGGCGGCAATTTTCGAAAGAGCACGGGCACGGTTCATGGAGCGGAACGGATGGTTGGCAGGAGGTTGAAGCGCCGCCAATCTTCGGCGTCGCTGAAGTCTTTGCCACCACAAACCATCATTGCGGCACTTCTCCTGCCCAATTCCCTTTCCAGGCTGAAGTCTGAAGCCCAGCCGTGACAGGCGGTTACGCTTTCAGCAGATCCCGCGCTTCCGCCATGACGGGCCACCGGCCGACCGAACCCACTGGCGGTGATCCGCGCCAAAGCCGTCAAATGACGCCAGCGGAAGGCCACCCGGCTGTTGTTGCGGTAGAGCACCTTGAAAGCCGGCAGAGCTCACACTCTGCAGCAGGCCCGTTCCCCGGGGGAATGCCTACTGCAAGCTTGGTTTCCCCCTCGCAAAAAACCAGGAGTCAGGCCCGTCCGAGGTGACCTCGCGGGCGGCGGACCGGTCTTGGATGAATTGTTTCGTGAGCTGGGAGGAGACCTCCATGTCCAGCATATTCAGAATGTGCGGACACGCTGGAGGGGCAGCTAAACTCTTGGAAGGGCCTGCAGAAGGGTGTTTCACCACGTAAAATCCGACGACGACCTTCCCTCAGGCTCAGCGCGGAGGGCCAGGGAAAACCGGAATAAGCGCCGCAGGCCGAGCGAAGCGGGTGATGCCGGATTTCCCCTATCCCGAAGCGCCATCACGATCCTGTGGGATGCCTGTGAAAAAGCCTCACTTTCCGGGCCGCCCCCCGCCGGAGGCCTCAACCATTTCCCGGCACCTGCTTCGCGGCGGGTTTCTTCACCGCCAGGCGTTTCATCCGGACAAACTCGTTGCCTGTCTTTTCCATCCTCACTTCGAACAGGTTGATCGCCTTGTAGAGGTCACTGAGTTTCTTGAATCCATAGGACCGGTGATCCAGCGATCCACTGTTATTCAGGTGGTGCCGCACGGAGCCCAGATTCGCCCAGCCGTCGTTGTCCTCTGCTTCCGAGGCCTTCACCGCACTGCGCAGCATATTCATCAGCCGGGTGTCCTGCTTCAGCAGATTCACGTTCTGCAGTTCCTTCACCGGCTTCCCCGGCTCCTTGTCCCGCTCCACCGGTTTGGGCGCGGCATCCAGATAAAAAAACCGGGTGCAGCTCGCGGTAAAGGGCACCGGCGTCTGCCGTCCCCCGAATCCATACACTTCCTTGCCATCCGCCCGCAGCCGCTGGCTCAGCGGCGTGAAATCGCAGTCCGAGGTCACCAGGCAAAACGTGTTCACCTGCTTCGTGTAAAGGATATCCATGGCATCGATCACCAGCGCCATGTCGGTGGCATTTTTCCCCTTCACCTGATCAAACGACTGCATCGGCTGGATCGAATACTCGTGCAAAACCTTCTCCCATCCGGCCAGCTCCGGTTTCTTCCAGTTCCCATAGGCCCGTCGGATATTCACCACCCCGTGCCCTGCCAGTTCTGAGATGATAAAATCAATCTTCGCGGCCGGCGCGTTGTCGGCGTCGATCAGCAGGGCGATACTGTTATGGGAGGTCGCATTCATAGGGTGAAACCGATACCCCGCCATTTATCGCTGCCTTGGCCCCGGCACAAGCCGCATCCAGGTTCCTTGTTCAGGGTTTCGCCTCCAGCCACGCCTTCAGTTCCGCCAGTTCCTCCGGAGTCAGGCGGTGTTTGACAGGCATGTAGCCGTAGTCCACCAAAACCCGGATGGGGTGCGCGTGCACCTTGAACAGCGGAGCCCGGTCGCCCCCGCGGTCATGACATTCCGTGCAGGCTTCCAACGCCAGCGGCTTCCCATAATCGGGTGGCGGATCGTCTTGGGGGAAATGCATCCGCGAAACAGGTTGATCCGCGATGTGCCGGTTCAGTGCTGCCGCCAGCGCCGCGTCACTCACCAGATCAGCGCGCACCGGATGGATCGCCAATGGCCCCGAGGAATGGCATTTATAGCAACTTGTTCCCTCGAACTTGATCTCCGTCCCTTTGATCTCCGCGTAATAGTCCGTGGGGGGATCGGTGGTCCGGTCCTGCACAATGGAAAAGTATCCCCAGCCCCCGTTCCCTGACGTTTTCTGAACCAGGAGATACACATGGGCCACCGCATTGGAAAAGGCGGCGATGTGATTGTACATTGGTTTGCGGATCACATCCTCCTGGGTGCTGATCAGCCCCACATCCGACACCGGATTGGCCGCCCCTTCGTCAAACAGCCGGCGCACCTGCCTCATGTAATCCTCCACCTCCGGTTCCGTCAGGCCCTTCACCTCCGGGCGGGAATGGGGCGGCAGGGCCGTCACTGCGGTGGTCCACGCCTTGCGGATCTTCTCCGGCCCCACCGTGGCACTCACCCTCTCAAATTCCCCGGTGGTGAACCAGGACAAATCCAGCGGCGGCTCCAACAGCAGGCCGGACTGGGTGGAGGCCACCGGCTTCCACCCGGCCGGGGCTTTGGGCTCGTCCGCCGGCAGGGGACCGGCTCCAGCCAGCAGGGCCAGCGCCATCAGCCCTGCAGTGGCGGGACAGCCCGGAAACGATAGGATAAAGTTCACTTTCAAGACAGGTCTGGATGGGAAAACGAACCACTGCGAGGCGGCAGCAGCAGAAATCCGATTGCTTCGCACAGCCCGCAGGCGGCCGCAACCCTGCCTCCGCCAGAGCACATCATTTCAGCCGGTAACGCAGCCGGATGAATCCTCCCACCCGGCTTGGTGCGGGGTATTTTTCCCGGGCCACCACTTTTGTCAGGGGTCCCTGGATGCCGGAAGATTTCAGGGGTAGCCCAACCACGGGCCCTCCAGCCCAGCTGCGCTTTCCAGGGTCGCGAGGCAGTCTGCGGGCTCGCGGCGATGCCGGAGCTTGCCGAAAGAACCATCGTCCGCGCCTTTCCGCATCTACCGATCAGTCTCGGCGCGGGCGAAGTTGAGCACACCTACCGGCAACGGATCCGCGGTGGCAAAGGAGGAAAGGAAGAGAGCAGCGGGGAGGATTCGGGTGGTTTTCATGTGCTGGTGATTTGGCAGCCGGAAATTACCCGCCAGGCGGACAGGAGGCATCTGGCCTATCCCAGCCCGGCAGCAACACTGGTCCACGCAGCCCGCGTGGCCCTCACTCCTCCACCAACCGGTAGCCGATGCCAGGTTCGTTGATGAGGCGCGGGCCGGTGGGCCCCAATTTGCGGCGGAGGTGG
>CAIZWU010000002.1 GCA_903936775.1 uncultured bacterium | reverse complement strand
TTCCAGAAGCTCCTTTGAGGTCAGGATCGGCCAAGGCACGGCCGTTCATCAGGACGGAGCCTGACAAGCAACCGCCTCCCTGCCTCACCGGGCCTTACCGCTGGGTGGCACGGAGACGGAAAAAGTAGCGGGGGCCCATGATGTCCACCGACGCATTGGAGCGGCAGGTGACGAGGGACGTGCTGCCGCTGGCGGGAAGCGGCAGCACGGTTTCGCTGACCATGGTCACCGGAACGGACGTCCATGAATTTCCAGCCAGACTGGTGGATTGCTCGATCACGTAATTCACATCACCCGCCGCCAGATTCCGCTGCCAGGAGAACGTGAAATAACGGCCCGGGACGGGCGGCACGCCGATCGGATAAGTCCCGACCACCCCCTCCAGCTGCGGGGTCCCATCCGGCACCACCGGACTGGTGCCATGGAGATACTCCGTGAAGCTGTTGAGTCCATCCTTGTCCGTATCATCTGTATCACTGCCGATGCCGTTGGCGGTCTTCCAGGCGGCATAAGTCGTGGCATCGGTCCCGGCGGGCGATCCCCCCACCACCGCAGAGGGGCGCCAACTGGAGGACAATGCAGGATCGGGTGAGCCCACCGGATAGGTCAGAACGAGACTGCGCCCGATGCCATCCGCATCGGCCGGCCACGGGGAGGTGTCGGTGTAGGTGAAGTCGAAGATCACCGTGCTGTCAGGCTGTTTGAGCGAGATCCGTTCGCCGGCATTGTCGAGCGACCCGATGAATTCTCCGGCAATCAGCGCATTCAAGCCGGTGCCGTAGCGCTGACGGAAGGCCAGGATATTTTTGCAGAGGATGACCCGGCCACCCACCGGCACCAGGGTAGTCGGATTGGAAATCATGGGGAACGTGAAATCGATCCCATTGAAGAAATACGCGCCGCGCAGGTCCACCGGCAGGGCTCCGGTGTTCAGCAGTTCCAGCCACTCAAACTGATCCGAATCCAGAAATCCCGCTAACAATTCATCCGCCGTGGGATCGGTGGGGTGATACATGACTTCACTGACCACGACATTGGCCGCACTGGCCGCGGAGGTATTCACCAGAAACTCCTGCTCATTGAGGGCACTCCACGTCCCTGAGCCATCAAGAACCCGGGCCCGGACCGTGGCCACGCCGGCCGGAAGAAGGATCGACGTCCCACCGGTGGCGCGCGTCGCGGTGAGGCGGCAGTCGAAGCTGACATCGCTGGAATTGGTACCCGTCTGGTGGATTTCCACCGCGAGGGTGTTGGTTCCGGTGTTGAGCAAATTCAGGGGAAGGTTGGCGAAGAGAACGAAATTCTGGCCGTCATCGGCCGAATTGCTTGATGGGGTGAGGTAACCAATCGCCGCCACCGGATCAAAGCCATCGCGGACAATTTCGGTGCCATTGAGGTAAACCACGATCCCGTCATCCCGCTTCACGTTGAGGGTCAGCCCGGAAAGGCCTGTCAGAGTGCCGCCGGTGAAGGTGGTGCGGAAGTAGGTGGTGATGTAGCGGTTGGAGTCGGCAGCGTTGTAACCGGCGGTGGGATTATCCTCCACCACGGTGGTTTCGTCTCCTTCGCCATAACCGAACTGCCCACGCGAGGGGCCTTTCCAGGCGCTGTCCACAAATCCGGGCTGGCGCCAGGCCGTGCCCTGATTGGAGCCATTGTCCAGATAACGCCAGGTGGCACCGGAGGACCCGTCTGCCACAAAAGTCACGGTGGAGAGAATTCCGCCCACATAACTTTGGGCGCCGGGAGCCAGCGTCCCACCGATCTGGCGGGGGTCTGTCCCATTGACTGTATAATAAATCGTGGAGGCTCCGGCATTCATGCTCAGCGGGGTGGTGGAGGTGACAGGACCACCGGACGGGCTCATGGTTGGCGCCGCGACATTTGGATAGAGCCCGGCATTCTGGAATTGAGTCAGCAGGATTCCACTGCGGTTGTTGAACCAGCCCAGCAGATTGTTGCGGGCCGAACGCCAGGTATCTGCGGTATGGGGAAATCCGGTACCCAGTTTGGAGTCCCCCCAGCGGGCAGACTCCGCGATGATGGCGCTCTCCACCACGGTGGCGCGGGCGGACAGACGGGCTTGGCTCTTTGCGGCGTTCAGGGCTCCTTTGGAATCAATCAGGTGGCGGTGCACCCGGTCGGCAAAGCGGATCCGGTATTCCGCATTGGGCGCCAGATCCTGATGGGTATATTGGGCATTGGACTTGGTCGCATTGTTCCAGCCGCCGCTGACGGGGTCGCTGAATGGTCCGACGCGGTCGGAGGCGGCAGACCCGGCATTGAGTGAATGCTCGCCATCATGCTGGATGTGGAGAAAGCCATGTCCGCCGCGCCGGTCCCGCATCGCATAGAAGTTGTTGGGCGACTCGTTGCCGAGGAAGGCGGAAAGGGGCGCGTCGGTATTCCCCGAATAAAAGATGATCATCATGTAGTCGATCAGGTTGTCGACATCCAGCAGCACGGGATCAGCGGTGGGAGTGATCCCATCGGCGGCCCGGCCCATCAGTTTGAAGTAGGCGGCGTTTTTCTGGGCCTGGGTATAGGCGGCGGCCGCGTAGGGAGAGACCGGGGAGCGGTTGGTGTTGATGAAATAACTGGCGCGCGATTTCGCCCATTGATCATTCCAGGCATTCAGGTCGCCGGCGGTGGGATTCACGATGTAGGGTCCGGCTTCGACCTTGGCGACGTCGTAATCCAGATCCGTTCCCCCAAAATAGCCAGCCGCATAGTCGGCTTCGGCCCGCTCCTGGATTTGATAGAGCCCCCAGTAGAGGCCATTCAGATAAAGATGGACGAAGCGGCCGCGGGTGCCGGGCTGGTTCATGGCCCGCTGGGTGTCGCGGCACCACAGTTCACGCAGGAACGTGTTGGAACCGTCGCCCCCGAAGGACCAGGAATAGTTCTGGGAGGTCTGGATGTCGAACTTGTCGAAGCTGGTGATGGCGGAGTCGTCGCCCTTGAAGAGGGGATAATCCAGCTTGCCCGCGCCATACTCGCCACGGAAGAGGATGCGGAAGGCGTGTTTGGGATTGTCCCCGCTGCGTGAGTAGCCCCCGCGGATGCGCAGGCCGCAATTTTCCTGAAAGCCCTGATCGATGGTGTTGGGGTCGTTGATCATCTCGATGCTGGCTTCCCGTTCCCATTGGAATCCGTCGCCGCCGGCATTGGAATAGATCCCCGTGGCAGCATCGGTCAGGCTGTCCACCGGCACCGTGACACAGACGCTGGGGATGGCCTGGAGTGCGGCCTTGACCTGGGCCACCCCACCGACCGCCGCATTGGCGGAATTAATAATGTCAGGGTCCATGCCATAATCGTATTCCTGTCCGTTGCGCACGTATTTCCCTGCGGTCGCTCCGGGAACATCCGGCCAACCGGCGGCCGGCGGAGTGGAGGGCTGGGCCAGCACCGTATCCAGAAACAGATAGGTATTGGTGTCGGCATTGGTGGTTTCGTAATTCAGTTTCGCCGCCACCACCCGGACCGCCCGGGTTTGGTTGATGGAAAGGTTGAGCACCGGTGGCGTGTTGGCGTTGAGGGGCAGCACGGCTGTGCCATTGGTGGCCGAGGGCTTGGAACCATCCAGCGTATAGTAAAGGGTCGCCCCGGGTGTGGCGGTGGTGACGGAGAGGGTGAAGGGTGCGGCGTAGATCCCGCGTTTGTGGCTGAAGGTGGTATCCGCCACGAAGCCCAGCGAGGTCGGGGTGTTGTTCAAGGTGCCGGGCGTCGCCTGCTTGAAGAAAAACGGCCCCCCAGCCTGCAGGGCACCGCCACTGAAGGTGGGCAGGATGAGGAAGGAGGAATCGTTGGCCGCCACGTTCAACCCCTGCACCGACAATTTATTCGCCCCCACGATCAAGGCGGAACGGAAAGCGGTCACGTTGATGTTTTCCGGAGTGAGGGACAGGGTAGTGTCGCGGCTGGTGGTGGAAAGCGAATCCCAGGCAGGAGCGGCCGGGGCGTTGCGGCTGGCAATTTTGACGCCGTTCAGCCACGCCACAAAACCATCATTGTAACTGATACGCAGATTGAGGCTGGCGAGGGCGTTGATGGCAGCGGTGTTGGCCAGATTGAAGGTGGAACGGGAGTAACAGGAACTCCGGAAATTGGGCGGGGTGAGCATGGCCGCCGAGAGGTTGGTGGCAATCACGGAGCCCCCGCCGCTGGAGCCGTCCGGGGTGGTGGAGATGGCCAGGCCACCATTCGCGGTATCGCCGATCAGGCGGAAGCCAGCGTTAAAACTGGTATGGGTCCCCGCCTGGGCGAACAGTTCCACCTCATCCCCACCATAGTTTTCAAAATAGACAAACTCCATCCGGTAGGCCCCGGCGGCGGCCACCGTCACCGTGGCGAACCGGTCCTGGGCGCCATGCCCGGAATCATCCAGAATCAAAGTCTCCCCAACATCCAGGAAATCCCCATCGTTGTTGAGATCCAACCGCAGGCGGGAGCCATCATCGGAATTCACGGCCAGCGTCCACGCACCGGCGGCCGGGAGACTGAGAAACCCGGTGGCGCGCAGGCCGTGGGTTTCGCCCGGCAACGCAAAGGAAACATTGTTGGGAAAATTCCCGTCTCCACCATCTCCGAGGAAATTGATCACCGGACGGATCTGGGTATTGGCCGTCAGGGTGGGCGGGCTGGGCGTGCCGGCGAGGGCAGCATCCAGGGCGGCCAGCGTGCCCATGTCGAAATTGGTCTGCACTTCCTTCACCAGCATTCCAGGCACCAGCAGGCCAAATCCCAGTCCGGTGGCCCCGCTGGCCCAAGTGCCGTCGTTGAAGGCCGCAGCGGTCCAGGTGGCCGTCGTGGGCGTGCCGCTGGAGGGCACCAGGTACCGGGCGGACTGTCCGGTGGTGATCAAGTTGGTGGAGGAGAAAGCGGCCCCGTAGCTGACGTCGTTCTCCTGCGGTGGGAAGGTGGGGGAAAATTCGGTGGACGTGACTCCCAGCGGCGAGATCAGGGCGAGGTATTCCCCTCCTGCTCCGAGGGCAAAATTGGTGTGGAGATTCGCGGCCGGATTGATCCGGTTCTTCAAGGAAGCGAATACGATGCGGAATTCACCGGGCTCCAATGTGACGGCAGGAAAAGTCCATTTGGACAAGCTGCCCGCGTTGTCAGTGAGCCGCCAACCAGTGAGGTCCACTGCGGTCGCATCGGGATTGTGGATTTCAATCCAATCCGAGTAGGCTCCGTCTTCATCGACAAGGGTGGATTTATTGGCCGCCATAAATTCCGAAATGATCGGAGCTGCCACCAGGCTATGAATCGGGGCCATCCCAAGGACGAGGAAAGCAACCGGACGAATGATACGGGGAATCAGGAACATGGCCGAAAAAAGGGTGATCTTTCATTCCGTGGCCAACGCAGGACGGCGTGGGACACTAAAAAATCAGTTTATTATGGAAATTTTAAAATAGTTCGTCACCTTAAAATAGTCGAGCTGTTTCTGGCGTTCAGGCCCGGGTTTGGACCGCTGCGATGCAAAACAGGGGATTCTCCTACGAAGCGTCTTGGCTAGGCACCATGGATGGAGCACCGGGGTGATCATCTCCGGAGAAGGAACGGGACAACCGCGACTCGGAGTGAATGGCAATCCGGAGGTCACCAAAAACTTGTGCCAGGACAAGAGGTTGGTAAAACGGCTGGACAGGAGAACCGGGGCGGCCCTACTCTGCTGGCATCCCCCGTCTAAACTTATGATCTGCCGCCTATTCTGCCTGGTTTTCCCTTTCATTGCCATCGCTGCGTCTGCCGCGGAAGGCAGGGTGTTTACGGAGGTGTTGGAAGCCACCCAAAAAGACCCTGACTTTGCCTTGCAGGGTGAGTATTCGGGGGAACTGGATGGAAAAAAGACCGGCGTGCAGCTGGTGGCGGAAGGCGCCGGGACCTTCTCAGCCGTCCTCTATCCAGGCGGATTGCCCGGGGACGGCTTTGCGGGGGACCGGAACCTCCGGATCAAAGGGCAGGCCTCTCAAGGAAAAGTAACCTTCCCGGGTCTGGCCGGCACCCTGGCGGGTGGGAAGCTGATTTTCCCCAAGGGCACGCTGAGCCGGATCGAACGGCACAGTCCTGCGTTGGGAGCCGCCGCTCCGGCCGGGGGGATCGTATTGTTTGATGGAACTTCGGCCGGCGCCTTTGAAAACGGCCGGTTGGATGGCGAAACCCTGATGCAGGGGATCACCACCAAGGAAAAGTGGGGCAGTTTCACGGTGCATGTGGAGTTCACGATCCCCTACATGCCGGAGCATCGCGGACAGGGGAGAGGCAATAGCGGATGTTATCTCCAGGGACGTTATGAAGTGCAAGTATTGGACAGCTTTGGCCTGGAGGGGAAGGATAATGAATGTGGGGGCATCTATACCATCGCGCCCCCCTTGGTGAACATGGCTTTTCCTCCCTTGGCATGGCAGACCTACGACATTGATTACACCGCTGCCGTCTACGACGCCGCCGGCCGGAAAACCAGCTCCGCCAAAGCGACCGTAAAACACAACGGGGTCCTCGTTCAGGATGCGGTCGAATTAACCCACGCCACCACTTCGGCCCCGCTCCCTGAAGGACCGGAACCCGGACCACTGCATTTCCAGGATCATGGGGCCCCCGTGCGTTACCGGAATATTTGGATCGTGAGGAAGTGAGGCAGGAGCCCCTTCCCTGCTCCAGCGGCCCCCGATTCTGCCAATTTTTAGTTTTATGCCCTGGGCCAACCTGCGTCATCTCGAAACCCGTCAGACGGCCCACCAATCCGTCGCCGTCTGGGGGGACGGCCATGAAGTGGAATTCCGCGTCACCGGCGCCATTCATGCCTGGTGGGGCCGGGATCAATTCCTGACCGGACTGGCCTGGGACGCGATCGCCGCCGGCATTCTGAGCCATCCCACCGGCGCCCCGCAATCCCTCCTGATGCTGGGACTGGGCGGCGGCACCAGCCTGCGGACGCTGCGGCATCTTTGTCCTGACATGAAAATTACCGCCATCGAACTCGATGAGGACATGATCCAGTTGGCCCGCGATTATATGAATCTGGAGGCCATCGGCATCGAAGTCATCGCCGGGGATGCCTACGCATGGCTCCGCCGGAACCGGCGACGGTTCGACGTGATTTTCGATGATGTTTACGGGGTGACGTCCAGTGATGTGGAGCGCCCCCTGGCTTCCCCGGAGACCCTGTTGCCGGACTTGCAGCGCAGTCTCAAGCCCGGCGGCATCTTCGCGGCCAATCTTGTCACCGGCCCGGGACACCGCCGGGTGCAAACCGGGTTCCGCCGCTTCTTCCGGGAGAATTTCACGGAAGTCCGCTCCATCACCACCGTGGCTAGCATGAATGAATGCCTGATCGGCGGCACGGGACTATGGCCGTGGAAAGACCTCCGTCCCCTCGCCCAGGCCTTCCCAACCGATGCCGACTACTCGCATTGGAGGGGACTGCGCGCCCGCCGGTTGTGAGCCCCCATCCTCAATGCGGCTTTTTCTGCTGCGGGGAATTTTAGCGGGTTGACGATGCCGGGGTGGGGTGCTCTAATAGCGGCGCACAGGAATTCACCGTGTTTGGTAAAAGCTGTAAAACCCGGAGAGGTGGCTGAGTGGTCGAAAGCAACGCTTTGCTAAAGCGTCGTAGCTCAAAAGGTTACCGAGGGTTCGAATCCCTCCCTCTCCGCCAGCTTTACAATCAACGAGTTACATCGCTCGCGAGGGGCTTCTAAGAATCTTCCTAAGAATAGACCGTCCTTGACGCCAATGTCTCATAGGGAAAAATTCTGAGGCCACAAACCCAATTTAACGAGGCTTTCATCGCGGCTGCTCGACCCCCTCCCCCCCCTGCCCGGCGTTCACTTCGGAGCTTCCTTTTTTCTGACTCGTACAGGCTCATCCAGTCCCCCAAGCCCACCGGCTGGAGCAGGTTTCCTGTTGGTTGTGTCGATGCTTTGATCCGTCCGGCTTCATATTCCTCGGGGCTTGAGCGAAACCGTCCGTCCATCCCCCCCGCGCCTCCCGAACTTCCCCTGCCCTATGCCGTTTTCGTGGCGTGCCTTGGCCGTCCCCGCTATTGTTCTTGGCTGCGGCAACCCGATGCACGGTAGAGACCCTCTCGCACGGGTGGGTACGTGACGGGCAGCGAGTTTTCTCAGGCGGACGCAGGGCGTAACCAAGCAACGGGACCATGATGTGGGCTTCCACCCGCTTTTCTTTCCACTGACAGATGGGGCGCACTTTAGTTGCACTTTTCAAGCTGGGGAAGGCGGCTTCGACTTCGGAGTTTTTAACATTTACCGCATTATGGCCTGGTCACTCTCAGCCGCATGAAGCGCTGCAGGATGCTGCCGACGGGTATAGTGAACGTGTGCTGATCGCCGGCGCCAGTATCAGTAATTGGCAACCAGTCTCCGGGAAGGAGCGAGCTGCTCCACTCCGCCGCGTAGATCACGCCGCTGACTCCCGTGAAGTCGGTCGTGAAGTTATTTCCCATTATTTGAGGCTGTGGCAGGCTCAAGGAACTGCCGTTTGTGGGAATGAGACCAAAGGCATATTCCAATAGGTTCACCAGGCCATCACCATCCGCGTCGAAGTTGTCTGCTGCGTTGCCATCGTTGTCGGGCCTGCCAAAGTAGAACTGCCGCCAGTCTTGGATGGCTTGGCTGACCGTAGCCACCTGCACGGCGTCTCCGCTGCTTTGGCCGTTGGTGGTGACGATGGCATTCAGAGCGCCGGGCTTCAGTCCGCTGAGACTAGTCACGGTTAAAGTGGTCGCAGTCGAGGCGGTCACGGTGCCGGTGCCCATCGGAGTGAAACCCACAATGTTGTTACCGGGGGCTACGGCATCGAAGTTCGAGCCAGTGATGGTCAGAGTCGTTGCGATGATGGGGAGATTCGCCGTATTCAGGATCACGGTAGGAGGCGGCGGAGTGCTCAGTCCGGTGAACGCCGCGACTTGTTCGACGAGACCGGAGCTTCCGTTTGAATTGCTACTGGTGGTGCGGCCACGAGCGCGGATGCTGACGGTGTTGGGGAGGGTAAGGCCGCTGAGCTGCCAGTTCGCAGTGCTGCCCACGCGTGTGCCGCTGCCCAGGGCGGTCCAGCTGGTTCCGCCGTCCGTGCTCTGCTCAAAGGTGGTCGCCGAAAGCTCCGGCCCGGCACCGTGGCGGTTCCAGAGCAACCTCGCGGTATCCGCCGCAGTGAGGCTCTGCGTGGCCTCGTCATTGATCAGCCGGGCGAGGCTGCCGCGCACCGTGCCGTTCACACTGGTGAAGTTGCCGCCGATCACCAGCTTGCCATCTGCCTGTAGTGTCACGTTAAAGACGGAGCCGTTTGCCCCGCCAAGACCGATGCCACCGATGGCATTGAAAGTTATGTCCCGCGTTCCGTCCGCATTCAACCGCGTGATCCGATTCACGCCAGTTGTTGCGCTTACCACGCTACCGTTCACGCTGGTAAATCCACCGCCGATCAGCAACTTGCCATCGGCCTGCACTGCCACGCTCAAGACGGAGACCTTCGCTCCGCCCAGGCCGGTGCCATCGCTGGTGTTGAAATCCGTGTCCCGCGTTCCGTCCGCATTCAGCCGCGCGATCCGGTTCACCCCAGTCGTCGTGCTCACCGCACTGTTGTTTACGCTGGTAAACTCCCCACCCAGCACCAGCTTGCCGTCTGCCTGTACCGCCACGCTATAGACGGAGCCATTCGCCCCGCCCAAGCCGGTGCTGCCGCTGGCGTTGAAGGCCGTGTCCAGCGTCCCGTCCGCATTTAGCCGCGCGATCCGGTTCACCCCCGTCGTCGCGCTCAGCGCACTGCCGTTCATGCTGGTGAATTCCCCACCCAGCACCAGCTTGCCATCCGCCTGCAACGCAACGCTATTGACGGTCTTATTGGCCCCGCCCAGACCGGTGCCGCCGCTGGCGTTGAAGGCCGTATCCAGCGTCCCGTCCGCATTCAGCCGCGCGATCCGGTTCACCCCCGTCGCCGTGCTCAGCGCACTGCCGTTCACGCTGGTAAAGTAACCGCCGAGTACCAGCTTGCCATCCGCCTGCACCGCCACACCATAGACGAAGTCATTCGCCCCACCCAAGCCGATGCCAGCGCTGGCGTTGAAGGCCGTGTCCCGCGTCCCGTCCGCATTCAGTCGCGCGATGCAGTTCACCCCGGTCGCCGGGCTCTCCTCGCTGCCGTTCACGCGGGTGAAGCCACCGCCGAGGACCAGCTTGCCATCCGCCTGCACTGCCACGCAAAATACGGTACCATTCGCGCTCGCAGTGAAGCTGGCATCCACGCTGCCGTCGGCATGCAGCCGGGCGATGTTCTCATGCGCCATCCCACCGACGGTGTTAAAGCTGCCGCCGATGATCATCCTCCCATCCGGCAGCACCGCCGTGGCCGCCACATAGTGGCCAACTCCGCTGACGGCGGTATTAAACGCCGTGTCCAGAAAGCCCGCAGGTGTGACGAAGACTGTGGCGACTTGGACGGCGGCTCCGCTGTTTTGGCCGTTGGTGGTGACGACGGCATGCAGTGCGCCGGGCGTCAGGCCGCTCAGGCCGGTCACAGTCAAAGAGGTTGCGGTCGAAGCGGTCACGCTGCCGGTGCCTGCGGGGGTGAACGTCACGGTGTTGTTTCCGGGGGTAAAGGTATCGAAGTTCGTGCCAGTGATGGTGAGCGTCGTAGCGTTGGTGAGGAGATTCGCTGCGTTTAGCGTCACTACAGGTGCAGGAGGAGGAATGACGGTGGCGACCTGCACGGCGGCTCCATTGTTTTGGCCGTTGGTGGTGACGACGGCATGCAAAGCACCGGGCGTCAGGCCGCTGAGGCTGGTCACAGTCAAAGAGGTTGCCGTCGAGGCGGTCACACTGCCGGTGCCTGCGGGGATAAAAATCACGGTGTTGTTCCCAGGGGTGATGGCATCGAAGTTGGTGCCAGTGAGGGTCAAGCTGAGAGTGTTGCTGAAGAGGTTCGCCGTATTCAGGGTCACGATGGGAGGCGGCGGATTGGTGGTCAGGCCAGTGAAGGCGGCGATTTGCTCGATGAGACCCGAGCTTCCGCTGTAACTGCTACTGGTGGTGCGGCCACGGGCGCGGACGCTGACAGTGCCGGGGAGGTTGAGGCCGCTGAGCTGCCAGTTCGCCATGGTTCCCACGACGCGCGTGCCGCTGCCGAGGGCAGTCCAGCTCGTCCCGCCGTCCGTGCTCTGGTCAAAGGTAGTCGCCGAAAGCTCCGGCCCGGCACCGCTGCGGGTCCAAAGCACCTGCTTAGTACCCGCTGCGGTGAGGCTCTGGGTGGCCTCGTCGTTGGTCAGCCGGGCAAGACTTCTGCGCGCCGTGCCGTTCACGCTGAAGTATTTGCCGCCAAGCAGCAGCTTGCCGTCCGCCTGCACCGCCACGCTGTACACGAAGTCATTCACGCCACCCAGGCCGGTGATGCCACTGGTGTTGAAGGCCGTGTCACGCGTCCCGTCCGCATTCAGCCGTGCGATCCTGTTTACCCCAGTCGTCGCGCTCAGCGCACTGCCATTCACGCTGGTGAAGCCACCGCCGAGCAGCAGCTTGCCGTCTGTCTGCACCGCAACGGTGCGGACTTCGCTATTCGCCCCACCCAGGCCGGTGCCGCCGCTGGTGTTGAAGGCTGTGTCCCGCGTCCCGTCGGCATTCAGCCGCGCGATCCGGTTCACCCCGGTAGCCGTGCTCAGCGCACTTCCGTTCATCCTGGTGAAGCCACCACCCAGCACCAGCTTGCCATCCGCCTGCACCGCCACGCTCAAGACGGAGGTATTCGCCCCGCCCAGGCCGGTGCCGCCGCTCGTATTGAAAGCCGTGTCCCGCGTCCCGTCTGGATTCAGCCGTGCGATCCGGTTCACCCCGGTCGCCGTGCTTAGCGCACTGCCGTTCACGCTGGTGAAGAAGCCGCCGAGCACCAGCTTGCCATCCGACTGTACCGCTACACTATGAACGGTGTTATTCGCCCCGCCCAGTCCGGTGCCGCCACTGGCATTGAACGCTGTGTCCCGCGTCCCATCCGGATTCAGCCGCGCAATGAAATTCACCCCTGTTGTCGTGCTCTCCTCACTGCCGTTTATGCTGGTAAAGTTGCCGCCGAGCACCAGCTTGCCATCTGCTTGCACCACCACGCAATAGATGAAGTTGTTCGCCCCACCCAGGCCGATGCCGCCACTGGCATTGAAGGTCGTGTCAAGCGTCCCGTCCGCATTCAGCCGTGCGATCCGGTTCACCCCGGTCGTCGTGCTTACCACGCTTCCGTTCACGCTGGTGAACCTGCCGCCAAGTACCATCTTGCCATCCGCCTGCACCGCCACGCTATTGACGGCTGCATCCGTGCTGGCAGTGAAGCTGGCATCCACACTGCCGTCGGCATGAAGCTTGGCTATGTTTTCATGTGCCACCCCACCCACCGTGGTGAAGCTGCCGACGATGATCATCCTCCCATCCGGCAGCACCGCCGTGGCCATCACATGGCCTTCACCGCCGCTGACGGCAGTATTGAAGGGCGTGTCCAAGGAGCCCGGCCCTTGCGGGAAGGCTGGCAAACAGGTAGCGAGCAGAGAAAGAAAAGCAGTTAGAGACTGAAGTCCGCCGCGGACGCATTGATTCATGAATCTGGGAGCGGAGGAAAAACTGAGAAAAGATAAGGAGGCAGCCTTCAAAATATTAGAAAATGCTATATGAGCAGAAGAGTATAGTAAAAGACAAGAACCAAATTGCGAGGAAAGCGCCTTCAAAATCACCCGCCTTTTCCTCAATCTTAAAAAACATCAACACTTGTCGCATCTACCTGGTGGGTTCGAAGCTTTCTTGGCCACCACATCCCGAGACGCATCCATGATTCGACTCACAGGAAAGAAGCCTTCGTCCCGAAACATCAAAGTTGGCGCTCTCCCCGAAGTTAAACCCATTTTTTCTGCTTCCACTATCGCCCAGTCTTTCCTTCGGGCTGGTTGATATCACTTTTTCTTACGGTCCACAGGATGCCCAGAGGTTGTGCGCGTTCCGTCCTCCCCACGGAGCCCAGACGGTCACCCCGTAGTCCGACTCAGGTCCCCGCCGCTCCCAGTTCCTTCATTGCCGCCGCTACGCGCTGAACGGTGGAAGTGCCCTTGGGCTGCCCCTTCCGTTTGCCGTCCTTGTGCGTGGCCAGCTTGGCCGTCTTGCGGATGCTGTAGCCTGCCTTCAAGAGCTTCACGATGTCCTTGTGCTCCCCCAAGAGCCGCTTGGCATCGTAGCCGGTGCCCTCGGGCCGGCCCAGCTTGCTGCCTTTCCGCCGCGCCTCAGCCAGTCCGCTCATGATCCGCGCCCGCAGCGTTTCCGTCTCGTTGCGGGCCATCTCTGCCAGCAAGGCCAGCATCACGGCAGCGGAGGGATTCCGTTTGCCTGAAGGAAGGAGCGTTTCCACCCCTTGCGCGTGCCAGTAGAGGGACACGCCCAACTCTTCCAGCGTCTCCACGAACTTGTGAACGATGGAGTTCCTCCGCGCCAGCCGTGAGACTTCGTGCACCAGCACTTTCTTGATCTTCCCTGCCCTCGCCAATTCCTCCACATCATGAAGTCCGTGCCGTTCGCACTCATCGGCCCGCCCGGAGACGGCGAATTCTTCGCAAACCGCCACCACGTGCCAGCCTTTGGCCTCGGCATGGGCGCGGAGTTCAGTGATTTGCCGACTGGTTTCCTGCCTCACGGTGGAGACGCGAACGAGAATGGCGACCGGCAAAGGATTGGTGGATGGCGTGGCGTTCATTGTTGCACGCTGCGCTGTGTATTCATTTAATCAACTGTTTTCCTAAATACACATTTTATCCGCATCACTGCCATGCCGCTCCCCGCTGCTGGCGGCACAATTTCGGCGAGTGTTTATTTGAATACACTTCCGCTACCCGTGGCCGTCCGTCCGTCCGTCCGTCCGTCCGTCCGTCCATCCTCCCTATGGAACCCGGACGAACGGACGCCACCCAGGCGACCCCGCCTGCTTACCTCCCAGACATGACCTATACCTCCTATGCCTTGACTTATTGTCAGGGAGTCTCAGTGTGGTGGTCAAAATGAAGCCCATCCCATTCCTATCCCTGCTGCCGGTGCCTCAACTTTGATTAGCTGCACGACGAAACACAAAACGTGGCAAGGCGGCGGAGTCCAGGTAGGCCGGGAGGCGCTTGTGAAACCGTGGAAGGCATCGAAGTTTGGTCGTATGGCACCCCAAACCGCCCTTATCGGATTGTCGGCCTGATCGAAGCCTCCCGACCCGGCGGCGTTATACCCATGGCCATGCGCTCCAGCGCGGTAGCACGCCAAGCCAAAGCGAAGGGGGCCGATGGCCTGATTATTGTGAACGAGGGCAAGGAATACCGTGGAACCTACAGTTCGATGAACTCATACAGCACCCTGAATGCAGCGACCACCATGCGGGCCGACACTCAGTTTGTCGGAAACAATGCCTACACGAATGGAACCGCCACCACCACGGGCGGGATCAACACATATGGCAGCGCCATGAGCGTCCCCCTCATGCACGCGAATGGCACCTATCAGGCCTTCAAATATGTCATTGGCCCGGAATCCCAAAAAGCCCGTTAAAGTGGGGCGTTCTGCCGAGTTCCGGTGGAACTTCGTGCCTTTGGTAGTCTCGCGCCATCTTCCTCGGCTTCCCACAGGCATCCTTCATTCAGGCACCAACTTAAGGAGGCCTACACCCTACACCGATTTACAAAATTAAACCAATTCAGCGGCGTGGCCTGCGTGCAAACTCTCTCCCGCCTAAACCGCACCACGGCGGGCAAGGAGGAAACCTTCGTGCTGGATTTCGAGAACAGTGCCGAGGACATCGAGAAGGGCTTCCAGCCCTTCTACGACCGCGTCACGCTCTCCAAGGAGACCGACCCGAACCAGCTCTACAACATCCGCACCGATCTGGATAAATTCGCGATTCATACGGCGGCGGATCTGGAGGCGTTCGCCAAGCAGTGGTTCGCCGCCAAGCCAAAGCTGGAGCTACTGCAAGGCGTGACCAACCCGGTGGCCAAGACGTGGCAGGCGCAGCCCGAAGAAGACAAGGTGGACTATAAGTCGAAGGCGCGGGATTTCGTGAAGCTGTATGCGTTCATCTCCCACTTGGTGCCGCTGCGGGATACCGGGCTGGAGAAGCTCTTCGTATTCCTGCGCTTCCTCCTGCCCCTGCTGCCCGCCAAGAAAGGCGAGGGCCCGCTGGAGGTCCTCGGCATGGTGGACATGGAGAAACTGGCGGTGCGCCAGAAGGAGAAAAAGGACATCGGCCTCAAGCGCGGCGAAACCAAGGTGGACCCGCTCAACTACGGCGGCGGCGCGGCCCTGTCGGAAGAGGAGCGGGAGGCGCTCTCGAAGATCATCGAAGACCTCAACACTCGCTTCAACACCTCCTTCAGCGAAGACGAGATCATGGTGATCAAGCAATTGGAGAAAAAGATCAGCGAGGATGAGGCCCTGCAGCAGCAGCTGAAGAATGGCGCGCCGCATGCGGTGGCGGCGACGTTCCGGCAGGTGGCAGAAGACGCTTTTGAGGACCTGGTGAACGACAACTTCAAGTTCTACAAAAAGGTCAGTGATGACGAGGAAGTCTCGAAGGAGTTCTTTGCCCGGCTGTTCGAGTGGTATCTGAATGGCCACGCCAAGAAGAAAGCCTGACGAAGAGTCCATTGATTGCGCCCCTCTTTACCAGCCAAAACCCCTGCTCAGGACGCTGCTGGCGATCGATCTGCGGGTCTTTTATGGACCCGGGCCAGTGGGCAAAACGCCCCTTTTACTTGGATTGACGAATCGAAATCTTTTTGGTTATGGAATTTTCCCTGATCCATTCGCCGTAATCGCCATCATTGCTCAAGGCGTCGTACGCGGTGGAGCGGCCTACACCTGCCACCTCCATCAAGGTGTCCCTGGCTTCCGACCGCCTCATCCATTTTTCTCCATTCTCAAATACGGTCCGCAGATGTTCCAGTGACACCGCCGGACCCTTTTTACCCCCGCCGTTCACGGTGCCAGCCGCCCACTCCGACCAATCGAAGTCCGGAATCTCTTCCATCTCGCTCCGCTGGTTGAGCGTCACGGCGATTTTCCGGCCTTCCTCCACTTCGGAGTCGGAGCACTTCAGGCACACACTTACGATTCGCCTTTCGTCCAGGGCATCAGTCACGCGTCCCATAAAGAGGATGCACCGGCTGCGCCGCTGCAACGTCTGGTGCCCGCTGATGGTATGGAGAAGGCCACGTGCGCTGCGGTCCCCGTCCTTGGGTTTCCGGGCGTGGTGCACCAGCAGGACCGCTACCTTCCACGGCAAAGTTTGAAACACGGCATTCAGCCCCGCAAAGAAGGCAGCAAAGTCCTTCGCCATTTCGTCTGGCGTGAAACTGCTGACCGTGTCGAAGACCACCAATTTGATCCCGTTTGCCAGAATAGTCTCCTTCAGCTCTTCGACAAAACGGCCATCGGTCACGCTCCACACTTCCGGGATGTCAGTGTTGAAGATGAATTGCCCTGCATCGGCCGGAAGATCCATGGCATTGAATTGCTTCATCAGCCGCCGTCGGCCATTTTCACAATTGATCCACAGGCTGGCGAATTGGCAGTTCACCTTGTAGCCCATCCATGTTCCGCCGCCCCGTGCTCCGCAGGCCATCAGGTGGCCGATGGCAAAGCCCTTTAAGGAACCGGGCGGACCAAACAATAAGGTGGTACCACCGGCCTCCAGCACACCGTCCCCCACCAGCAGGGATCCCGGCGCGGGTTCGTAATTCAGTACGTCTGAAAGCGTCAGGACATGCAGCACTGATTCCCGGCGCTTCTTCCCAATCTTCGGAGCGGCGACGGGCGGATCAGGATCATAAGTGCCCGGCATTTCCGGCGCTTGGGTGCTTCCCGCGTCAAGCGGGGCAGATAAGTTTTTCATTATGTTATAGATGTTTTAAGGCAGAACCGCCCGAAATTCCGGGAAGCGTTTCCATGTGTCCGTCCCTATCCTCAAAAGGTCGTTGAGGTCCTTCCCCGGCTTGCCGTCGTGCCTTTCCAGCCGGGCCAGCGAGAAGGCGTCCACGTCGGCACCGGCTTCCCTCAAGGTGCGGGTCCACTCGCGCACCGCAGCCCAGCCCGCATTGTCGGCGTGAGGAAACAGCCGCACCCTTTTCCCCCGGAAATAAGGCAGCGCCTCATGGGCTATCCGGGTATTAGCCGCCCCCAGCATGGCCACCACGCCAACATCTGATGCGTCCTCGATTGTGACCAGGTGCAATGCCGCCAATAAGTCAGGCCCCCCTTCACAGAAGGCAATAGCGCGGCAGTGGGAGGCAGCTTCCAGATTCACCGGCCAGCTCTTCACCTGTGACGATGCCGCCCAAGCGTGGCACTTTCTTTCCGGCAGTATGCGCGTTTTACCAGTCGTGGCGTCCGTCCACTTCCTCTCAGGATAGGGCTGGCCATCCAGGCGCCGGGCTTCCACCACGCGCCGCGCCGGGCATGTCACTGCCCAGCTCGGCGCTCCCCAGGTACGTTCTGCCGGAAGGAACTGTAGCACTCCGGCGGCCTGGGCAGCCGCAAGGATGGAAACACTAAAGCCCCGCAGCTTTGCCAGTGCCGCCAATTCCCCCGACTGGGCCATCCGCAGAGCTGGCAGAGGGCGAGGTGTTTCGTCCGTCCGTCCGTCCATCCTCCCTATAGGAACCCGGACGGACGGACGCCGGATTTCCGCTGGTAGGCCGCCCAGTCGCTCCCGCGCCCAGCGGATCGCCTCCGCCGTGCTGCACTGCAAAGCGGCAGCGATGAAATCCACCACGTCCCCCCCGGCGGCGGTGGCGTGATCCTTCCAACGCCGGCCCTCGTCATAAATGGAAAGCGAGGCGTGCCGGTCCTCCCTCAGGCAACTCGGGACACACCGCCCCGGCTCCCCCGGCAGGCCCAGCATATTCCAAACCTCCGGGATCGTGAGCCGTTGCTTGATCTCAGGAATCTCAATCATGGACTTCCGTGGTGGGACATACATGGCAAAGGTAGTTCCGCATTTCCTCAAAGCGGGCCTTGGCTTCTTCCGCATCCGGGCGTTTATCGTCCTCGGGATTCCTCAATCTGGCGCTTCCGGCAGGCGGAGGTCCACCCGGTGGGGATTCCACCACACTTGAACCATGCACACGGCAGGGATCCAAGGCCAGACGGCGCAAACCGGCTACCTCCCGCATCACATTGACGTGCCAGAGAAATCCCATGCTGTGCGAATATCCCTGCCACCAGTTCTTGGCTTCCAGCCCGGCCAGCAGGGAGGAGATTTCCATCCGGCTCTCGAACGGAATCCAGTAGCAGGTCCGCCCACCGGATGGACCGTGGAGTATTTCCAAATGGCGTCCGTCCCGGCACCGGAAGGCCTGGCGTGAGTTCTCCTCGTAGGTTCTCACTGGGATACCTCCGTTCCGGTTACAGCCAGGCTGCGCAGGTGCTCCAAAAGGCGCGCCTTATCGATCAGCACGCTGCCGCGCACTTTACCCGGAAGCCTTACCCGGATCAGGGCTCCAGCGGCCTCAGCCGCTTCAGCAAGGGCCGTCCGGCTCAGGTTGGTTAATTGGCACCTGCCACAAGGCGCAGGGAGGCGGAAGAATTCACACTCCGTCAGATGGGACGGCGTGAAGCGGCTCTCTGCACCCTTGATCGGATTTCCGGCAAGGGATGGGCGGCTCGTCGAGAGATCCACCGGTCCGCCCTTGGCCGTGGATGATGTTGTTTTTTGGGGTGGTGTGTTTTGCATGACGCATTGGGATGTCTTGATGACACCGGCAATATGCACACCACCCTAGCCAAATTTCGGCCGCGTGTTGTATCCTCGGGGCAAGCCCAGCCCGATTCGGGGAAAATTCCCAAAAATTAGCCCTCATCCGGGGCAACAGCGGGAAAATATGACCTGTTTTGGGGCAATGCCCCGGCTGCCCGGGGCAACCGGAAGTTAGAATCCGGGATTTCGGGTCAGATCGGCCATTACTCTTGTGGGAAATTTACCCCGCAGCTACTTGACATTTAGTTTTCCGACCCTTTTTCGCCCTCAAAAGAGCGAGTGGATGCAAGTCAAACTTCCGTAAAAGCCCCTTCCTGGCCTTGTCCATCCATCCGTCTAAATTGCCGGTGCCATTGAAGTGCTTTTCAGCTAATTTCTTGAGCGTATCGGCTTTGCTGTAGGCTGCAAATTCCGTCCCGTCCGGAAAGACCAAGGAATCCGGCTCAACGTTCCTTCCTGCGTAGCACAGCGTTTCCCACGGCACCAACTCCGCCCATTCCGCGGGCAGTGGAACTGCCAACGCTCTTTCTATTCCCAGGTCCACCTGTTCTTCACGTTGAAGGCGTTCCTCCTCGGCTTTCCCGTGTCTCATCCATTCCATTTCATCAGCCGCCGCCAGCATCAGTTCGCTGGCTTCCCGGATGCAGGATCGCGGCGTCGTGTCCGGCTTACCCCTCGCAATTTCCACGGCCAGTTTTGCGAGGTCCATTTGTTGCTTCCATTGCGGCATCGATAGCACTTGCTTCAGAAGTTTGCCCGCCACCAGCAACACTTCATCCTGCCGTTTCTCGGAATTCCAAGCTATGGCTTCTTCCTTGGAAGATAAGTCTGGGGGCGCGGGCAGCGATTCAGCTTTCTTTCCGTCCGGGGTGGGGACGGACTGACGGGTGACCTCATCCCTGCGAGGTACGGAAGTTTTGGGGTTTGTAGTCATGGGAAACAATAGTGGCCTCAGTAGTCCTCGGCGTCAATTATGCCGGTCATCCTCCTGCTGGGGCAGTTCCCGTATCATCAAGCCGATGGACGATATCCCGGACGGACGGATTCAAGCCCGCTTTCGATAGGACGGCCGGACAAGGCCGGGGGGCGGATTTGCCCGCCAATACTTGAACGAGAGGCGCGTAGAAGGGAATCCGTCCGTTAAAAAACCCTCAGGAAACAAGGGGGGAAAGAGAAAAAAACCGGTAAAAAGAAAAAGGGGGAATGACTCTTTCTTTCCTTCTACATCAGCAAGACCCGCAAGTTTCCGCCCGGCCTCACCCGCGGGTCGCCCTCAAATCACCGGTAGCGTATCCAGCGCCTTGCGCTTGGCATCGCTCTCGATGTGCGTGTAGTGCGCACTCATGGCCGCGCTTTCGTGACCCACGAGGTCTTGTACCACCGCAGGCGAGATCCCGGCGTTCTTCATCATGCTGACGGCGCTGTGCCTCAAGGAATGGAAACTCAGTTCATTCACGGCCCGTTTTGCGGCTCTGCCCTCCTTGGTCTTCCCGTGAGTGACAGCGGCCCGGAATCCGCAGCGGCCCAGCACTTCCCCAAACTCACGGGACAGAGCATTTACCCCCAATCCGGACGCCCTCGGATGCACCGGCCCATTCGGCTTGTCACTGCCCGGCAGGGTGAGGATATGCTCTTTCAGGGGAGCGCACAGCGGCACGATCACCACGCGCCCTGTCTTCCCCGTCGTGATGCGGATTTCATCATGCACCAGATCCACATTTGACCACCGTAGTCCGGCAAGGTCACCCAGCCGCTGGCCCGTGTAGAGGCCGAACCGAACCAAGGATACCCATTCCGTGCCCTCGGTTTCCCGCATCACCACCCTCAGCTCGTCCAGGTTGAAGCCACGGCGCGTTCCCTCCGACCGCTCCCTCTTCAAGATTGAAACGTCTTCGCACGAGCTTTCAAAAATCAGCCGGTCCCGCTTCGCATCCCTGAAGAAGATGCGCAGGATCTTCAAATACTTGTTGGCTGAAGCGGTGCTCACTGAGGCCGTCAGATGGTTCCGGAACTCAAGAATGTGCTTCTTCTCGACCCTGAAAAGCTCCTGCTCCGCTGCCGGTCCCAACCACTCGAGAAACACCTTGGCCACTCCTTTGTAGCCCGCCAGAGAGCTTCCCTTTAGCTCTCCGTCCCGGCGCTTGAGATACCCATCCAAAAACCCGCGCACCGTGGCCGATGCCATTTCCTCGCCGGTCAACTCCTTCACCAGCCCACTGAAGACCCGCGAAACCTGCGAAGCCGTCATGCGCCGATGGTGTGCCCCCTCCAATTCGTCCGCAAACCGCATCGCTACCTTGCGGTTCTTCTCCGTGGC
>CAIZWU010000001.1 GCA_903936775.1 uncultured bacterium | reverse complement strand
GCAGGAAACCGTGGAGTCCATCGCCCGGGAAGTGGGTTTCTCCCGCGCCTTCAAACGGTGGATCGGCAGCAGCGCCCGAGCCGATACGGACAATAATGGAGTGGATGATCTTTTGGACTTCGCCCTCGGCTCCAGGGGTGCCCCCACTGCAGCCAGCGATGGAGTCGGCGGCTCTTCACGGTCACGCTCGAACGCGACGCCTCTGCTCAGGCATCCCTCACGCTGGAGCGTGCTGCCGACCTCGTCCCCGCCACATGGCAGCCCCCAAATGCCACCCTGCTCAGCCGCGCACCGGTCAGCGGCACGGTGGAACGACTGACCCTTGCCGTGCCCGCTCCGCCGGGAGTCACCCGATTCTACCTCCGCGGAAAGGTGGGGGATTAACGGCGGATGACGCTGGTTTTGCGGGCAGCTTGAGATAATGAATTCCCGCCCCCAGCAATATCCGCGCCATCCCCGCCATCCGCGGTCCAATTATTCCAACATGATTCCAAGAACCACAGCAGTCTTCGCCCTTCTCCTCCAGCCTTGCCTTGCGCAGCTGTCGCCCTCGCTCACGGGCGACTGGCTCCTCGATGCAAAGCCTCCGGCCGCCACGCTCCATCGCAGTGACAACAACCAGAACCTCACTCTCTCGAACGGCCTGCTGTCCGTCCAGTGGCGTTTGGCTCCGGCGGTGGCGCGCGTCAGTGTGCGCGATGAGCCGACCGGGCACGAGTTTCTCCGGGCCACCGGTCCCGAGGCCAGCGTCACACTCAATGGTGTGGTCTATCCTGTGGGAGGCCTGACGGGGCAGCGGAGCAGCAATTTCCTCGCGGCCACCGAGATACCGTCGCTCAAGCCAGTGGAGAAAGCGTTTCGCCTCACGGGCACTACGGACGGTTCCTGCCGCGAGCGTTTTCCGTGGAAGCGCAATGCCGGCTGGATCAGCCAGTCCCTGCAGTGGCCACCGCAGGGCAAGGAAGTTGTCTTCACTTATCGCGGCCCGGATGGCTCGCCCGCGCAGGATGTCGAGACGGCCGTCCACTTTGAAATCTACGATGGCCTGCCCTGCGTCTCCAAATGGCTCACCGTCACGAACAGGGGAACCTTCCCCATCATGCTGGACTCCTTCAAGCTGGAGGAACTGCACACGACTGAGGCGGATGCAGATGTGGAGGACCCGTGGCGCTTCAAAGTTCCGCCGCTGCATGTGGAAACAGACTACACGCTGGGGGCGATGTCGAATGACGCGGCGCAGATCCAGACCGTTCAGTGGACGGTGGACGCCGCTCATCTCACGCAAACGAACTACGGAAACAAGTCCCTCTGTGTGCTCAATGTGGCACCGCCGCAGGGCCCGGCGCGGGAATTGAAGCCCGGTGAGTCGCTCACCAGCTTCCGCCTGTGGATCATGCCGCTGACCAATGGTGAGGCGAACCGCAACTCGCTCGCCTTGGGACGGCTTTACCGGACCATCGCGCCATGGACCTTGGAGAATCCGCTGATGTTTCACCTGGTGAAAAGCGACATCGCCAGTTGCCGGGCGGCCATTGATCAGATGGCGGCTACCGGCTTCGAGATGCTCATCCTCAGTTTCGGCAGCGGATTCAACCTCGAGAGCACCGAGGCCGCTTACTTCGCCAGATATAAAGCGGAAGTCAGCGACTACGCTGCCGCGAAAAGCATCAGCGTGGGCACCTACTCGCTGCTCTCCAGTCGCCGCATCAATGATGAGCAGGATGTGATCAATCCGAAGACCGGCAAGCCAGGCGGCATTGCGAAGTTCGGGAACGCGCCGTGTCTCTGCAGTCAGTGGGGGCTGGATCACTTTGACTTGCTGCAACGAAACCTCACCGCCGCAGGTTTCCGCGTGCATGAGCATGATGGCAGCTACCCCGGCGATGTCTGCGCCGGCACCACGCACCCCGGCCACAAGGGACTGGCCGATTCACGGTGGAATCAGTGGGAGGCCATCACCCGCTACTATCAGTGGTGCCGCAGTGAAGGCATTTATCTCAATGTGCCTGACTGGTATTTTCTCCACGGTTCCAATCGCTGCTCCATGGGCTACCGCGAGGACAACTGGTCGCTGCCCCGCGCCATGCAGGAAATCATCGAGCGCCAAAACATCGTGGACGGAACCCGCTACAAGCTGCCCGCCATGGGCTGGATGCATCTGCCGCTCACCCAGTATCACGGGGGCGGTGCCGCCGCCACCTACGAGCCGCTGGATCAGCACCGGGCGGACTACAGCCTGCGCCTCGCCAGCCTGCTCGGCGGCGGGGTGACCGGAGTCGTGCGCGGCACACGGCTCTATGATTCGCCGGAGACCATGGCCGAAGTAAAGAAACGCGTCGACTTCTACAAAGCGAACCGGGCCATTCTCGACAGCGAATTGGTCCCGCTGCGGCGTGCCGATGGGCGGGACTGGGATGGCTGGATCCATGTGAATCCAACTCTCCCCACGCCAGCACTGGCACTGCTGTTCAACGCTCTCGACCAGCCACTCACCCGTCGCATTACCATTCCGCTCTACTACGCCGGTCTGATGAACAAAGCCAGTATCCGGATCAATGACGAGCCCGCCCGGGTTCTCGCGCTGAACCGTTCGCAGGAGGCGGTGGTGGAAGTCACGCTTCCCGCAAGATCGGTCACATACGTGGCGGCCAGCGCGGTGCTGGAATAAACAGAACCTTTCTCCATCTCTTATGAGACGACTGCTTCTGACCGCCGCCGTGGTGTGCGCCCCCGCCGGCCTTCCCGCCGCGGACATCCTCTTTCTCGCCGGCCCAGACACGCACGCATGGGGCCAGCACAAGCACTACGCCGGCTCCATGCTGCTCGCGGATTCTCTTCGGGCCGCCCTTCCGAAATTGACCACTGAGGTCGTTCGTGAATTTCCATCTACGGATCAATTCGAGTTCGCCAGGCTCAAGCGCTTCGCGGGTGGGTGGGTTTTGGCGTGAAAGAGGGGGCTTGCCATGGCTTCGGCGGGTGGGAGATTGCAGGCCTATGAAAAAACATCTGTTGAACTGTCCTATCCTTCCGTAGTCCGTTTTACCGGGCATGTCCAGTTGAAAGGGCTGTCGGCGCGCACGGTGGAAAGTTATCTCTGCATGCTCCGGCCGCTGACGGCATGGGGGAGGGGGGACCCGGCGGAGCTTACGGAGGAGCATGTCAGGGATTATTTCCTGTATCTGGTGAGGGAACGGAAGTATGCGCCGCCCACGCTGCGTCAGGCGCGGGCTTCGCTGGGGTGCTTTTATCTGGAACTGCTGGGCCGGACGGACTGGAAGGTCTTCTCGCACGTCAAGGCCAAGGACCGGGAGCGGCTTCCGGTGGTGTTGTCGCGCGATGAAGTGAGGCTGATTCTGGATCAGGTCCGGGAACTGCGGTATCTCGCCCCGCTGACCCTGATCTATCTGTGCGGGCTGCGCCTGAGCGAAGCCCTGCAGGTGGAGGTGCGGGACATCCAGCGGAACGAGGGGCGGCTGCATGTCAGGGAGGGCAAAGGCGGCAAGGATTGATTCAGTCGCCGCCCCACGGCTCCTTCACCCCTGCGGGGCCGCTCCTGCGTCGCTGTCTGTCTCTGCCCCTCCCCGGGGCTTCGGCTGGATGGTCCCGTTGCCGGAGGCGGCGCTGGCGCTCCCCGGGCAGTGGTACCGCCACCACCGGCATCCGCGCTTCCTCTTTCCGGCGATGGGTCATTCGTGGAATAGCACCCTGCGCCCGGATCCGCTGGAGCAGGCACGGATTCAGCGGGAGCAATGGCAGCGGGCGGACCATCCGGTCAGTACCAGCGCCCTGCAGAATGTGTGGCGGATTGCCCTTGCCGCCAGCGGGGTGGCCAAACCAGCCACCATCCACACCCTGCGGCACAGCTATGCGACCCATCTGTTGGAGGAGGGCGTCAGCCTGCGCTATGTGAGTGCCTATCTGGGGCATGCCTCGCTGGAGCAGACCCTCGTCTACGCGCACCTCACGGCGGTATCCGAAGCGCAGACCCAGGAGGCGGTGGCCCGCATGGCAGCGGGGCTGGCGCGTCCGACCCTTCCTCCCATCGCCCCGCCAGCCCGCTGACTGCTGTCTCCTGACCGCTTCCCTGGTGTTCACCCTTGCCGGCATCTTCCGGCGGTTCTGGCCCGGCTACCGGGCGAAGTTCCGTCAGGACATCCCTGCGGCGCACGTGCGTGCGGCGGAGGCGGTGCTGCGTTGCCGCACCCCGGAGGCGGGCATGGTGTATTACCGTTGCGGGGACTGCGGGAAGGTGGAACCACATCCGGTGTCCTGCGGGCATCGGGCCTGCAATGCCTGTGGACAGCACCACAGCAAGGAGTGGGAGGCACGGCAGAAGGCGCGCCTCCTGCCGGTGCCCTACCACATGATCACGTTCACCGTGCCCTCAGAGTTCCGGGAGCTGTTCCGCCGTCACCAGAAGTTATGCTATACCCTGTTGTTCCGCGAAAGCGCCGGTGCCCTGGGCGATCTGGCGGCGGACCCGCAGCACCTCGGCGGGGAGCTGGGCATGTCCGGCATCCTGCAGACGTGGACGCGGGATCTGCGCTATCATCCTCACATCCATTACCTCGTCCCCGGCGGAGCCCTGACCTCCACCGGCTGGGTGCGGCCACGGCATCCCAATATCCTCGTGCCGGCCAAGCCGTTGGCGGTGCGGATGCGCAACCGGTTCCGATCCGCGCTGAAGGCTGCCGAAATGATTCAGTCGCCGCCCCACGGCTCCTTCACCCCTGCGGGGCAGCTTCTGCGTCGCTGTCTGTCTCAGCCCCTCCCGGGGGCATCGGCTCAAACTCTACCTCAGCCTGCCTCACCAGGTGTGGCGCCGACCATGGAACGCCGATGCGCGGGAAGTAGGCAGCGGAGAGAGGGCGTTTGAGTATGTGGCGCGGTACGTGCCAGAAGACCGCGCTGGATGCCTCGCGGATCACGGCGGTGGATGAGGACAGCGTGAGCTTCCGCTGGACCGACCGGGAGAGCGGTCAGGCGCAGATCACCAAGCTGAGCGGGGAGGAGTTCCTCCGGCGGTTCCTCCAGCATGTGTTGCCGCGCGGGTTGATTCACTCCGTTCACCCCTGCGGGGCAACTCCTTCGTCGCCGTCTGTCTCCGCTGCGCTCCGGCTCATGCGGGTGCGGCACTTCGGCTGGCTCAGTGCCGCGGCCAGGGAGCGGTATACCCGGGTGCGCGGCCTGCTGCGGGCCGGAGGGGCGGCGTTGAGGCTTCCTGACAAACCGGAGATCTGTTGTCCCGCCTGTGGCAGTGCCATGAAGTTCCTGCACGCCCTGCGCCCCCGCGCCCGGCCCCCGCCCGGGATCGCGTCCCAGGCCTGTCTGACATGATCTGCCACGTTCCATCTCTTTCCGCCCCGCCGGTCCCGCCGTGTGCGAAACACGACAGACCCGGCCCCGGCGGAGCATGGCCCTGCGTCACCGAAAACCAGTCAGGACACCCATCGCCAGCCCTATCCCCCTGCCGGAACCAGCAGTGGCAGCGCCCGTGGTGCCGGCAAAAAGACCTCCCGCGCGGAAAATCATCCCCTGAGGGACCCGGCAACCGTCCCTGGACCGTCCTGGCAGAGGAGAAGCGGCCGGAAGCTTTCCCCAGTGAGGGCAAGGCGGGATGCCGGGTCTGCCCCGTTACCCCGGGGAAGGCGGTCCGCGAATCGTTCAACAACCGTTATCATCGGGGCTGCGCCCAATGATAACCATGGTCATTCGGCTTGTGTCATGGGCGTGGCAACCTTCCTGCCCTGCTAAATGGGTAGTAAATCATGGTGACCTTTCCATAGATGGCAGTCGCAGGAACACAACCCCAGTAGCGACTATCGAAGCT